>CAZUKP010000210.1:0-3506 GCA_964620915.1 uncultured Hyphomicrobium sp. | reverse complement strand
GGGCAGCAGGCAAGTCAAGTTCGGCAAGCGGGCGTGTCGGTCATTTCGGCGCCCTTTCCCATCGTTTCGGGACAGGGGTGGCTCGCCGTGCGTGGGCTGAAGCTAGCCCTGTCAGGCCTGAAGCTTCTGTGGTTGATGTTCCGTATGCGTCCGCAAATTGTGCATTTCTTTCTGCCGATTGCCTATTTGATCAGTGCCCCTTTGGCGCTCCTCGCACGCGTTCCGGTCCGCATCATGAGCCGCCGCAGCGTGAACGACTATCAAGCTGCGTATCCTTCGTTCCGCAGAGCCGAGTTATGTCTCCACCGATATATGACGGCGATACTCGGCAATGCACGCTGCATCGTTCGCGAGCTGGTCGAGGATGAGCACTGTTCTCCTGAACGCGTCGCACTCATTTACAATGGGATCGATACGGGGTCCTTCGTACTTCCAAGGGAACGCCATGGTAAGCTGCTGATAACTGTCGCCAATCTCATCCCTTATAAAGGTCACGCCGATCTGCTTGCCGCCCTCGGGCGTATAGCCGAAGCCTTGCCGCGTGGATGGTCACTGCTTTGTGTAGGAAGGGATGACGGGATCGGTGCTGCGCTAAAGCAGCAGGCGCGAGATCTCAGCATAGAGGACAATGTTAAGTTTCTCGGCGCGCGGACGGACGTTTCGGCACTACTCGCCGGCGCTGATATCGGCATCCTTGCCTCTCATGAGGAGGGTTTCGCGAACTCCGTTCTCGAGGGTATGGCGGCGAGTCTGCCCATGGTGGTGACCGATGTCGGCGGCAATTCGGAGGCCGTCGTCGATGGCGTCACGGGCCTCGTTATCCCGCCCCGCGACACCGACGCGCTCGGTAGCGCAATCCTGAAGCTTGCGCTTGATGACCGATCGCGACAAAGCATGGGGATGGCGGGACGCAAACGTGTAGAGCAATATTTCAAGATCGAGCGCTGTGCCACAAACTATTCGCGGCTCTATTCTGGCTTGCTGAGGGGTAAACTGCCCGCGGAGATTACCGGCCTGAGCACAGCGCGTTAGAGACACCCATTTCTCCGCTCTCGGCCACAAATTTCGTAGAAATCGCGCATGGCGTGGAGTTATCAACACGGGCCGCCTGGACGCTGCAACGAGATTTTTCCCTAGCCGGTTCGACGGTTACGCCAGGGCGAGACGTTGACCGCGCAACAGTGCCGTCGCATTCGAACTCCTCCAAGCTTCGTACATCAATACATTCCAGAGAAAATACTGCCAGTTGCGCACGCCGGATAGATGCTCGGCCCACTTCTCCGCGATCGGGCCTCCATCGAGGGTTCCGGCTCCATTTCTGATCAGTGAGCTAATCAAATCTTCCGCCCATTCGTTCAGTGGTCCCCGCAACCATTGCTCGAGCGGTATGGCAAATCCCATTTTTGGACGCTCCAACAGTTCCTTCGGCACATATTTATAGGCAATCTGCCGCAATAGCCATTTGCCCGTGCCTCCGCGCAATTTGTGGCGCTGCGGCAGCTGCCACGACAACTCGACGACCCGGTGATCCAAAAACGGAACCCGCACTTCAAGCGCGACCGCCATGCTAGCGCGATCCACTTTGGTCAAAATATCGTCCGGTAAATATGTGATCGTATCGAGATATTGCATCCACGACACATCGTCGGGAAAACGCTTTCGGACGGCATTCGCGTAGAGGCTCTCGTCTGGCACGGAGGCATCCCTTACCAGAGATGACGCCTCCGACCACTGCGTGACGAGGTGCTTATAGAATCCAATCGAGTCCTCCGGCAGCACGCGAGCCAATTTTTGGATCTTATCCCCCATCAAGCGCGGACGCATTGGCCTCGGCAGGATGGCTGCCAAAGAATCCCAGCTTGCAGGCTTGATCCCTGTCATTGCGGCCGCCATTGCTTGCCGTATCGTCCTCGGCAGCCTGCGAACCATTTTTGCCAGCGCCTGGCCCTGTCCATATCTGTTGTAGCCGGCGAAGACTTCATCTCCGCCATCACCTGACAACGCAACAGTGACGTGCCGCCGTGTCATCTCCGACACGAGATAAGTTGGGATTTGGGAGGAATCGGCGAAGGGCTCGTCGTAGATCTCCTGAAGTTTGGGAATGGCGGCGCAGGCCTCCACTGGCGTCACATAGAGTTCTGTGTGCTCCGTGTCCAAATGAGCGGCAACCTGCTTAGCATGAGCTGCCTCGTCATAGGTCGATTCACGAAACCCGATCGAAAACGTGCGAATATGCTGCGCACCGCTGGCGCGCATGAGTGCTGCGATAGTGGACGAGTCTACGCCACCGGAGAGAAGGACGCCGAGCGGCACGTCGGCAACCATGCGTCGGCGTACTGCATCGCTCAGCAGGGCTTCTAGCATCTCCATCGTCGCTTCGTCGGAAACATCGGTAGGGGTGGCAAGGCCGCGTATGGCTACGTCCGATAGTGACCAGTATGTCTCGTGTCTGAGCGAGCCGTCTTCCCCGCATTCGAGCAAGTTGCCGGGCATGAGCTTCCTGATGCCGCGGTAAATGCTCGCCGGCGCGGGCACGTAGCTGTAACGAAGAAACGCCGAAAGAGCATCAGGGTCGATCTCGCCGCGCCATCTAGGTACTGTCCTGAGCGCCTTTAATTCTGAGGCGAATACGACATTGCCGTCGACGTGGCCCCAATAGAGCGGCTTGATGCCAAGCCGGTCGCGCCCCAGCGTTAGCGCCCTTTGGGACCGATCCCACGTGGCAAATGCGAACATCCCAATCAGCCGCTCCACGGTGGGCCGCACTCCCCACACGGCAAAGCCTTCCACCATAACCTCAGTGTCGGAATGACCATGGAATTTGCGCCCCGCCGCCTCAAGCTCGGCGCGAAGTTCGGGAGCATTGTAAACCTCACCGTTATAGCTGAGAACGAACCGGCCGCAGCTCGAGACCATCGGCTGCGATCCCGCCAGACTCAAATCGATGATGGCAAGCCGCGTATGGCCGAGCGCAATACCTGCTTCTGGATCGGTCCAAACTCCCTCATCGTCGGGTCCGCGATGCCGAAGGGTGTTAGCCATGCCCGACGCGATGTTGCGCAACGCATCGGGTTCGAAGCGTCTTTTCAGGTCAACAAGGCCCGCAATGCCACACATTGCTCTTTCTCGGAAGATTCAACGAACAAATTCTTCTACCATGCGGACCTCCTGATAGGCTAGGGAGCGATCAAACGCGCGGTAAGCCAGGCTCACTGCCGCCGACGATCAATAGCACGCGTCCTTCGTGCCGCGTATCCGGAGTTGGTTGCACAAGCCGGTAGGGCAACAAAGGCACAGTCACAGTTTGGCCAAGAACCCAATCAAGTGTCGGGGGATAGAACCAAGGAACCACGATGAGTGTAAGACCCCTCGCTGACTGTTGCGACGCCCGCATTAGCTGCCGAGTTTTAACAGGGGAACGACACTGAAACCGGAAAGTGCTCCGTGGTGGAAGAGAAACCTGACGGCACGGCAATGGTCATGGTTGGCACGGACAGCTACGCCAC
>CAZUKP010000209.1:0-3567 GCA_964620915.1 uncultured Hyphomicrobium sp. | reverse complement strand
TGGGACGCCATGCAGCGCAAGGAAACCTATGCCACGACCGGCCCCCGCATGGCGGTGCGTTTCTTCGGGGGCTGGGACTTCCAGCCGAGTGATACCGAAAATCGGCTACCGGCCCATACCGGCTACACCAAAGGTGTGCCGATGGGCGGCGATCTTGGTCCTGCGCCGGACGGCAAGCCGCCAACGTTTCTTGTCGCGGCCCTCAAAGATCCGATCGGCGCCAATCTCGACCGCTACCAAATCATCAAGGGATGGCTTGATGCGAACGGCGAACTGCACGAGAAGATCTATGACGTCGCTTGGTCGGGTGATCGGACGCCAGGCCCTGATGGTAAAGTGCCCGCCGTCGGGAACACCGTGGACGTTAAGAACGCGACTTGGACGAACACGATTGGTGCGCCGGAACTGATTGCAGTCTGGTCCGATCCGGACTTCGATCCCGCAGAGCCAGCTTTCTACTACGGTCGCGTTCTTGAGATTCCAAAGCCGAGGTGGACAGCCTACGATGCCAAGTTCTACGGAACGCAGCCGCTGCCGGGTACCGTCATGACCTTGCAGGATCGCGCCTACACGTCACCGATTTGGTACACTCCGGCCAAATAAGGTGCAGCCGACAAGGTCATTATGCTGAGACGTCTGGTTAAGGAGCCGCTGGTCCATTTCCTGGTGCTCGGCCTGATCGTGTTCGCGGTCTATCACGCGCTCAATCGATCGGCTGCGCCAGAGCCCGACAAGATATTTGTCACGCAAGCGCGCATCGAGCAGTTGGCCGGGTTGTTCGTTAAGACGTGGCAGCGCCCGCCAACGCCGCAAGAACTCAAAGGTCTCGTCGACGACTACGTGAAGGAGGAGATCTTCTATCGCGAGGCTCTTGCGTTGGGGCTTGAGAAGAATGACACCGTCATTCGCCGGCGGATGCGCCAAAAGATGGAATTTCTCAATGATGCGGCGGCCGCAGCGCTCGCGCCGACGGAGGCCGAGCTAAGCGCTTATCTTGAGGCGAACGCCGGCAAGTTCGAGATCGCGCCCCAGACCACCTTCGAGCAGGTTTTTCTCAATCCAGAGCGGCGGGGTGAGACCATGGAAGCGGACGCGGCTTCGATTGTTGAGGCCCTCAACGCGCAAGGTCGCGAAGCTGATCCCACGAGCCTTGGTGATCCAACCTTGTTGCCGTCCGCACTGGGACCGGCCAGCCAGGCGATCGTCGCTCAGACGTTCGGGCCAGAGTTCGCGACGGCTCTACAAGATGTTCCCGTCGGGCCATGGACGGGACCGGTGAAGTCCACGTTCGGTTTGCACGTGGTGCGGGTGAAGGAGCGCAAGCCCGGTCGCCTGCCCGAAATGAGCGAAATCCGCGATGCCGTGAAACGCGAATGGGTCGGCGCGCGGCGCAAGAAACTGGAAGATGAGCGCTTCACGGAATTGTTGAAGCGCTACGACGTTTCGGTCGAGCCGCTGCCGGAGAAATCAGGATCGGCAAAGGCGGCGCAGTGATGTGGCGGGCAATCTCTCTGAGCCTCGTTGTCTTGATCCTCGGCGTAGGCAGCGGCGACGCGCACGAATTGCGCCCGGCCTATCTTGAACTGCGCGAGAGCGCACCGGACGTGTTTGCCATTGTGTGGAAAGTGCCGGCGCGCGGCGATTATAAGCTCGGGCTCAACGTTCGGCTTCCTGAGAACTGCAGGCCCAAGGGCGAGCCCATCGCGAGTATCGAGAACGCCGCCTATATCGAGCGATGGATTGCGGGGTGCACCGGAGGCATAAAGGGCCGTACGATTTCGGTCGACGGCTTGCGCACGTCGCTGACCGACGCTCTGGTGCGGATCACCTACTTGGGGGGCAGTACGCAAATCGCTCGGTTGACGCCCGAAGTGCCCGACGTCGCCGCGTCAGGCGTACAATCGAAGTGGGAGGTTTCTGCAACTTATTTTGGTCTCGGCGTCGATCACATCCTGAGCGGCTTCGACCATCTCCTGTTTGTTCTCGCGCTGATGCTCCTCATTCGCGATGTGTGGATGCTGGTAAAGACGGTAACGGCATTCACGGTGGCCCATAGCATCACACTCGCCGGCGCCACGCTTGGCTATTTCAGCCTGTCGCCGGCGCCGGTTGAGGCAACGATCGCGCTGAGCATTGTCTTTGTCGCCAGCGAGCTTGCCAAGTCGAAGCCGGGTGAAAGGCGCTTGTCGGAATCCTACCCCTGGGTGATCGCGTTTGCCTTTGGGCTCTTGCATGGATTTGGTTTCGCTGGTGCTCTGCAGGAGATTGGACTGCCGCAAAACGACGTGCCCCTTGCGCTGTTGATGTTCAACGTGGGGGTTGAGGCCGGGCAGTTGATGTTTATTGCCGTCGTTCTCGTCGCCTTGAAGTTGGTCTTCAAGCTGGTCACACTCCCGCTCGCGCCCACGCGCGTTGCTGCGGCGTATGCGATTGGCGTGATATCATCTTATTGGTTCATCTCGCGCGTCAGTTCGTTTTGAATCTCGCGCCGCGGGGCACGGCGCGCGCGGCCCCATCCTCCGGCGCTCGTCTCGAACTCGCACTCAATTGAAATAGACCGAAGCGTTTCCAATCAACTTCAGCATACCAAACACCTCTCAAACTTAGTTGCGAACCAAGTTCTTTCGGCCGAGGCGAACGCGCGGTGGCCCATGGAGCCGGCGTGACCTTTTTCCTGTCCGCGTGGATTGCTGGTGCTCGGCAGTGGTTTGTTTATGTGAAAGGCGCAGTCGTACCGACTGCTTTTATAAGTAATCGGGACCAAGAGCTGCATTTGAAATAATAAATATGAGTTTTTTGTCTCAATAACTCTAAAAGCCCTGGAAGCCGCGGATGGGCTGACTTGGACGCACTATTTGGGGGCGTTATCAGTCCTCTCGCCCCACCGAATAAGTCAACTACTAAGTCAGCTGTTGTTCTACATAAGTCCTATAGCACAGTCGACATGAGCAGAATTATTGTGGCGGTACGCTCGCGGCCTGCGAATGCATGATGCGGTAGCACGTAAGGACTCAGTTCGATCTCGTTGAATTCTTTTCGTTGTTTCCCGCCAAACATAAAGAGCGCCAATTAACCGCAAAAATGACTAAGGCGCTGTTTTGGACCGCATGAACCATTGTGATTCTTATTTGGGAGCACATCAAAAATGGCCTGGTTCACCTCAACGCGTTGGTTGAACAGCGATGACGAAATCTTCGGAACAAATCAAAGCGATTTCATCGCAACCGGCGGAGGCAACGATACGATCCATCCCGGTGCAGGCGCGGACTTTGTCGATGGCGGAACAGGTAACGACACCGTCGTTTATTCGGGCAACGTTGATGACTACAGCATAGCGCTTGGCTGGTGGGGCACAATTAGCGTCACGGACGCAAGCGGCGATCGCAATTGGCTCAGCCGCGTTGAAGTTCTCGAATTCGACGATGCGACCGTCACGATCGAGGGCGGCAGCTACTCCGTCGTCTACAAAGACCCCAACGAGCCTCCCACCGCGATTACGCTCGACACACCACTCCCCGAAGTCACGGAGAACGACGCTGGCGCCACCATCGGCGCGCTGACCGTCAC
>CAZUKP010000208.1:0-3670 GCA_964620915.1 uncultured Hyphomicrobium sp. | reverse complement strand
GAATGAAGTGCTGACCGTTTCGCATTTTTGTAAGGAAAAACTCTCCAGCGCTATGAGGAGACGCGCAAAGGTGGTGACAAATCCGTTCAATACGAGCTTCCCGGCGCCCAATAGACACCTCGCGCGGACGGCACTTCTCGAAGCTCTCAATCTTCCGACTCAAACGCGTGTGGTCGGTTATTTCTCAAATTTCATTCCGTCTAAGCGTCCTGATATTTTTGTTAACGTGGCGGCTAGGCTGAGAAAGCATGTTGCTTTCCTGGCGTGCCCTATGTTCGGCGATCCTCGCGACAGGATGAAAGTTGATGCTCTTATTGCCGACATGAAGCTAGAAAAAATTTGTCCAATAATGGGGTTTCGCGACCCGATCGCATCTTGGATGGCATCTTGCGATGTGGTGCTTGCGCCGGCGGTCGGCGAGCCCTACGGCAGGACTCTCGTCGAGAGCATGATTGTCGGCACACCCGTCGTCGCTGCGGCGGAGGGTGGGCACACGGAGATAGTTACGCATTGCGAGACGGGCCTCCTAGTCGAACCTGACAACGTGAAAGCTTTCGAGATCGCCGTCATGCAACTCTTGGCCAACCCCGATGATGCGCGCGCCCTGGCCGAGCGCGCACGCGCATACGCCCTAAGAGGATATAGCTCCGACCATCACGCCAAAGTAGTCGCAGACATTTACCGGGGTCTCGAGCCACGCACGGTCTCGCGCAGTGGCTAACCGTCGGGGTGTATTGGATATTAGTAAGGTCGCACGTATGCAGCTAGCTCGACCGGCGCCAGTGCAGAAGGATTCAGCCAAAAGCTATATCAATTTTTGGGTGCGCGCCAATCGCAGAGTTGGTAAAAGTCGATCCGCTGCATCCATTTCGGACCACATGAATAAGCCGGTCGCCCAGCTCCCTCAGTACCTCGGTGTCAAAGGAATCCAGGCGTGGCTAGTCGAAAATCGCCGCCGTCATGAAATTTTCCGGCCTCGGACTTTCCTGCATGGAGTTAACGCACCTGCGCACGCCTTACCCCAACATTACAAAGAGCGGAGCTAAACCCACCGCCGCTTCCTCGGCAAGCGCCCACGACGTTACGCTCGTAATCAGTGATCTTGGCAGCGGCGGAGCGCAACGTGTTCTGGTTCAGCTCGCTGAGGCGTGGATGAGATCCGGACGCAGAGTTACAGTTATAACGCTCGCAGAGCCGCATCACGACTTTTTTCACCTGCCTGCGGGAGTCAACCGCATTGCTCTGTCGAGCCTCGGACAATCGCACAGCCTCATCGGCGCGCTGGTTGCGAATCTCGATCGAGTGAGACGTCTGCGCAAGGCCCTGCGTGAGTCTGCGTCACAGGTGGTCCTCGCCTTTGTCATGCCCACCGCGGTGCTGGCAGTGATCGCCGCTCTTGGCCTAAGGATTCGCGTCGTGGCCTGCGAGCGTAATGATCCGGAACGTCAGCGCTTCGGGCCTGTATGGAACGCGTTGCGCTGGCTTGTATATCGTTGGACCGACGTCGTAACCGCGAATAGCCGCGGAGCACTCACGGCGCTTGGGGCTTATGTTCCAGCCAACAGGTTGTGCTTCGTATCGAACCCAAGGTCTCGGCCCTCCCGCTTCGAGAAAGCACCCTTGAATGCCCCCACGATTCTTTCCATTGGGCGTCTGCATCGCCAAAAGGCGCATGATGTCTTGCTGAGGGCCTTCGCGCTTTTCGTGAAGAAACATACGGATTGGCGACTGGCGATCATGGGCAATGGGCCCGAGGCAGGAATGCTGCGGGGCCTGGCAATGGAGCTTGGCATAGACGATCGCGTCGACTGGCTTGGAATACAACCTGACCCCTATCCTTGGCTCAGGAGCGCGCAAATGTTCGTTCTGGTGTCACGCCATGAGGGCACCCCGAACGCTCTTCTAGAGGCGATGTCCTGCGGATTACCGTGCATTGTCAGCGATGCCTCGCCTGGGCCGCAAGAGCTTGTTTCCGACGGCAGCACGGGGTTGGTAGTGCCGGTGGACGACCCCGTCGCCCTAACGGCGCAAATGACTCGATTGGCAGAAGACGCAACATTGGCACGGAAACTTGGCGAATCAGCCAGACAGTGCCTCGGTGCAAATTGTCCCACTGCCGCCTTGAAATCCTGGGAACACGCAATTCAGCTGGCTTTAAGGGACTGAAGTACCTCAGGAAACGAGAAGCTGCCGCGTTGATTTCTCAGTTGAGGCCTAGCCCGTTTCGCAAGAGGCAGGTCTCGGCCTGGTGAGGCGGGGTCGCGTCTGGTCAAGCCGGGATTTGGCGGCGAATAAGAGTGTGGGAAGAAACAAGACCGGATCGCCGCCGATCTGGGCTCTTGTTGATGCGCGGGAGCGTCCAGTGTCATTCCTGGAGATGTTTTACGCGTTGCCGGGCAGCCGTCTTAAACGGCTCGTGCGGCTTCTGTTTATTGTGCATTCCTATGCCAAAGAGGTGCTTGCCTGCGTCCCGTCATTTCCAGCGGGCGACATCCTCTTCGGGTTCCAGCACGGCTTTGTTGCGGACCGCGTCTATCTGTATGGCCGCAAGAACATTCTGTCCGGGACGTATCTATCGGATATCCAGAGACAATTCAGCCGCTTCATCAATCCAAAACCCGCGCGCGAGTTACTGGAGGACAAGCTGCTGTTCGCGGCCCTCGCCGGCCATTTTGTCGCGGTTCCGGCGAACTATCTCTACGCCAGCAATCGTCAGTGCGCCGTGCTCTGCGACGACTGGGAGGCGATTGCCGACAATCGGTCCGAAGAACCACGTCCGCTTGTGCTAAAGCCGGCGCGGGGCGGCGGCGGCAACGATTTCGGTTTACTTGAACTGCGGCGGGGTGCCGTGCACTGGTGCGGAAAGGCGATGAGCCTCCCGGATTTCTACCGCCGTTTCGCCCAACGTGACGAATTCCTGCTATGCGAGTTTATCAAGCAGTGTGATTTCTGCCGCGACATCTATCCGGGCACAACCAACACTGTACGCGTCATCTGCATGCGGGGTCGTGACGGCGAGCCTTTTGTCGCTAGAGCGGTCTTGCGCTTGGGCAGCCAGCGTTCGGGAGGCGTAGACAATTTCGGGCAGGGGGGCCTCGCGGCGGACGTAAATCCGGAGACTGGAATGCTGGATGTCGCGGTTGAGCATGATGCCTTGGCCCCGCGCGCGCCGAAGAGCCATTCGCAGCATCCCGACAGCGGCACGCAAATTCAGGGAGAGATGCTTCCGGACTGGAACATTGCCAAGGATGCGTCGCTCAAGCTGATGCGGCAATTTCCTTTCATAAACTATGTCGGCTGGGACATCATCCTCACCGACAAGGGTCCGGTCTTCCTGGAAGGAAACAACTACACAGGCGTGAGATTGGCCCAGATCCACTCCGGCCTGTTAGTTGATGATCGCGTTCGCGATTTCTATCGGCGCTACGGTATCTTAACACTCCGGCAAAGCGAATTGAGTTCGCCGCCGGACAACGGGCGTCCTTGAGATGCGCATCGAGAGGCTAAAATCGCAGGCGAAAATTGCGTATCGCAGCGTCGTCGGGCCGCGTCTCTACGAGAAGCTCGAGTTCCGGCGGCATTTGGGCTATTGGCCCAACCTCGACAATCCGCGCACGTTCAACGAACGCGTCTGCGCGCGAAAATTTCGCCCGCCCAGCCAGGCGCCGGT
>CAZUKP010000207.1:0-3670 GCA_964620915.1 uncultured Hyphomicrobium sp. | reverse complement strand
GGCCGAGAAGGAGAAGGCAGAAGAGGAAGCGCGCAAGAGGGCCGAGAAGGAGCAACTCCGCCAGAAAAAGTCTGCCAAGCCAGTGAGAGCAAAGCCCAATACGAAGAAGACTTACGCGAAGCCGGCGAGAACGCCAAAGGCGCGGCCAGCCCCGCCGGATGGGGATTTCGGAACCAGGGCGGTGCTTTGCAACAGACGGCCTACACAGTGTAACTAAATATATATACTGTATTTTCGCCGGCAATCGCGCTCAAGCGGTATCTTAACGGCGCTTTGCACAGGCATAGGGTCGGCTTTTGACAGCGATTTACGAAGATCCGGGACTACGATCGAGCGGTTTTGCCGTCCTTGAGCTCGATTTGTCATCGGCACCGTCTGAAGTCGAATTCGTCGTGCTTTTCCCGGAGTACAGCCTGTCTCTCGCCGAGGACGGCGAGAAGACGCTTACACCGCACGTGTTTCGCTCTCCGCTAGTCGATTTCAAAGACGGCAAGGCCCGCTATAGTATCGGTCCGAATATTTGTTACTTCATCGATGATTTTGATCTCGTTGAGATCGCCGCTCCAGATAAACAATTTAGCACCGGAGAAGTCTACTGGCCGCGAATCGGCCTCGGCGATTGGCGACCGGGCAAACCCGTGCCAACGCGAGAGGAAGTCCTTCAAGCGCATCTCGCACGTCACGGTAAGAAGCCTCGAGCGGACAAAGCCAAAGTGAAAGAGGACGCTGTCGCTCCAGTGCAGAAGCCTGAGCGGGCGCCTGAACCGTCCCCCCCTCCTGAGCGTCCACTCGGTGCCACCGAGCAGATCATCGATGACACCAATGTGACTGCGGCGGAAGCCGCCAAGGAAGATTACCTCAAAGGCGAGGCGCACGACCACGCGCTCAAAGCTGCTGCTGCGCCACAAAAGGTCGAGGCCGACAAAGCAGCTCCAAGTAGCTCCACCGAGGCCCGAGGCGCTGGACAGCCCACCGGGATCGCCTACCGCTTGGGTCGGGCACTTTATTGGGTTTGTGCTGGACTTGGTCTCCTTTGGCTTAGCTTTTGGTTATTCATCTTTGGGTCCGTCGCCGCTGAAACAGGTAAGGCTCCTGAGGACTATTGGACGCTTTTCATTTTATTACTTCCTGCGTTTTTCGCCTACGGCTTGGGTTGGCTATTCCGATACGTTCTAGCTGGCGGCCGAATCAGATCAACCCGCCAGCATAGGGTTAAAAAAGGCTTTGTTTGGGGTGGGGCTATCGCCACCACGCTGCTGCTTTTGGTGGGTGGATACCTAATCGGGCAGCAACAGACCAATGCAAAGCGCGTTGGCGATTCGGTCTCCAAGGAAACGTCTAAAGACGAAGCACGTTTAGAACCGGACATGACGGGGCCGTCCAAGGGTCAAACGCCATCAACATTGTACCGTTGGTCTCTAAACCCTTCCAATGTGAGTGACCCGTTTCGCAACAGGGCAGCGGGGTCAGGCGATGCTAGCGTCCAGGTCAAGCGTGGTTGGGCGTATGCGAATGGCGAAGGCGTTCCACAGGACTATGCCGAAGCTGCAAGATGGTATCGCAAAGCAGCTGAGCAGGGACTCTCGCTAGCGCAACACAATCTGGCTGTTATGTATCACTTTGGCTACGGAGTGCGCAAAGACCCTGCCGAAGCGATGAAGTGGTATCGTAAGGCTGCTCAACAGGGGGTCGCTCGGTCACAGCTTCTTCTTGGCGACATGTACGCTAAGGGCCAAGGCGTCGATCAGAATTATACCGAAGCGATGAAGTGGTATGTTAAAGCGGCCGAGCGGGGAGACCTTGTCGCGCAGAAACGGGTAGAGGCGTTAGCTCAAAGCCGATGACTACTGAGCGCAGCATCTTGGTGTCATGTACCATAATGGCAGCGGAATCCGGGCGGAGCAGTGGTACCGCAAGGTCGCTGACCAGGGGTTCGCGAGAGCCCAGAGTAATCTTGGTTTTATGTACTACAATGGCAACGGAATTCGCGAAGACTATGCCGAATCCTCGAAATGGCTTCGCAAAGGCTGCTGAGCAGGAGGCGACCGGGGCGCAGGCCGGTCTGGGCTCCCCGCCAAGGGTCAGGGAGGGCGGCAAAACTTTGCCGAAGCCGAGGCTCAGGGAAAGCGAAACGTTGCCTCACGTCGGGTTATTAAAGACTGCGATTGACAAGATCCGAAGCGCGTCGCTCGCCGGCGTTCGACAGGCCGGGCTTGCTCCGGCATTCTAGCTCCACACTGTCGCCGTGTTGGGCTAAAACCTCTACCATGGCTATACTGCAGTCTTTGCGGTCATTGTGCGCGAGCGGTATCCTACTCACGCTTTGCATTGGAGTTGGCTTTGACAGAGATTTACGAAGATCCGGAACTACGACTGAGCGGTTTCGCCGTTCTCGAACTCGACTTGCCGTCGGCACCGTCCGAAATAGAGTTCGTCATGCTTTTCCTGGACTACGGCCTCTCGCTCGCCGAGAATGGCGAGAAAACTGTCACTCCGCACGTGTTTCGCGCTCCGCTAATCGATTTCAAGGATGGCAAGGCCCGCTATAGTTTCGGCCCTAATATCTGTTATTTCATCAACGATTTTGACCTCGTTGAAATTGCCGCTCCGGACAAGGCATTCAGCACCGGTGAAGTTTGCTGGCCGCGAATAGGGCTTGGCGATTGGCGACCCGGCAAGCCCGTGCCCACGCGGGAGGAAGCTCTTCAAGCCTATCTCGCACGTCGCGGCAAGAAGCCTAGGGCGGCCAGAGCCAAAGTGAAGGAGGTTCCGGAAACTCCGACGCAGAAGCCCGAGCCCGCGCCTGAACCGCCTCCCCCTCCGGAGCCTTCAAAAGTTCAGGAAGTACCAAAAAAGAAAATCGGGGCAATTCGCTACCGGCACATACCTATCGCAGTCGCAGCTGTAATTGCCATCATTGGGGGAACATCTTGGTTGTTCAGGCACGAACTGGGCGTCTTGTTAATGGAGCTGGTGTCAGTTTCAGAGGTCACCCCGGGGTGCGAAAGCTCGAAGCTCCTTTTCGTTGACAAGTTTGATGGTCCGAATGCTCATTGGATAACCCACGTTGCCAACAACGACATTTCGCCAAAGTTCTTAGACGGAAGGATGGTTGTCGACATTCCGGGCAGCGATTCGATATGGCTTGTTAACGAGGAGAATCGGTACGACGATGCAGACATTTGCGTAAAAGTTAAGACAGTCCGCGATCCCGCCGGCGCCAATGTCGGACTTGCGTTTTGGTACTCTGACCTAAAGAACGCTCACTATTTCCTTGTGTATCCCTTTTCTAAGCAGGCGGTCGTGTTCGGGGGAAGCGACAAAAATGAATGGTTTAGAAGTGACGCGATCAAAAGTTACGCTGGAGCCGTAAACTAGCTTCTGGTAACCACCAAGGGTAGCGAGGCCACAATGTTCATTAACGGCGTCGAGGTGCGAAAAAAAAGCGGCGAGCCGCCGCGCGACGGTCAACTCGTGGGCGTGGTCGCAAACGCAGCCAAGAACACAGCCGCGACATTCGCGTTCGAAGACTTCAAGGTCGCGCGGCCCTGATGTTCCATTTCGACCGAGAGATAACGGTTCAAGGTCACGCGAAAGCCTTTACTCTAAGTAGCTGTCGTCTGAACACCGTGGCCGGCAAGAATTCGGCCAAGATTCGCATTCTGGATCG
>CAZUKP010000206.1:0-3684 GCA_964620915.1 uncultured Hyphomicrobium sp. | reverse complement strand
TTGATATTATCGGCCTGCTCGACCAAGAGCGGCAACATCTGGTGAGCTGGGTCCACCTCGATACCTATGCCAACGGTTTGGTGGCCGACGCGCTCGCCGATGAGATCTTGCAACATGGGCTGTGCCGCCCGTAACGTCTCTGAACTTTGGGCATTAACTGTTGCGGGACACAAGAAAGGCAAGCAAG
Organism: uncultured Hyphomicrobium sp.; assembly: GCA_964620915.1. Taxonomy (GTDB): domain Bacteria; phylum Pseudomonadota; class Alphaproteobacteria; order Rhizobiales; family Hyphomicrobiaceae; genus Hyphomicrobium_A. The sequence continues at coordinate 3,497 of CAZUKP010000206.1, read as the reverse complement.
CCGAGGAGATCGTCCGTGAAAAACGCCTACACCGCCAAAGCCTACTCCGCCGCCAGCAAGACCGCACCGCTCGCGCCCGACACCGTTCCGCGGCGCAATCCGCTCGACCGCGACGTACAGATCGAAATTCTGTTCTGCGGCATCTGCCACTCCGACCTGCATCAGGTCCGCAACGAGTGGGGGGAGTTCATGCCGACGGTCTATCCGTGCGTGCCAGGCCACGAAATCGTCGGACGCGTCACCAAAGTCGGCGAAGCGGTCGAGAACTTCAAGCCCGGCGACCTCGCCGCGGTCGGCTGCCTGGTCGACTCCGACCACACCTGCCCGAACTGCAAGGAGGGCTTCGAGCAGTTTTGTCCCGACGCGACGTTCACCTACAACAGCCCCGACAAGCATCTCGGCGGCGTCACTTTTGGCGGCTACTCGGAGAGTATCGTAGTCGATGAACGGTTCGTGTTGGCCGTGCCGGAGAATCTCGATCTCGCTGGAACGGCGCCGCTGCTGTGCGCCGGCATCACCACCTATTCGCCGATGCGCCATTGGGGCGTCGGCAAGGGGCAGAAAGTGGGCGTGGTCGGTCTTGGCGGCCTCGGCCATATGGGCGTGAAGTTCGCGCATGCGCTCGGCGCTCATGTGGTCGTGTTCACCACCTCGCCCGGCAAAACTGACGACGCGCGACGTCTCGGCGCCGACGAGGTGGTGGTCTCGCGCAACGAAGACGAGATGAAGAGTCACGCCGGAAGCTTCGACTTCATTCTGGACACGGTCTCGGCGCAACACGACATCAATGCGTATCTCGCGCTGCTCAAGCGCGACGGCAACCTCACGCTGGTCGGTGCGCCCGAGAAGCCGCTTCCCGTCGCCGCCTTCAATCTGCTCGTTGGGCGCCGCAGTCTGTCGGGTTCTCTCATCGGCGGCATTGCCGAGACCCAGGAGATGCTCGATTTCTGCGGAGAGCACGACATTACCGCGGACGTCGAAGTGATCCCGATCCAGAAGGTCAACGAAGCCTATGAGAGATTGCTCAAGTCCGATGTAAAGTACCGCTTCTCGATCGACATGGCCTCTCTCAAGTCCGCCTGACAGTCAAACGGCGCTGGCAGTCCCTGGAACCAAATCTTCCTTTGTGCATTGCTTAATGTGCCATAGGCCCTTGCTTCGCGTGGCGCTATAGTCTTGGCGCCCGTGAATGGGCAGTAGCAAGAGGGGACTAAAGATGACGAAATTGGTTGTTGCCTTGCTGTTCGCCGTTGCTCTGATGTTTGGCTTGAGCACCGGCTCATCGACCACCTACGCGTGCAACGATGAAGCCGCCCAGGCCGCGGACACGACCGCCACGGTTCAGCTCGCTGAGAACGAAGACGCGGACGACGATGACGACGATGATGATGATGATGATGGTGACGACGGCGCCGGCGACGAAGGCTAGCGCGAGAGATGGACTTTAGCGATCGAGCGACCGATTGCGAAGGGCGCGTCTGGCTTCGGCCGGCGCGCCCTTATTGGTCGCCGCGCGCGAGCGGCCAATGGACTTGATGCGCCCGCGGGGCCTGCCGGAGACCGCGCCGATCTCCCGATCCTGCGCCTCGACAAAGGCACGGGCCGGCGCATCGCCGTCGAGGCCGCCGAGTTGGGCGGCGGGAACCCTCCGGTTCGAGGTTTGCGTGCCGTCCTCATAGAGGACGTCGAACAGCACAAAGCCATTCGGGCGAGTTTGCGATTTCTTACCCATGGGTCTGTTCGCCTAGGCGTCCGGTCCGGTGTCCTCGGCGCCGGGCGCATCCCCACGCGCGGCCTTGCGCTTGGCCGTCTCTTCTTCGAGACGCTTCAGCTTTTCCTGCTTCTTTTGCGCCTTGGCCCGGTTACGCTCCGCGCGCTCCCGATTGTAGTTCGGCTTGAATGCCATCTTCGTCTCTCTGGGCTAAGTTTGCTTCGACCGCCGCGGCTTGCGCTGCCGCGCCTTGGCAGGCTGCTTGGGCGGCGAGGCCTGCTCTTCAAGTTTCTTTTCGGCCGCCTCTTTGGCCAGACGCAGCTCGCGCAGCTTGGCCGTCTTGGAGACCATCGCTTCGTATTCGCGCTGCTGCTCCTGCTTAAGATCGGAGTCGCGTCTCATCGTTTGATTCAACAACGACTCGGCATTGCGCCGCGCGGCGGAAACACGATTCTTCATCATTAGCTCTGCTGCCGTTTCAGCGGGAAAGCATCGCCCTCGTAGAGGCGGCGAATACTGTGCCCATCGAAACGTTCCTCGTCGACTTCCAGATAGGTGCCACGAAGCAGGTCCGGCGGAAGTTCCTCCACCGCAAACCGGATCGCTTCGGCGGCTGACTTGAAGCGCTTGTACCCGATCGGCCCTCTGGTCGAGGATCTGCGTCGTGCGGGGAAAAGCTCTGCTTCAGCGTTGTAATTGATACTCGTCATCGTCTTGAATCCTTCGGAAATTTCGAAGGCCAATTGCGACGTCCCGCTTGAGCGCAAGGACGCCACCCTGCTGTGAGCCTTCGATTGCTTGGCGCCTTAGCCACGCCCGAATTTCCCGAAAAAAATTTGATCTACGGGCCTTTTGGCCCTTCAAAGCCACTTGGCGTCTGAGATTTCGGGAAAGAGACGTGCTCGTAACCGGCGCGAAAGCCTTGCCGCCCGCGCCCGTCATTGGGGCGTATGACTTATATGGGGCTTGGCACCCCATTTAGCAAGCTTAGTTTCCGAAAGGATAGGTAAAGAGCATGATTGCTTCCCAGCTCGGGCAAGTACAAATAGTTTCCGAAGCAGCGGCCGGTAGGATCGCGCTTATACCGTTACTTTGCAAAACGACGCTGGTTTACCCGACCCTATGGACACGATAGCCGGCAAAACGCTCTATTCAGGGCTACCACCCGGCCCAAAGGGGACGCTGATCGGCGGCCATGTCCGTCACTTCGGCGGGGCGGGGCTGTTGGACTTTCTGCTCGAGACGGCGAGGTCGTATGGCCCGCTTGCGAGCTTTCGCGTCGGTCCGAAACGGATCTTTCTGGCAAGCAAGCCAGAGCTGATCGAGCAAGTGCTTGTCACCGACGCAAAACATTACATCAAGCACTTCGGCGCACGCGCCTTCACGCCCGCGCTCGGCAATGGGCTCGTGACAAGCGAGGGACCTTATTGGCAAGGTCAGCGCAAAGTCGTGCAGCCGGCTTTTCAAAAGACCCGGGTGCGGTCCTATGCGGCTGCCATGGCGGACCTGACCGAAGCCATGCTCCAATCCTGGTCTCCGGGAAAATCGGTTCGGATCAATTTCGAATTCGAAGCTTTGACCAGCAGGATCGCGCTGAAGACGCTGTTCGACCTCGATGATGACGGCGACCGCGAGCGCTTCAGCGACACGCTGAAGCTTGCCTTCGACCTGATGACTGAGCGGCTCCGGCGGGTTGTCAAATTTCCGCTGTGGGTGCCGACGCCGGAGAACGTGCGGTTGCGGCGGGCGATCGCCGAACTGGACCGGACGGTGCAAGGCTTCATTG
>CAZUKP010000205.1:0-3698 GCA_964620915.1 uncultured Hyphomicrobium sp. | reverse complement strand
GAGAAGATCCGCATCGTGCTGGAGGGCCTGCGCGGCGAGGAGAGCATCGCCGAGCTTTGCCGTAAGGACGGCCTCGCCCAGACCCTCGCCGAGGTGGCCTGCCCCTCTGAGCGATACCAGTTTCTAAGTTAGAATCCGGCACTGCTCAGCCAGCGTTAGGGCTGGCCGAAGCGGAGCGTAGGGCAGACCGGCCGCTGGCGGCAAGATCGCTTCTGGAGCCGGGGGCCTATAGCCGATTGAGGAATGCGGGCGCACTGCTCACCGGCTGGATCTGCGGCCCGCGCGCGTTTGTACTGTTGCTAGGTCATCAACGCTGCAATGGCGTTCGTCAGAACTGAGCCTTGCGACAAGGCCTAGAGGCGACCAATTCTGACTAGACATCTAAGCATTCGATTCCTTTTGCCGTGAACACGGCGCGAACAGTCAGAATGCCGTTGAATTTGTTGACAGCCCCGGGGATTCCTAATCTGAGGGTCGCAGGTTCGAATCCTGCCGGGGTCACCAATGAAATCAGAAAGTTATTAGATTGTCTGACGGAACAGATTCGTTCCGGGGTTCCGCTGGGGTTCCATTTGGACTCAGCTCGGGCATCGCCTCGCCTTAGCGTAGGCCACAACGCAAAGCTGTCCCGCGCGCCCTCCTTACTGTCACAGCCGATGTTTACGCCTGCCCACGCCTGTTAGCTCGACAGGCGATGGGAATCGGATGATCACTTCTAGCGTCGACGCACGAAGGACAATGCGTATGGCAGAATCCGAAATCGCCAAGAAGCTTCTGGCAGATGCTGAAGCGGACATGCGTCGGCTGGGCATGGATCCAACGTTGCCCGAAGAGTGGCGACGCTATGCGGTCATTCTTTTCAGGGATCTCCGGCTTCTTGTTGGCGCGCCCTCCTTCGAAAACGATGAAGTCATTCAAATCAACAAGGCGTCGCACGCCAGACTAAAGAAGGTGGCAGATCCCGCGGCGCGATTGATCGCAACTCTCAAGCAAATTGATGCGCAATATCTAGCCATCGATCACCCCAATCAACGAGATGCCCTGCAGTTCGCTATTTTAGCTCTTAGTCACATGGACGATCTGCTCGTTGGCTTTGGAATAAGCCAATTTGGCGGTCTGCCAACGCCGCTGCAGCTCGTGTTGGCGGATCTGCAGAATGTTCTAGAAGGCCGCCTTGGTAGGCTGGTGTCCCCACCCGATAGTGTCATTGATAGCGGTCACCGCGTGCCAGATAGCCCTGATGATAGGATGCGGTTGTCGATTCGTGGCTTCGCGGCCGCAGCCGCGAAACGCCTTATCGAATCGGGAAAATATAACAATCAGCAAGCCTATGACGCGGTCGCAAATGCGCTGAACAAGGCCGGCTTCAGACCACCCGGGGGCAAGGCCGACACGACCACAAAGGCAACCACCGTACGTAGCTGGCATGAACGCACGATGGGCGCTGACTGCCCATTCGCGCGCGAGTACCAGCATGCGCTGGACGCTTCCGAAGGTGCTGACCCTGAGGCGATCCCGCAGCTTCTTGGCACCCTTGTCAGATCCCTGATGTTCGATCGATAGAGCCTTGTCGCCTTGCAAAGTCTTACGTGAGATTTTGCAAATATGGTGAGCTAACTCTGTACGCACTCGGACCTCGTTGCAACTTGAGGGGTCCATGCCACAGAGGGTACGCCAATGCCAGATGCTTCTACGAGCGCTGTCGACGCAAACAAAGACGCGCTTGAACCGCTCGAAACAGTGCTTCGGCGCACCGCAAGCAAGCGGTCCTCAGTCTACAATTGGATTTCTAAGGGTCTTTTTCCCCGGCCGGTCCGCATTGGGCCTCGCCGCGTCGCCTGGCGCACGCGTGAGGTTGATCGCTGGATCGCTGAAGCCATAGCGGCTCGTGACGACAAACACGGAATCTGAGTGGTTGCGTTGTCCGGCGCGGACGGTCGACAGACGGTGGCGCGTTGGACAAACGGGGGTGCCACGGGGCACGGCCATACCCTAACCGCAGTCCGAAAGGTGGAAGCGGGGCCGTCGGCGATTTGCTCTATCGCCGTTAAGTCGCCACCGATCCCGTCGCGGGAGCTTCGCGACGACGGGACCCGAAGGCGAGGGGCCGGCTCCGTCGAGCATGACGGCACGGTCTAAACGCACCGGGAGGACCAACCCTGGCCAAGCTGCCGGGGCTGGTCGTCCTATGCCCTCGGCTCAGGGCCTCACCATCAAGCATGTGTTGGATACCTGACTATGACAATGAAGAGACTCGGACATGACTCGTTACTCGCTCGCCGCCGGGTGCATGACTTTCGCGCCGTGCGACTTGAACTTGTTCGGAGCGGTCGCGGATACGTCGTCCGCTTGGGATTCGAGGGACGGGCGCGCAACACCAACAGGTGGGAACTTCTGGGCATCTACGCACTACTCAATCCCGACGACATCAGGTGGCTATGCACGGAACTCCGGCGTGCTGGGGATATCGCGGCGACTGCGTCTGAGCCAGGCGACCTGCCATGAGCATTGCCATTGGGGATCTAGCGACATCTCATCAAAGGGGGTGTTGGCGGTACCGTGTTGCGGGCCCGCTCGTTCGGATGACTCACTGATCAGGCGTCATGACACCAACATGTTCTGGCTCGGGTTGATTTTGACCATTCCGTTCTTGGTTGCAACGTCAGGCGTGACGCTCTGGAGCGCGCGGGTATTTGGCCAACTGTATTCGCGTTCGGACGATAGCCTGATTTGGGGGCTCGACGCCTACGGCCTCTGGATCTTGGGTATTGGCATCTGCATTGTTCTTGGGAAGTCCGCAGCCCCAGTATTTATGATGAAGCTTTGGCCGGTTTCGCGCATCGCTCAAGCGGCGTTTACATTCTTTTGGCTCGGAACGTTGCTCGTCAGCGCAATTTTCGTGATACCCGCAGCTGCCATGGAACGTTTGGGCGCAACGCAAGTGTCAGACCCGCGCTTGCTCTACCTTGCGGCTTGGCCCGTTATCGATGCTATTGCGAGCGTGCTCCCTGCAGTTCTCACAGACTTGAGAGCGTCAACAACTGTGCCGACAACGACGACGTTGGACCGGCCGGTTTCATCAGGATCGTACGTGTTTGATCGTAGCGGTCGTGTTCGTGGACCATCGATTCCAGCCCATGGAGAAAGCGATCTCCTCGGCTTTCTCCAGGACCTGACTGAGCGCCCGACAGGGCTCGTACTCGAAGGCGTCGAGGTCACGCCCAAGAAGGAGATCGTAACCTCCCAGAGGAGGCTCGCAGAGCTACGAAGCGTTTCCAAGTCCACGATCAACCGAGAACTCCACACATTGGAAGCGGTGGGACACATTCACCTCCGTGTGACGGCGCGCGAGACGCGTATTTGCGTGCTGCAAGAGTAAATACTAGCGATATACATGCAAAGATGCCTGCGAGCATGCGTGACGCAGTGCCAGGGCCATCTTACCTTGAAACGATCCGGGACGAACGTGGAATGGCTTGTTCGAACTGGGAAAAAACGTGGCCGAACGAACGAAACGAACGAGGATGCATGCAGTATGAGTGCACGCATACTGCGCTTCATTATCGAACAGAGCCGGTTCCGGACTTAGCCGTGGCATGCGCCAACCAGCCCAAGCATGGCACTTGGTCAGCAAGTGTGCTGGTTTGGTGCATGCATGCAACGTTTCGATGAGTGCACGGGCGGAATCGTCAGGATTG
>CAZUKP010000204.1:0-3707 GCA_964620915.1 uncultured Hyphomicrobium sp. | reverse complement strand
CTTTCAGGCGCAAAGCGACGTGGCCAAGCCACCACACGACGGCAGCTCATGACCCAAAGCAGACGAAGGGCGGGCCTGCGTGTGCTCCGCGAAGGCTTCTCTCTTCGTAACCGACAGGGACGCGGCGCACCCGCGCGCATGGCTTTGTGTTTGCCGGGATCCCCGTGCCAATCTGCATTGGGATACCGTCGGCGCCAGCGCCTCGATGAACCGAATGCGTTTGTCGCCTCGCGCGATTTGGTACAGATTGCCACGCAACAATCGCCATCGGCAGCTCTTGTGAGGAGAGAAGATTTTGACATCGCCCCTGCTGCAGTCAGCGAAATACGCCATTCTAGCCGTCGCGATCGTATGCGGCGCAGACTCCGCGTCCGGCGAAGACCTTGTCGAGGGACGTGTCGAGGTGGGCGGTGCTCCGATTGCCGGGGCGGAAGTGACCGCATGGCTGGCCGGACAGGGTGCGCCCCGGAAGCTTGCGGAGGCGAAGTCGGACGACGACGGCCGATACAGTCTGCCATTAGCCGGCGAAACAGATGACACCGGCGTGCTGTACCTCATCGCCAAGGGAGGAGAAGCGAAGACGGCATCCGGCAAGGGACCGAACCCGGCCACCACGTTGATGGCCACGGTGGGGACGAAGGTTCCGGAGCGCGTGACGATCAACGAGTTGACCACCGTGGCCTCCGCATGGACGGGAGCGCAGTTTCTGAACGGCAGCGCCCTGAGCGGGAACGCACTGGGCTTGCGGATCGCCGCGGGCAACGTGCCGAACCTCGTGGATCTCGAAACGGGTGGCCTCGGGCCGGTCATCGTGGACCCGCTGAACGCCCCACGGACCACGACACTGGCGAAATTCAATACGTTGGGTCTATTGCTATCGGCTTGTGTGACGGCGATGCAGAACGCCTGCGACAAGCTCTTCGATGCGGCCACGCCCCCGGGCGGGACGGCGCCCACCGACACATTACAGGCGGCCCAGAACATCGCCCGCCATCCTTGGCACAATACGGAGAAAATCTTCGGCCTGCTGGACGCCTTCTATCCGGTCCCGGACGGCAAGCGGTACCGCGACGTGGCGCTCATACCCTATCTCTTCGATGCCCCCAGCGCATGGACCCTGTCGCTGGTCTATGCCGGTGGCGGATTCTACGGGGTGGGCGGTGCTGCCATCGACGTCGAAGGTAATTTCTGGACCAACAACAATTGGCTGGTCGGCTCGCAGACGACGATCTTCCATCAGTTCGGCGGTGGTAGCGGGAAATTCGCGCCAAACGGCAAGCCGCTTTCGCCAATGGTCACGGGCTTTCGAGGTGGCGGGCTCGACAGCCCCGGCTGGGGCGTCGCCTTTTCGGCTGATGACAAGGTCTGGCTCACCAACCTGCTTGGAAGCACGATTTCTGTGCTGGACCGCAAGACCGGCAAGCCGCTGTCGCCAGACACCGGTTACAACTTCGACGGCAAGCTCGGGCAGATGCAGGGAGTTTTGGTCGCCCCGAACGGAGATGTCTGGACAGTCGACAACGGCAACAGCCAGATCGTCCATATTCCCGGAGGCGATCCATCGAAAGGCCGGATCTTGGGCCGGACTGTGGACGGCAAGCCCGTCGATGGCACGCTGCAGGTCAAGTCACCCTTCGGCATCGCCATCGACCAGCAGGACCGGATCTGGATCACCAACAGTGGCACCGACACCGTCACCCGGTTTCCGGCCAGCAATCCCGCCGACGCCGAGGAGATCAAGGTCGGCTTCAGTCCCCATGCCATTGTAATCGACAGCCAGGGCAACGCCTGGGTCGGCAACCTCGTCGGGCATCCGGACACGCGGGAAAAGCTGGACCTTGTCAAGCAGGCGATCACGGCCAAGCTCGAGGCACGCAGGGGCACGATGTCTGCGGACGACATCGCAGCCAACATGTGGATCAATCTCTGGGATATCGTCAGCGAATACCCTGGCGGCGACATCTCGATGATCACCCCCGACGGCACGGTTCACGGTCCTTATAACGCCGGCGGTGCGATCACCGGGCCGTGGGGCGTTGCCATCGACGGCAACGACAATGTCTGGGTCGCGAGTTCCACCAGCCATTCCGTCACCCAGCTCTGCGGCGTGCGTACCGAAAACTGCCCGCCGGGGCTGAAGACCGGCGACCCGATCACCCCGTCCGCGGGCTATATCGGCGGTCTGCAGATCATTGCGCCCATCGCGATCGATCCCGCCGGAAATACCTGGGTGGGCAACGCATGGAACGACACAAAGGCGGGGTTCAGCGAGGTCCCGGCCGAGGCTCAGTCCACCCGGTTTTCCGCGCATACCATCGTGGTATTCTTTGGCGTGGCCAAGCCGGTCAAGACGCCGCTGATCGGACCGGTCGAGGCGCAGTAGGCACGAAACTCCTATGTGACCTGCTAACGGCCGCATGGCCGCTCATGGCACCAAACGGACATGGGCGCCTAACCAGCCTCACATCCGTGTTTGACCCAAAGCCGGGATTCCAGACTAGCATTTCGCGACAAAACTTTAGTTTCGACCTCCTAAAACCTTCTTTGCCCTACCGCGCCAGCATCCATACGCCAAGGGCGATCAGGACCACGCCCCCCACGAGCCTGCTCAACACCGCATAGCGTGAGTTGATGATTCTTTGGACGGCGAATGCCGCCAGACCGAAGATAATCAGATCATCCAGCATGAAGAACACCACGTAGAGCGTGATATATGCGTAGTAACCGGCCGTGGTCACGTCGCTCAGTGCGAGCACGTGGGTGTAAATGGCAGGCAGCACCGCGGAACAGATGAATTCGATAGCGTTCACGGCGAAGGCAAGCCCGACAATCAAGAGAAGGCTGCCAACACCTATGGGGGCTGCGACCACATCGCGTATGCGCGCCATGGTGCGCTGGCGCTGCTCAATGTCGCCCACTTCGCACTCGATTGCGCCACGTGTCCACGCGAGTTCGTAAAGATGACTGATGCCGAAGCCGATGGCAGCGAGCGCGACCAGTTCCGTCAGAGGCCGCACATAGCCGACCACCAGAAACATGTTGAGCCACGCTGTCATAAGCAAGAAGTAGAGAATGCCCGAGGTCAGCACGAACGTCCCCACCAGCCACCATATCTTGGCGCGATCTCTCAAACCGGCGATCAGAGAGATGAGATAGATGAGCACCCACATAGCGCAGGGGTTGAAGCCGTCGGCGAGTCCCATGACGACTGTCAACGCTAGCAGAGAGTAATGTCCCGGATCGATCTCCCCAAAGATTTGCAGATCGATGCGCGACGGCATGTCGGGGGCGGTGTCACCCTCTGCTCCGACGAGCGCCAGAAGCGCCGCTCCGGTCGTGTCTGGCCGGTCGAAGCCGATAATAAAGCGATCACCGAACACGAACAGCGGAACGCCGAGCCCGCCGTCTGCAATACGAAGCGCAGTGGCGGCCTCGCGGTAGAGAGTCCATCCCGCCTGCGTTGAGACGTCATGAACGGCAACGTCGATCTCCGGCCGCGTGCGCAGGAAGGTCTGCGCCTCGTGGCAGTGGGGGCAGTCGGGGTGAACAAACACGTGGAGGCGTCCGTCATCCCGCCAGGTCGTGAGATCGTCTGGCGCCGGCGCGCTACGTGGCCACAGCTGCAGCAGAAGGAACACGGCCACCAACAACACCGCAAGCAGACCCCGCACCCGGGCTGGCGTAGCGGCTTCGGCGATGCTTGCCCG
>CAZUKP010000203.1:0-3725 GCA_964620915.1 uncultured Hyphomicrobium sp. | reverse complement strand
GGACAACAACATCCTGACCCAGGTGGGCTTCATCGTGCTGATCGGGCTTGCGGCCAAGAACGCGATCCTGATCGTGGAATTCGCCAAGCAGCTTGAGGACAGAGGACGCGACCGCTGGGCGGCCGCCGTAGAGGCCGCGCACCTGCGACTGCGGCCGATCCTAATGACGTCGCTTGCGTTTATTTTTGGCGTCGTCCCCCTCGTCTGGGCGACGGGCGCGGGTGCGGAACTGCGGCAAGCTCTGGGCACCGCCGTGTTTGCCGGAATGATCGGCGTCACCGTGTTCGGGCTTCTGTTCACCCCGACGTTCTACGTGATTAGCCGCTGGATCGCTGGTCTTGGCGCGCGCAAGCGGCAGGAGCCCATCGAGCCTGAGGCCGCGCAATAGTCAGCCGGCCTCAGAAGGCTTATTTGACTCGTCGAGAGTATCTTCGAAAACAAAACCAATCGAGGACAAGCGCATGCACAACGCATACACCGCAAAAGCTTACTCGGCTGCCAGTGAGACATCGCCACTCACCACCGACACGATCATGCGGCGCAATACGACCGAACGCGACGTGCAGATCGAGATTCTCTTTTGCGGCATCTGCCACTCCGATCTGCATCAGGTCCGCAACGAGTGGGGCGAATTTATGCCCACGGTCTACCCCTGCGTCCCTGGGCACGAGATCGTTGGCAAGGTTACCAAGGTCGGCCCGGCGGTCAGCAAGTTCAAGCCTGGCGATCACGTCGGGGTCGGCTGCCTGGTTGACTCTGACCATACCTGCCCGAACTGCGAGGCGGGCCTTGAGCAATTCTGCCCGAACCCGACCTTCACTTACAACTCACCCGACAAGCATCTGGGCGGCGTCACCTTTGGCGGCTACTCCGACAGCATCGTCGTCGATGAACATTTTGTTTTGCGCATCCCCGAAAACCTCGATCTCGCCGGAACCGCACCACTTCTCTGCGCCGGGATCACGACCTACTCGCCGATGCGCCGCTGGGGCGTCACCAAGGGCCAAAAGGTTGGCGTCGTCGGCCTCGGCGGACTTGGCCACATGGGCGTGAAGTTTTCTCACGCATTCGGAGCGCACGTTGTCCTCTTCACCACGTCGCCCGGCAAAAAGGAAGCGGCGCTCGAACTGGGTGCAGATGAAGTCGTCGTCTCTCGTAACGCGGATGAGATGCAAAAACACGCTGGCAGCTTCGACTTCATTCTCGATACGGTCTCCGCCGATCACGACATCAATACCTACCTCAACCTGCTCCGGCGCGACGGCAACCTCACGCTCGTCGGCGCACCCGAAAAGCCTCTGGCGGTCTCGGCCTTCGCCCTGCTGATGCGCCGTCGTAGCCTGTCCGGGTCACTGATCGGCGGCCTCGCCGAAACCCAGGAGATGCTCGACTTTTGCGGGGAGCACAACATCACCGCCGATGTCGAAGTCATCCCCATCCAGAAGGTCAACGAGGCCTATGACAGGCTGCTCAAATCCGATGTGAGGTATCGCTTCTCCATCGACATGGCGTCTCTCAAGGCGGCCTAAGGACGGCATCGCTCGTTGACCGCGCAGGAGACGCCAGGATGTCCACTCCGATCACTGCCAGTTACACCTACAGCCTTGATCATATGCGCCTGCTGCTGCGCGCCATCCAGCAGCGTCGGAGTCGGCCACTCTGGCAGTGGATCCTCTTCGGGTCTTTGCTCCTCCTGGCTGCAGTGTTCCTGACCGTGTCGGACGATGGCCGGGTGGACTTCAGCCGGCTCACTCAGCCCGCAGCCCTCGAGCCGCTTGCGCTGGTGGTGATTGTGCTTCCGCTGGCGCTGGCTGCCATAAGGCTTTTGTTTCACTACGTCGTCTATCCGCTGATGTTCCGGCGATCTGGCCAAGCGGGCGCGCAGTTGACCTACGTCATCGGCGACACAAGCATTGAATGGACCGGGCCGAGTGCCTCCGGTGTCATTCAATGGCCCGCAATCTGCGCCGTTACAAAGTTGGCCGAAGGCGATGGGATCGTCCTGTGGACCGGACCGCGTGCAGGCATTCTCCTGCCGCGCGAGGCGTTTGGTTCGGACGATGATATGGCCAAGGTCGAGGACCTCGCGAACGCGCGTCTGACAGCCGCGGATCAGACCGGCTGATGGCGCAAGCTCAGGCCCGCCCTCACCCCGCCACAACAAACGCGACCTTCGACGGACTCGCGTGCAACGCGAAATACGATTCGGTGTGATGTAGTGCGACCGGGGCACACACCCACGCGTCGGATCCATTAGTCTCATGCAGGATGGTGCGAATTTATCAGTCGTGCTTGACGCATGGTCGCAGGCACCCCCCCCCGCTGGATTGGGGTGCCAATCGCTTGAGGCAACCATTTGAATTGGTAACCGACGATGCCTTTGAGCAAGAGGACACTAAGATTTGGGCTTGTGCTGTTCGCGAGCATGGCATGTGCAGGCCACGCTGCCGCGGGAACGTTCAATGTTAAGAGTCCTGAGGTGCACGAGGGCGAGAGCGATATCGTTCTTGAGATGGCTTGGCAAAATGGATTTCCCGTCAACTCCGATCTTATCCGTCAGAGCTATAAGACCGAGTACAGTTACGGTTTCTCCAACTGGTTCAAAGCCGGCATCGAGCTGAACTACGAACAGGTCGTGGGGGAGAGTTTTGAAGTCCACTCCGGGGGACCTTTGGTTCAATTCGTGCTTCTAGAACCGCAGAACGGGCCACTAGGGCTGGCCTGGTTCACGCGCTATGACACCGGCATCCAGAGCGGCGCGCGCGATGTGTTGACGTTTGGTTCCCTCATGAGCGTTGCCCTCGGTGAAGGGCTGAACGTTACTCTCAACCCGTTGTTCAAAAAGGAGTGGAACCCCAACAAACCTGGGATCGAATCCTCCTACTCGTGGCAAGTCAAAGCAGATATCACGGACAATATCGGTGTTGGTGTCGAAGGCTATGGTTCGATCCCTGACATCGGTGATCCACCCGGGATTGATTTCCAGGAACATCGTATCGGGCCGGTCGCTTACCTCGTCTTCGATGTCGACGCCGCCGATCACGTGATAGGCGGGCGGGAGTCTAAGCCAGGGCCAAAGATGGAGTTACAGTTCGGTGTGCTCTTCGGACTGACGGAGGCCACCCCCGACATTGCGGGCAAGGCCAAGCTGGCCGTCACGTTCTGAACCCCATTTGATCGCTTTTGGTCATAAGCAGACTCAGACAAGGGCCTTTGCTCAAGCGAGCCCCCTCACCCCACCACATCAAACGCAACCGGCAATGACACCGGCTCCGTGTTGCCGCTGTCGGGCAAATAGGTCGCCTCGCCGCGGGCTTCAATTAACGTCACCCCTCCGTGCCCCACGTCGTCCGCTTCGGGTCAGAAGGGGACGTGCTGATCCGCGCCTCAGCCCGCAAACGCGTGTCCCCAAGAGCACATCGCGGTCCGGGTCCGGGCAGTCGGCCCAGATAAAGTAATTTGATACTTGATTGAGGCAACCTGGGGCTGGCATCAAACGAGGGGGCATTGAAAGGTAGATTGAGTTTCGATGATGCAACCAACAATTCGACGTTTCGGACTTCCCGCCATCGTAGCGATCGCGGCGATTGCCACACTGACGGCAGTGCCCCCCGAAGTCGGGGCGAAGAACTCTGCGGAGGCGACGGCGCCACGAGATGCTGGCGAACCCATCATGGCGATCGTGTCGATCAAGTCCCAGCAGATCACATTCTATGACGCCGACG
>CAZUKP010000202.1:0-3739 GCA_964620915.1 uncultured Hyphomicrobium sp. | reverse complement strand
GTTCGCCCGACAACATTTCGATCGAGCTGTTGCAGAAGGGCAAGCCGAAGCCGAAGCAGGAACCCTGGGCGTCGATGCCGAACACCGGCAAGTGGTAAGTGACGTCCGAAGTGGAGAGTTCAGTCATGATTGCGCATCGATAGTCCGCACGACTTAGGCCTTCCGAAGCTCGGCAATTCTGCCGCTCACATAACGTTCCATGCACGCTGGCGCAGATGCCCCGAACATGCGGATGCGGCTGGTATGCAAGAGCAGGAGAAGCCCTGCGGCATGCGCAAAAACATCGACCATGAGAAGCTTGGCGTTAGCCCTTGTTGCACCAAGCGCTTCGGCCGCATCGGCCACCGGCCGCAGGGCTGTCTCGAGCGCCGTGTTCAGTGCCTCGTCGCGCTCGCGGCCAAGGCCCGCCGGCTTCATGCCGCCGCGAAATAGGTAAAAACCGAGATCCAGATCGCGCGGGTTCTCAGCATAGAAACGAAAGAATGCCATTGCTGCCCCACGCAGGCGCATCTCTGCACTTCGGGCTTTGGCGACAGCCTCATCCACGGCGCGAGCCAGCGCGGCAAGAGAGGTTTGCAGCACATCGGCATAGATCGCTTCCTTTGAGTCGAAATAGAAGTACAGCGCCGCAGGCGTATAGCCGGCATGTGCAGCAATGGAGCGCAGGCTCGCCCCTTCCAGCCCTTCAGCCTCGAACACTTCGCGGGCCGCCTTCAGGATAAGGCCGCGCTTGTGCTCGCTCACCGCTTCCCGTCGTCCTTCGCGCCGCTGCATGATATTCCCTTTTTTCCATCAGAAATTCGAATGATTGACAACTTAATATAACAATGTTCAGAATTGCAAAACAGTTTGCAAAGGGGCGCCCTATGCTGATGACCGCCGCGGACTATCGCGAGTCGCTGCGCGCCTATAAGCCGCGCGTGTTCGTCAACGGGAAGCCGGTCATCTGCGTCGCCGACGAACCGCTTCTAGCGCCGGGGATTGCGGGTGTGGGTGTCACCTACGACTTCGCCCACCAGCCCGAACATCGTGTCCTGATGACGGCGCGCCAAAGTACGAGCGGCCAGACTGTCAACCGAATGCTGCATGTCAACGAGACGTCTACGGACCTTCTCTACAAGCTGGAGGCGGTACGGCTGGTCTGCAGAGTCTCCGGCTGTGCGCAGCGCTATCTGTCTCACGACGCCATGAACGCCATCTTCCAGTCGACCCTACGCACCGATCAAGCGCATGGAACGGACTATCACCAGCGCTTCCTGAACTACATGCACGAGGTGCAGGATCGCGATTTGACCCTTGGCGTCGCCATGACAGATGCGAAGGGCGACCGGGCGAAGCGGCCTGGGCTGCAGGCCAATGCCGATGTCTATGTCCATATCACGGAGCGCCGGCCGGACGGCATCGTGATCCGCGGCACGAAAGCCATCGTCACCGGTGCACCTTACATGCACGAATATTTGGTGATGCCCTGCCGGATGCACACGCCAGAGGATGCCGATTTCGCGGTATGCTGCGCCGTACCTGTCGATGCGCCGGGCGTGACCATCGTGGCCCGGCCGGCGGGACGTCCGGGCGAGGACGCCGCGAAGTTCTCGGCGAAATATGGTCAGTCGACTGGTGTCGTGATTTTCGATGACGTGTTCGTGCCGCATGACAGAGTATTTCTGGCGGGCGAAACGGAGGAAGGGGGATTCCTCACCACATCATACGCCACCCATCACCGCCATTCCTGCATCGGCGCGCGGGCTGGCTTCGGCGATCTGCTAATTGGCGCCGGCGCCCTAATGATCGAGGCGAATGGGCTCGATCCCGAACACCACGGCCACATTCGTGAAGCCATGGTCGATCTCATCACCATCACGGAGAGCTTCTATGCCTGCGGGGTGGCCGCGTCGGTCTACTGCACCGGCGACCCGGCAAGCTCCGTAATGCCCGACGCGGTGTTCGCCAATATTGGCAAGCTGCTGCTCGCCACCAAGATTTACGACATGCACAGGCTCACTCATTATGTCTCCGGCGGGCTGATGTCGCGCTGCCTGGACCAGATGAGGATCACAATCCAGAGACGCGCACCTCGCTCACCGCTGTCCTCGGCGGGCGTGCCGACATCCCGATGCAGCAACGCATGGAGGTCGCCCGACTGATCGAAGATCTGACCATCTCCCATCAAGGTGGCTGGTACTCGGTTATCTCTCTACATGGCGGCGGATCACCCGAGGCGATGAAGCGGGAGATCTGGCGGAATTATCCGGTGAGCGAGAAGGTGGCGCTGGTCGAGGATCTGCTTGATAGGGGCATTCTCGACCAGGGCCGGCGCGTCTCGAAGCAGCCTGGGCGTTGCTGCGTCGCGGGTTGCGAAGTGCCGATGCCGCCGCTTACCAGACCGATGGAATATCGCTTGTGAGCGTGCTGCGGCCCGAAGGGCCGCTGGCGCCCCCTAGGGGGATCGAACCCCTGTTTCCAGGTTGAAAACCTGGCGTCCTGACCATTAGACGAAGGGGGCGCAGACGCTCGGGCTCGTCATATAGAAAGCTTTTTCGCGGCAAGCAAGAACGAGACTAGCGCTCGGGGTCGTCTAAGCTCGCTGCGTCCTCGATCAGAAGCTCGACGCTTTCGCGTCCTTGCCAGGAGTCCCGCCGCAAATGTCCCGCGACGTGAACCGGCAACCCTTCCCTTTCGAGCAGAAGCTTGGCGAGCGGCGTATCGCCAATGCGGAAAGCACAAGCCTCAAGCCGTGCGCCGTCTTGTGCCCTTAGCGTGCAGCGGAGATGTGCACCCTTGATCATCCGGACACGGGAAAGCCGATGCGCCGGAAAGACAAAACGCGGCTCAGGGTGTCGCGGTCCATAAGGGCCGGACCGGTCGAGCTGATCCATGAGGTCCAAACTTGCGCCGCCGGCTGACAGCGCGCCGTCAATGGCAAGTGTTCGCACCCGGCCAGCTTCCACCACGGCACGCTCAAGCCGCTTGCGAAGGAAGGCGACGAACGCATCTTGCTTGCTGCGCTCCAACTTAAAGCCTGCGGCCATGGCGTGACCGCCGCCTTTGAGGAGCAACTCCTCATGCACCGCGCTGCGCACAGCCGCGCCAAGATCGACCGATGCAATCGAGCGGGCTGAGCCGGTGGCAGAACCGTCCGGCTCGAGCGCAGCGACGAGAGTAGGCAAGCGGAAACGCTCGGCGACACGGCCCGCGACCAGGCCGAGCAGGCCTTTGTGCCAGCCCTCGGCGGCAAGGAAAAGCAAAGGCAAACTCTGATCGGAGGCGAGCAATGCCTCGGCGGAGGCAAGCGCTTCTTCCAGCATCCGCTCCTCGATGGCCTTGCGCTCGGCATTGAACGCTTCGAGTCTTGCGGCGATCGCGCGTGCCTCGATCTCATCTTCGGTGGCAAGAAGTTTTGCGCCAAGCCCGGACGCCCCGACTCTGCCGCCGGCGTTGATGCGCGGTCCGAGCACAAAGCCAAGCGAATAGCAGGTTGGCGCGGCGTCGATCCGAGCGGCATCAGCAACCGCACGCAGGCCTTGATTGTGCCTGAGGCGCAAGACCTTGAGACCTTGTGCCACGAACGCCCGATTGGCTTCCGCGAACGGAACCACGTCGCACACGGTGGCAAGCGCGACAAGATCGAGCAAGCCGAGCAAATCCGGTTCAGGGTGCTCGCCATAGAAACCGTCGCGGCGGAGCGCGCGCGTCACAGCGACCAGGAACAAAAACACCACGCCGGCCGCGGCCAGATGTC
>CAZUKP010000201.1:0-3745 GCA_964620915.1 uncultured Hyphomicrobium sp. | reverse complement strand
GCTGGCAAATGAGCGCCGGATTCTAACTTAGGAACTGGTGTCGCTTTATGGGGCAGGCCAGTGGTGGCCTGCTCCCCTGAAACGGCACCATGGCGATCAGCTAACTATGTCACATTGGGTCGATCGGGCCGACATGAAATGTACATTTCAGCACTCGCCGGCGCGCGCCCGCTACCACGAAACCGCTCCACCACAAGCATGGGACCGGCGATTAACCCCGCCGGGGCTTACGACGCGCCTTAGATCGCGTGCAGGAGGAACGGGACTCCAGATGGGGACCCTCCGACACCTAAGTCGTGCTCTAGCTGTGTGTTAGTCAGAGTTGAGCGAGCAAGCCGCAGCTGAATCGGTGGCCACCTTAGGCGGCATCGTAGCCCCAGCCGACAGGAGAACAAACACAGGATCAGTGCAGGGGATTCTGCAGGGACTCATAACAGGGGCTACCCCAGGGTTCATGTCGTGTTCTCGACGGGCTGTCGTCCTTCGTACTGACTATGGTATTGAGGGGGGTGCCGAATCCATGAGGTTTTCGGAGGTTTGGCCCCGTAGCTCAGCAGGATAGAGCATCAGATTCCTAATCTGAGGGTCGCAGGTTCGAATCCTGCCGGGGTCACCAATGATTTCAATTCGTTATCTCTAGTCTTTCGTTCCATTCTGACTTCTCGCACCCCCCTCCATTCTGACTTTCGCACTCATTTTGTTCGCATCGACCCATGATCTGCGTTTTCTAGCGGCGTGTTCGCGCTGCCGTTCGGTTCGCTTCACGTAGCCTCGCGCTGCCTCAGGCGTCTTGTGACCGGATAGCGTCATCACGCCTTGCTCGGTGAGTTCAGCGTCACCTAGTTCTGTCATTCCGCCATGGCGGCAGGCATCGAGCGTGACGTGCGACGGAAGGTTGGCTTGAGCTCTGGCGCGGCGTACCAGGTCGCGGGCATAGAATTGTGAGTAGGGGCGGTGAGTGCCCCGTGCGCCAGTTGTCAAGACGATTGGCAGTCCCAAGCGAGGCAAGTCTGAGAGGTACTCCTCAAGTTCAGGATAAAGCAGGCCATCAGAATCTTCGAGCGGCATCCATACGATCTCTCCTGTTTTGTGGTGAAAGATGCGAACCATATTTGGTCGATCTGTGGGTCGATAGTCCGCCCAGGTGATCTTGCCGGCGATGATATTCTCTGGCCGTTGAAGCCACTCGAAGCAAATCAGTGCTGCGGCCCCTAGGTGCGGTTGGCCCATATCTCGGAGCGCATGGGCCAGAGCATAGGCCTCTGATCGACTAGCAGCAGGCTTGGTCCTCTTTTTCAGATCTCTCAATACGCCTCGCCAGGGGTTCTCTGATGGAACAACCGCTGGGCGCAACCGATGGACGATGTCCCATGCTCTGCGCGCAATATCGATTGAGAGATTCGCCTGGCGCACGCGCTTCCCGCGCGGGCCAATTTGAAGCTTTGTGTAGATCTTATCCACGGCTGCCGGTGTGATCGAGGCAACCTGAAGCTCGGCGAAGTGGCGACCATCTTTCGTCTTTATATTCTCGATACGCTTTAGCGCTCGCTCGTACTCGTAAGAGGAGCGCTTGCTAACGCGCTGCTCGAATGCATGGCTTCGCCGATACTGTTCAAAGAGCCAAGCGATGGTGCCAAATCGCGGCGAGGTGTCCAGGCTCTTTACCGAACACCGCCCATCCCGCCATGCGTCGAGATGCAGGTTGAGCAGTTCGGCACGGGCTATGGCAGTACCGTAGTCGTCTCCAAGGGCCTCGCGACGAACTGCGCATCCAGCAGTAATGTCGCGTTTGTGTGGGCTCCAATAGTAAGCTGTCCGGCCGTCACTGAGCCGCTTGGCAAGCATGTATCGCGGCCATCCAGCGGGCTTCATAACACGTCTGCCGCGTCCTGAATTCGGTCGTAACGACCGCTCAGCCGGTCGATCGCCTGATCCAGAGCTTCCTTTAGCCATCGGTCTCCCTTGCCGGCAACTTTGATCGGCGCCGGATAGATTTTACCTATGCCGCGACGAAAAGCTTCAACAGACTTTTCGTCAACGTAGGCGGCCGCTTTCTCCGCTCGCATTAGGCGTGGCCATGATCCTGAAGGTGGGCGAGGAGCGTGCGCCATCGTTGCCTACGCCTCAAAGCAAAGCGGATCAGTGAGCGGCGGCAGATAGGCTATTGGCGAGTTCTGGGCATTGGGGAGATCAAAGGGGGGCTCTCGGCTCACCGTTGGCAAGAGCGTTACGTCCGTTGCGGCCAGGCAGATATGCCCGCAATGCTTGATGATGGGAGCACTGTGCCTGTATCGCTTCCACACGGTGTGTAACGACTCTGGCAGACCTCGTAATCCGCTCACGAGGCTTCTCCAGGAACGTTTGTGGCGTCTGTAGCAGATGTAACGCCTTTGTCGGGAGGCGGGAGATATCGGGACCAAGGATCGTGCAGATCCTCGCGCTTGTATCCCCGATATACGTCCTTAGGCCCTGGCCCCTTGCGAATCGACTTGGGCTTGACGCCATATGGCTTGAGCATTCTAGCCAGCGCCCGGCTGTCCAATGGCTTACCCTTGTGATCACCCCAACAAGCGTCTTCCAGTGCATTGAGCTTCTCAAGAATGTCCTCGGTGCGCATGTTGTCGGCGTTGCCGAATATGGTGCGGAGATCGGACAAAAGCTGAATGCCGAGGCTGGGGCTGCTTTCCTTTGAGAGCGCTACAAGCGTTACAGCCGCTTCGCGGGCACGCCGCGGCCATTCTCCACCCGCCTGATCGGCAACGGCTACAAGCGCCTCCCACACATCCGCATCACGGTCTTCCACGCCGGGAGGCATCTCGGGCCACTTGGCGATTACATCGTCCTTTACGTTGTCCGCCCACAAGGCGAGCTGTCCTTTCAGTTCTTCACCTTCCATTTGATGGAGGCGCCGCCGATAGGGTTCCACCTTTTCGCCCGGTGCACGCCGGCGCATTTGCACCGTGACAGCGCGCGACAGTATCGTGTCTGGAAGGTTGCCAAGCCCGGCCATGGCGACGGCGCAATAGGCTGGGATTTCCTCGGTTTCGACGCGCGCGCCTTTAACGACGCAGCGGCCGGCGACGGCACCCTTGCGATGCCCAGCGTTGAGAAGTCCCCTGATCTCCTCGTTGTCCTTAGCCTTCGGACCGAAAACAGTGTCGATTTCGTCGAAGAGGATAGTCGGTCGCCCAGCGTGGTCCGCTACTTTCCGGAACAGATAGGCTGGCGTCACGTTGACGGCCTCGACGGGCCGCGGAACGAGCAATTCGGAAATCTCAAGTCCTCGCGTCTTGCCCGACCCCGGCTCTTTGGAGAGAAAAGCAAGCCGAGGCGTGGAATCCCAAGTATCCATCAGGTGCGTATGGGCAATCCATAGAGTATGCGCGACGCGGGCGTGATCCGATGGGTACGCGATGAAGCGGCCGAGGAAGTCATAGATCCTGCTCAGGAGCGCGTCGCCATCGATTGGAGTATTCGATTGCGGATCGAGCGGTGTCTGTCGCGCAAACGCGCGCAGCCTTCGTGCCTCTCCGTTCCATTTAGCGCGTGCCCGCGCGATCTCATAATCAAGATCCCCACGCTCGAGAAATTTGTTGGCGAACGCCCCTGCCTCGGCTAGGAGCTTGACCTCGTCATCAGACAGGCCGTTCTCCATCAAGTTTTGCATTGTGTGGAAGCAATGTCCGGAACGGTCTGTCTCCGGCTCTGTATCAACGAGGTCCGCGATCCAGCCGGGCAGGGAGGC
>CAZUKP010000200.1:0-3763 GCA_964620915.1 uncultured Hyphomicrobium sp. | reverse complement strand
CGGCCGGCGCGAAGCGGGGCTGATAGGAGCTTTCCTGTTCGCTGATGCTGAGAATGGGCCCAAGGCCGACACCGGCCGCCTCGGCATAGAGCTTGGCATTGTCGGTCGCGTTCTTCAGCGCAAGCTTGCGGGCTTCGTCCTTGAGCGCTTCGGGTTCGGAAACGCCAAATTCGATCGAGCCGATCTGGTTGGCGCCGAGGCTCACCACCTTGTCGAGGATGGCGCCAAGCTTGGCCGTGTCGCGAAGCGTGATGCGAACCTGGTTGGTGACTCTGTAGCCCACGATCACCGGCTCCGTGCCGTCTCGCTCCCGACGATAGACGGGTCCAACCGAGAAATTCGTGGTCTGAATGTCCTTCGCCTCGATGCCTTCGCCTTTCAGCCTCTCGACCACCTTGGTCATGGACTCGGTATTCTCATCGAGCGCCACGCGCGCCGACGGCGCCTCGCTGGTCACCCCGGTCGAAATCTCCACCATGTCCGGCGTGGTTTTGACGATGC
This sequence comes from uncultured Hyphomicrobium sp., assembly GCA_964620915.1. GTDB lineage: Bacteria > Pseudomonadota > Alphaproteobacteria > Rhizobiales > Hyphomicrobiaceae > Hyphomicrobium_A. Next base: position 3,262 of record CAZUKP010000200.1, on the reverse strand, counting down.
CGGACCCCGTGAGCGAAATCGTCCGCTTGTCGGGCTGGTCGGCGGCCAAGGCCTGCGGCGCGAGCGACGAGAGGCAAAGGAGCAGGGCGGCGACGTAACGGGAGATGCTGTGAGGCATAGGAAGAGATCTCAACTTATTGGCCTGAAGGAAAGAAAGCATTGCCCGGCCCCGCGGCAAGGGCAAATGAACTTCCGGAAATTTGCGAAAACTCTGCTATGAGGCAAAATTGACCAGCCCCATATTCCGGGCATTTCTGGCAGGATGTGGCTTGAGACGAGATTTGATACGGCATTCCGGCGGTCGCCGGGAATGCCGGGCAGGGGCCCGTAGCTCAATTGGTTAGAGCCGGCGGCTCATAACCGTCTGGTTGGAGGTTCGAGCCCTCCCGGGCCCACCACCCTCGCCTTCGACCCGCCGCACGGTCAATGTTGGTGCTGATGACGGCTCAGCAACTCTACTAGCCCCGCCGCAGCAAGTTGGCTCTCAACGGGCGAGTTTGAGTCGGCTTTTAGTGGCGCTCCAATGGCTGCATTCTTGCTGTTGGGCCGGATGCTTCCGTGTTGCTCAGCCTCTGTGCGCTTGATCGGCAGAACACGGCCTTCCTGGACCGTGCCCCAGATAGCAATGTCCTTGATCTTCATCGGATCGATGGTGAGTGGATTGTCGGCGAGGATCGTGAAGTTCGCAAACTTGCCGGGCTCAATGCTGCCGACGTCCTTCTCCATCTGGAGCGAGTAGGCCGCGTCGAGCGTGACCGCCTTCAGTGCGCTGAGAGGGCTGATCCGCTGCTCGGGTCCGCGCACGTTGCCGTCATTGGTGACGCGGTTCACAGCCGACCACATCAAAAAAAGCGGCTGGCCGGGAGCCATCGGCATGTCGGAGTGGAGCGAATACGAGATTCCAGCCTTCTCGACATCCGCCATTCTCGCCATGTTGTCGGCACGTTCGGGGTCAAGACCGTTGGAGCGGTAGTTGTCGGCGAGCGCTACTGGATAGTAGGGATTCGCGCTGACGATCGCGCCCAGCCGCTTGATCCGCGCCACCTGGTCCGGCGTTGAGACCGCGAAATGGACGATCACGGTGCGATGATCAGGGCGCGGGTGGCGGCGCATGTTGAGTTCCAGCTGATCGAGGACCATGTCGAGCCCGGCATCGCCGTTGACGTGGATGTGTATTTGGTAGCCGAGGTCCCAGTAGACACGGAACGACCGGGCGAAAAAGTCGGGATCCATGATCCACTCGCCCTTGTGCCCGTCGGTATAGCCGTCGTTCAACTGCATCAACTGAGAGAAAATCGCCCCGTCAGCGAAGAGCTTCACCTGCTCGGGAAGGTAGGCGGTCATGCCTTCGCCCCAGGTCAGGAGCTTCTCGGTCTCATCGGCAACGCTCTCGTCCGGATAGTCTTCCTCGTCCGCATATTTGGCGGTAATCGATTTGCCGTCGGCGATGAAATAGAAGCGGAAAGGAGAGGAAGAGTCGCTTAGCACCGCGTTCTGCGCGTCCTGCAGTTTCTTAGAAAGGAGACCGCCGGGCTCGCACCCCAGCGTCACGCCACTGGCGTGATAATAGGCTTTGACGAACTCCAGCCCCTTCCTGAGCCGCTCGGGAGAGGCGAGTGCCGGGGCAAGCGGAGGTAAGAGAGCGAAGAAGCCCTGCTCCCAGTAGTGGGCGTTGTCGAAATCCGACTGCTTCTTCGTGCTGTCGGGTAACTTGTTGAACCACTCCTTCGTCACGCCGTACTCCTCTTCGGCGGCGGAGTTCAGGAAGAACTCATGGGCAGAACGGTGCCAGACGATGATTGGTCGCGTCGTGCTGATCGCGTCGAGGTCCGCTTTCTTAAGTTTACCGTGGAAGAAATGGTGATAGCCCCACGAAACGAGAGGCTCGTCCGGATCCTCAAGTGTGGCTTCAGCATCGGCAAGGCGCTTCAGATACTCGGACCGGTTCTTTGCGGCTTTCGATGTCCCGGTCGGGAGCACCCAGTCCTCGATCGAGATGATCTCGCTCGTCATGGTAAGTGCGGCCAGCAATGGGTGATCGTGCTGGGCAATGAAGCCAGGGACGATGACCTTGTCGGCGAACTTCGTGTTCACCGTATACGGCTGTTTGCCAGCCGCCGCCTTGAGTTCATCGAGCGACCCGGTTGCCAGTATCCGGTCGCCAACGACCGCAACCGCCTCAACCGTCGGTTTCTCAGGGTCCAGCGTGACAACTTCCTTGGCTTGGTAGATGACGATCTGCGGCAGCGCCTGCGTTGCCTTGGCGATGTCCTGCAGGGTCGCCTGCTCCGCTTTGGCGGCTGCGGCAACAAGCATCGAACCTGCGATGCTAAGCAGGACAATCACTTTGGACGCTCTCGAGCGCGGCAGGTGAGCGTACATGGTTCGCTATCTCCCCGATGGCCGCTAATGACCCCAAGCGGCCCGCTTAAACTCATACGATTGCGGTGCATTGACAAGGGTCAGAACCGAGCAATCAGTGATCGCTGGCCATGACCGCTATTGGCACATAGCGGACGTTGATACCGACGCTGAGAATGTCCGCTCTTGGTGGCAAAGCGGACGCCGCTGAACCGCTCACCAATGTCTGCTAGTGACCCATAGCGGACGTTTGCAACAAGCACCGGCAAGGCTTGATCTAGGTCATTTTACTTGTCGACGTGGCGCAATAAATCAATGGTCTGGCGTGAGGGGGGGACCTCTGTGGGGCACTCGTAATGAGAGGAGAAACCGATGCACCCCAAGAGAAAGGCTACGGCCTTACTAGTTGCTGCCATCTCGTTTGTCTTGGCAACTCATCCAGCCCTAGCCTGCACAGGGATCATGTTGAAAACGAAGGATGGGTCAATCGTACATGGGCGTACGGTCGAATTTGGCATCACGATTGACACGTCCGTCGTAGTCGTTCCACGGGGCTTTGAGTTCGTCGGTCAGACGCCCAAAGGCGATGGGCTTAAATATTCTGCCAGGTACGCAGCCATAGGCACCATTGCCTTCACCGACGTGAAGATTCTCGACGGTTTCAACGAAGCCGGGTTGACCGCCGCCGCTTTCTATTTCCCGACCTTCGCCGAATACACACTTGTTACACCGGAAAATCAGGCGAAAGGTTTGTCGCCAGGCGATTTCCCAAACTGGCTGCTGACGCAATTTGCCACAGTCGAAGAGGTTCGCAAGGCGATCGAGAATGATGAAGTCGTTATCACCCCGACCGTTCTTGAAGGGTGGGGGCCGGAAACGCCGCCCTTCCACTGGGTTGTAT
>CAZUKP010000199.1:0-3771 GCA_964620915.1 uncultured Hyphomicrobium sp. | reverse complement strand
TGATCCTGGTTGATGACATGCATCGACATGTAGCGGCCGCCAATCTCCGGCAGTGTAATCTTCACAGGCTTTGAGAGATCCAGGACCACTATTGAATACAGCGTGTCCTGGTTCGAGCGGATCACCGTCTGGCTCTTCGCCGTGACCGGTTCGCGCCCGTGGGTGATTTTGCCGATATCGTCCCCCAGAACCTTGATCTTCGCGAGGTTCGCGCGGATATTGTAGTCCGACTCGGCCCGCACGAAGTTGTCGACGTTGACCTTTTCTGCCCGCGCAGGCAGCGCGGCAAGGACCGCAAAAATAAGTCCAATGAATAGGGTCCTCATTGTTTCACTCCGTTTCTTTGCAGTTTAGAGCTTTGTCTTTTGTCGTAGGGATGGCCACAAGAATTGTGTCGGATGGCTGATAAAATAGAGCGGCGTCCTTGGGAACGCCGCCCGTCTCAGAAGTGTCGCGCTGAAATGGCAGCTTCAACTGCCCTGTGAGAGAACTGTCCGGCGCACGCCTCGGTGAAGCGCGGCCCATCTTATCCGTCGGACGTCTCCCCCCGGATCGGCTAATTTGCTGCCATACAGTTATTAACGCATTTCGTCATCCCGCGGCCTGGGCCGTTAGTTTTCTTGCACTGCGCGACGCAAGATTTTCGGTCTTTCGCCTTCGCCACTTCCATAGACATCCCATACGTAAATATCACTGCGAGAGCAGCGGCCGCCAACGTCAGCTTTTTGAACATTTGCAAATCCCCCATGATTGAATGAAGAAAAGTTGCGTTCCAATTCTAGATTCCATTTATTGGCCAGTCACCCCCGGGGGCGGTCGGCATTGTCCGTGAAAACATCGGCGCGCTGGCGCGTTTCGGCCTCGGCCTACACCGCCCCCGATATAATGGGCGGTCTTTGGCCGTGTCTCACTGAGGCCGGGTCACCCTTTGGGCCGCTCGCCATCCTTGTCCGACTTACCCGCAGCGAGAAACATCTCCGCTATGGACGAAAGCCCACAACACGACGATGTGACAGGCATCGTGGGTTCTAAATACAAAACAAAATTGGAAATTGGTGGGTACATGCCGAGTATTGGATTTTCGGCCAGCCGTGAAGATTTGCCGAATCATTTCCTGGGAGACGACAAATGCGGCTTGGTTAGCCATAAATTAACGTCTCGCGGTGATATTGCGAGTATTCGTCATTAATAAAGCGGCTGTGCGACAAATGCACCAACCGTTGCGTCCTGACAATTTGATATCCGACCTTGAAAATGCAATCGCGGCTCGCTCGGGTGAAACCGCTGCGATGCTGCACCAACTAACCAATCTATTCTTGCTGAACACGGGGCATTATTCCGCAGATCAGGTCGTGCTGTACGATGATGTCTTCCAAACTCTCATTACAAAGGTAGAGGTTGCCGCTCGCGCAAAACTTGCGCAGCGCTTGGCACCACTCGACGATGCACCACTGCACACGGTTCAGTCCCTTGCATTGGACGACGCTATAGAAGTTGCAGAGCCCGTCCTCTCTCAATCCAACACTCTGAATGACGAAACGCTGATCGAGTGCATAGACCGCAATAGTCAAGCGCACCTCCTTGCTATTGCGGTTCGCAAACAAGTCAGCGAAAGGGTAACCGACCGATTAATTGAAGAGGGTGATAACAAGGTTCTGGGTGTGGTTGCAAACAACGCCGGAGCAGCAATCTCCAATCGAGGCTTTGGGATTCTTGTAGACAAAAGCGCCGACGATGACTGGTTATCGGAAGCAGTCGCGAGCAGAGATGATATTCCCGATTATCATTTCCGCGAACTCGTCTCGAGAGCGTCAGTAATTGTTCAGCAAAGGCTGATGGCAAAAAATCCACAGCAAAGCGAAACAATCAAGCGAGTATTTTCACGCGACCTGCCTGCGTCGGAAAGCAAACAGCAGGCTATGCCGAGAGACTATCGAACTGCTGAACTGGTGATTGGTTCACTGCGACTTACTGAATCGGTCGTGGCCGGATTTGCCAAGGAAAGGAAACTAGAGGAAATAATTGTCTCGATAGCCCGGCTTTCCAATCTATCGACGATCGAAATCGAACGCCTATTTTTGGGGCCCTGGGGGAGTCCGGTTGCTGTTGTTCTAAAAGCCATCGGCTTTCAGTTGATGACGCTCGACGCGATCTATCGCGCGAGGCTAAAAGTTGGCGAGCCAATTCGCGATGATCTGAATCGAGCCAAAGCTGAGTTTATTGCTCTTCGTCGAGCGACGGCCGAGCGAATTATGCGTTTTTATCGCACACGGAAAGCGGTCGAGAAACCACATGGAACGAAGAACTAAAGCCAGACGCCAGATCGGTGTCCTGAGTGCACTGCTGTCGGAAAGCGGCAAGTTCATTTGCTTCGGCGCGCTGGAGGATATTTCGGCCGAAGGCGCAAAGCTCAGGCTGACCAAAGAGAATAAGTTGCCGGAGACGTTTTTGATTGTCATTTCATCAAAATCTGGTCCGCGCCGAAAGTGTTCTCTGGTTTGGCAAGATTCCGATAGGGTTGGCGTCCGTTTCATGCCTGTCGATGAGGCTGAGCTCAAACAACACACATCCCCCTAAGTTGATGACACGAGAGCTCGTCCGACCCGTTACCTGTCAGGCCGGAGACGGGCGTCTTGTCTGCTAAGGGTCATTAGCGGACACCATCGGCAGGTCCGTAATCGGTCTCTTTTCTACTCCTGAAAGCGGACATGCATCGTGACGCGAAGACACCATCTGCTACAGGCCAAAAATAAAACTCGGGCTGAACGCCACAACAAATTTAAAGGCGCCCTAGATCAAGTGCGAGCAGAGATGTACATTTCTAATATTCCTGCTGAGTCGGCCTCGATTCGTGCTGTACATCTCCTGACCAGGAGATCGTCGGCGAGAATCAGGGCAGGATTGCAGTTCAGTTTGTTCCGACAAAGAACGAACCGGCTGTAAACGGCTCCAAGAGGTCCCGGCCAGTTGCACGTCCCTCCCGACAAAGGAGGTGCCTCCCGACCCAGGAGGGGAAACGGCCGATTGGCTGACACCGAGAACAAGTTGACCAGGTTCAACTTACTTGAACTCCCCGGGGCACCCCGGAAAATCTCTTACTAGTAGTGCCTCACTGAAGACTACCACTTACTGCAGAATACAAATAGTTCGACTTACTAACTGACATCGGGGTGCCCCGAATCTTCCGCCGTCCACTTTCCAATATCCGGTAGATCCGGCGGGCAGATAAGGCAGAACTCGCAAGACTACTCGTTCAGATTTTGGACGAGCCGACTGCTTCAATGACTGGACGGTCCACCGACGCCAACACCGTGTGGCGGCGGCCACGCCGCTATGTGCGCCCGCGCGGGCGTCCCTCAACCACATTCAAGCCGGGAGTGCCAACGAAGAAAGGGCCAAAAAATGCCACCCACTGTAGACAAGCCGAAACCGCAGCGACGTATTCCGCCTCCCCCCGCGTTGAAGCACGGCGCGTATTCAGCACTCGCCCTGCTCCCTGGCGAAGACGAGGCCGAATTCGTCAAGTTATACAAGGCCGTTGAAGCAGAACTGTTGCCGGATGGGCCAATCGAGACGCAGGCAGTGAAGGTTGTTGCAACGTCGCTATGGCGCGTTTCCCATCTTTCGATCTTCAAGCGTGCCCAGCAGGCACGTCAGCAGTTTGGTCCCTATCTCGACCAGGAAGTCGATGCAAGCAAACCGGCTTCGAATGAAGACGACTCCAAAGATGGTAGAAGTGAGAAGGCGGTAGCCTTACGCAAACGTGCCGAT
>CAZUKP010000198.1:0-3786 GCA_964620915.1 uncultured Hyphomicrobium sp. | reverse complement strand
TGCAAGCAAGCTCATGCACGAGCCAATACTTAATGACAGGTTTGAAGTTGTCGGCATTTTGGAGAATATCATCATTGGGGCTGAGGGCGGGGCCAGCTTTGCTCTAGTCGATGTAGGACCGCTTAGTCTCGGGCCTCACATCGTGGTAGTCCCCTTTGAGGATCTCACGATCGACAAGAATGAACGCACGATCATTCTTCCGGGTGTTGCAAAATCAGAACTACAAGAGCGCGCTGTTTTTCCATAACCACTGTTCTAGTCACTCTTCCTATGGTTCAGCCGAGCATTCGTGCCCTTAACGATGGGAAAAGCAAGGCCGCAGGCAGGGCATTCATCTCCATACTCGACCGGCGTGACCGGTGCATTCGGCTCGAGACTTGTGGGAGCACTGCCATAAGCACTCTCCTCAGTTTGGCAGCATCTCGAGAGCGCTTAGTATGCCATCTGCGCCGGGATTGACTGCTATGGGCGACAGGTAGCTCCAGAAGACGATACCCTTTCGGTCTATGACGAAGAGGGCACGATCGGCAACTCCCTCCTCCTCTCTGTAGGCGCCATACATCCGAGCCACCTCACCTTTGGGATGAAAGTCGGCAAGAAGTGGAAAATGGATGTTACGACGTTGGGCAAAAGCTTCGTGGCACCACGCGCCATCGACTGACAGCCCTAGAATTTCGGCACCGAATTTTTTGAACTCCGGCCTCACCTCGTTGTAGAGCGTCATTTGGTCCCCACAGACGGGGCTCCAATCGGCGGGATAGAAAGCGAGAATGATTGGCCTGCCGAAGAGGTCGCTGAGCGTCAGCCATTGATCTGGCGTCACGCGGAGCGTGAAGTCCGGGGCTTCAATGCCTGGGGACAAGAGTTCGGTCTTCTCACGAAGTTTTTCCCGAGAGGGAGCTCGTATAGGGATGCTCGCCATGAATCAGAGTCCTTATACTTCTCGTGAGCGATCTGATTACCGTGACCCGCAGCAATCACGGCGTCGTCGCTATTCATCGTGATGAAAACTAGTTCGTGATGCCTTGACGGTCATCAAATTTACCTTTGCTGATGTCGGAAACTTCCAGACCCTTCTCGTTCGCCCAAGCCGGAATAGTGAAGGCTCTTTCGGCGGCGCAGAACAAGTGTCCGCTGTGAAAGAGCAGCGAACATTCTTTCGATACAAGATCTCGATAGAGTTCGCTTTCGCCTCCGGTTGCTCGAGCCCCCACACTCCCCAGCCAGCGACCACCGGGAGTGGGAGAGGAGGAGCAGGCTTGTGATTTGGCCGTCGAATGTAGTGGCAAGGCCGGTAGCGGCCTTCAATCGCAGATGGTCGGCCGCAGTACATCAAGGGACACCATCACCTCTTTGAGTATCGGCTCCATCTGTGTATCGCCGCCGATCCTTGCTCTATGGTGAGACGTGCTTCGTAGGAGGGTAGCCGAAGCACGTCTCTGAGTGCGGCTGGGATCAGGCCGCCCTATCCGCTTCGCCCGCGCTCTTGGCGCTGTCGCCTTTTCTAACACTGATCTTCTGGGTTTCGCTGCCGGCTGGTTTTGGAATCGTAATGCGCAAGACACCGTCAGACATGGATGCGTTGATGCTCGAGCGATCAACGCCTGCCGGGAGTTCGATTGCCCTGTAGAACGCGCCGTATAAGCGCTCCGTCACGTGATAGTTTTCCCGGTCTTCGTCTCTCTCTGTGCGTTTCTCTCCGCGAATTGTGAGAACATTATCGACAAGTGAGATATCGACGTCAGCCTCCGACAATCCGGGCATCTCCGCAGTGATCTCGATGTTCTTGTCTGTCTCCACCACGTCGATCTTCGGTACGATGTTGGCCATACCGTTGCCAGTGGCCTGTGTGATCTGCTCTAAGAGACGATCTAAGGGCGGAAACAGAGTGGCATCAAAACCAGCGCCGCGGTCTCTGAGTGGCACAAGCGATCTTAGGTTCATCACCTTCTCCTCTGCGCCTGGCGGACAGTCGGGACACCTGGCAATCTTCAGTTTCGGTTGATGAAGGTTGTCTGGGCCCGATCCCCGATGCAACCTTCGGCATGTTCAGAGAAGTATGCGAGAAGCAAGTGTTGACGCCATGACGGCGATCAATTTGATGGAGTTTTCTTCGGTCTTTCGGCCCGATACGTAGGTCGCGTCTCCTGCGCCCCCAGTCGCCTTACATTAAAGGTCGCCGAGCCGTACGGGAATGAAGGGATCGGGACGAAATCGACTCAAGGGCAGGTCGTCGGGAGTCTTGGCGATCTCGACCTCAAGCGTGCGGACGCTCTCGGCGTCATGTTCTAGGAGTATCTCCTTCGCCCTGGCCTCCCGGTCGGAAGAATCGACGCGTACCCACAGCATGATTTCACGGTTTGCCCCTACCTCATCAACCACCGCCACGTCCCTGAGTTTGACACGACGAGCGAAGATATACCCGCAGACCGCGCACGCTACCGTCGCAGCGAAAATTGCAGCTATCAGTCCTTGCATGACGTCATGTTGAGTGGCGATGACGATAGCTGCCGCGCCAGCCGCCGCGAGGAAGCCAAAGATAGCGACGACCATCGCCTGGACGAGAGCGATATTTTCCCGCCCGACTGGAACCTTTCTAGACGGATTTCTTTTGCTAAGCAGCTCGTCGATAGGAATCTTGCCCTCGCCGAGAGCCCTGCGCAATCGGGCAACGCCACCCACTAAATCGAGGTCGGCACGGTCGAAGCCTGATAGGAGTAAGGCATCGACCGCTTCCCGCAATCTGGCGCGCGAATGGAAGATACCGGCAACCTCGCGCGCCCTTGCCGTTTCTAGGACAGGCCTGGCACGGCGGTTCATCGATTAACCGGCGCCGATTCCCGCGTCTGCCGGGGCGGCAACATCAGAGGGTCCTTCACCTTGATGATATGGTGCCTGCCATCGGCATCGATAATATCCAGACTAATGAACAGGCTTACATCTTCCGCGAGATAGATTTCTCTAGGTTTGTGAATGATGTGGTCGAAGTGCTCTCCTCCGACTTCCTCGAGAGCAACCTCGACAATGTCGTCCTTGTGGTCATAGACGATGCCGACAATCGGCAGCCAATTGACCTCCACCTGGTCGCCGAGATTGAGGGATGCAACCTCGACCTCGGCACGTTTGCCTCCGAGAAAGTGCTTGGACAAGAAGTCCAAAAACGACTTCCATTCCTTCTTGTCTAGCTTTCGGCTAATCATGACAAGCACCCCGATAGAGAATCCAATCACTTGCCTGCGCTCAAGCCCCCGAGTCAGCTCGTGTACTTGAACTCGGTAAGCTCCTCGAGCGCCTTTTTGGATGCACCGGGCAAATCGATCTTCGTGCCGGCCGGGTCGATTTTCAGACTCTCGAATGGAACGGCTACTAGGCGCTCGCCAAGGCCGAGAAAGCCCCCCACTTCGAGGATCGCATAGGTGGCCTTGCTGTCCGAGCCCAGAATAATTTCGTCCAGCTCACCAATTTCCTCGTCCTTGTCGTTATAGACCTCCTCGTCGATAAGCTCGCTCGTTCGGTAGCCGGCAGCGACGACCTTGACGTCCACTTCGACCAGATGGACGACCTGGGAAAGAACGGTCTGCGGTTGCAGCGTGATAAGCACGACCAACAATAATACCGCCGAGGCTGCAACGAAGACGGGTGAAAATGAGATGTCAGTAGTGTGTTTCATGCGGATCTCCTTGCGTCCTCGGATCGCAAAGAGTCGGCATCTTCAACGTCGACCTTTAAGCGATCCATCTAGAGCACAATGGCACATAGGCCAATGCACTACCTTGACACCTATCA
>CAZUKP010000197.1:0-3810 GCA_964620915.1 uncultured Hyphomicrobium sp. | reverse complement strand
AGCGCCGAAGGCGGAAAGTCCGGATGCTTTCAACACCTCTATCGTCTGGAGGAGACCGTCGGCGGGGCCTAACGCGGCCTTCAAATCGAGAGCGCTTTACCCCCCGAAAGCGGACATGGTCAGCCTTCAAGTCGATGTCCGCTAAGCGCTAAAAGCGGAAAAAACTACCCGGCGGAGGCGCGCCACGCCGGGTAGCCCTTTCGCTAACGGCGACGATACCTGCGACGAATCCGCGTCTTATTCACCAGCGTCTCGCCATTTTGTTGAACGGTCACCTGCTCGACGGAGACACTGCTATTCACAACCGAAACGGACTTCGTCTGCGAGGAATAATTAGTAACACCACCTGATACGGCTTCTTGCTCGTGTTTGGTTATTTCGCGCATGTGAATTTTTCACCTCTCAATAGGACCCGATACCGGGAGCGACGGGTAAGCCATGTTATCGTATGGCTCTAGCACTTAAAAGAATTATCGCACCGGCTTCCCGCAGCCCCGACAACTGAGGGCCAAGCGAGGTCAGCGGTTCATCAAGTGGAGAAGATTGCGGGGGCAAGGATGCGAGCCATCTATCGGGGTTAATTCTGGCGCCGGGTGATAATTCGCGCTTGCTCAGGTAAGGAGGCGGCCCAGCCCGGGCCAACGAAGTGAAGCGCCAGGTCTGCCGACGCCGCTATTTCTGATCGGTGAGCGATACTAATCCGCGTTATTTTTAGAGCCTGCAAATTCCGGCTAATTTGCTGTTCCTTGTCGGAATCGAGATGGGCTGTGGCTTCGTCCAGAAATAGAATCTTTGGTCGACGATAAAGCGCCCTTGCCAAGATGATCCGCTGCTTTTGGCCACCCGATAATGAGCTTCCCATGTCACCAATTAGGCTGTTGTACGCCATCGGCATCTCGAGGATGTCGTCATGAACTCCGGCCATCACGGCGCATTCTCTTATCCACTCATCAGCTGGGGCGTCGGCAAAGAAGCAAATGTTCTCACCTATCGTTCCTGAGAGAAGCGTGTCCTCTTGCATCACGGTAGCGATCTGTTCGCGATATGGCCGTACACCGAGTGTGGCCAGGGGAATGCCATCAATCAGGACCTCGCCAGTTGTGGGCTGCAGCAATCCCACTAGGATTTTCATCAAAGTAGTTTTGCCGCAACCAGACGGACCGGCAATTGCTGCGAGCTGGCCCGCACCGACGGCAAAGTTTACGTTCTCGAGGACAAAACGCTCCGTCTCTGAGTAGCGAAATGAAAGGTCCCGGACCTCCATGCTTCCATTAATAGGCCGAACTATAAGCGGAACGTCATGGCCTTCCTCAAGAGGTGTCAAAGCAATGTCTGACAATCGTTCCAGATGCAAACCGACGATGCCAAAATCGAGTGCCTTTTCGATCAGCAGATTGGCCTTGCTGATAAATAGCTGCTTATAAACAATAAAAGCAAAAACCATTCCGATGCTGAACACATTGTCTAGAGCCAAGCGTGCTGCCAGATAGATAATTAAAATATTCTCAGCACCAAATAGGAACTGATTCACGGCTGCGAAGCGAATGTTCGCCTGCTCTAGGCGTGCGTGTGCATTCACGTCGTCGGCGAACCGATTAAACCATTGGCTTTCGCGTTCATTCTCATGATTAAATAGCTTCACGGTTTGCATCGCCCGCAAGCTTTCGACGAAATTTGAAGTTTCCCTAGCTTTCGTTTGTATTGCCCTCTCGTTCAAGTCTCGCACGACGCGAAACAGAGCGAGTCGGATGAGGCAATAGCAGAGGAACACGACCAAAACGATTAGCGTCAACTGCGTGCTGTAGGCGAACATCACGGCGAGCGTTAATGCGACCATGATACCGTCTATGATGGCTAGGATCAGGCCTTCACTGATAAGATCGCGTACCGGCTCAATCGACGTGAACCTCGACAGGATGTCACCGATGTGGCGCTTTTCGAAAAACGAAAGTGGAAGACGAATGAGATGACGAAATAACCGAGCCCCGAAGGCGAAGTGGAGCGTATTCTGAACGATAATGACAATGAGTGACCTTAGCCAAGTCACAGCTACCGTGAGGGCAACAACAAGAGAAAACCCGAGTGCCAACACCAGCAGCAGGTTGACATCCCCTCGTGCAACGACTTCATCTATGGTGAGCTGCAAATAGAAGGGTCCTGCGATCACGAGAATTTCCAGGACCAGTGAGAGCAAAAGGAGTTGGAGCAAGGCCTTTTTAGCCCCGCCCGCTTGTTCTAAAAAGATCGACAGCCCCAACCGCCTGCGTTCATCCTTGCGGGTAAAGCCGGTCGCAGGCGTTAGTTCGAGCGCAACTCCTGAGAAATGCTTCGACGCTTCTTTCCACGACATCCGTTTCTCGCCCAATGCCGGGTCGTGCAAAACAAGACCACCCCTCTTAGAAGATTTCAGGACAACGAAGTGATTCATGTCCCAATGAAGGATCGCAGGCAGCTTCAGCCGACCCAGATCCTCAAGCTCAACTCGGAGGGACCGTGATGTCAGGTTCAAGTGGCGCGCGATTTCGACCAGAGACTTTAGTGTGACGCCGTTCAGCGACATTTGGTGCTGACGACGAAGTGTGTTTAGGTCCATGCGGTGCCCGTGAAAGCTCGCCACCATAGCAAGGCACGCTAATCCGCACTCTGAAGCTTCTGATTGAACAATAACGGGCAAGCTGCGTCTTGCGCTGAAGTTCAGCATTCACATTGCCTACATCCTAATTTTCAGTATGGGATCTAATATCAAGGCGACAAGCTTCCGCTTTTCGAGCAAGATGTCGGCACGGAGTAGCATCCCAGTCTGGAGAGGAATCCTCTGCCCATTCGCATCTATGTCGGGGCGGTCGAGGGCAACGATCACCTTGTATGACGGCTCTTGAATTTGAAGTGGCGCGGATACATCGGCTTCGGTCAAAATAGTCTTGGATACACTGACAACACGTCCGGAATAGGTCCCAAATCTTTCGTAGGGAAAAGCCTCGTATAAAAGTCGGACTTTCTGACCAACCCTGACAAACCCGACGGCTCGCGTCGGCACATACAGCACGGCCTGAAGCGGGCTTTCGAGAGGCATAATGTTCAGTTGCAATCGCTTCGGGTCAGCGACCTGTCCCACAGTCGCCTGGATGTTAGCGATGCGGCCTGCGACCGGCGCACGAATGGCGTAGGAACTCCTTCCCGCCGCTTCAGTCATGCGCTGGCCGATCTCTTCTAATTCGCTCCGCAGAGGCTGGATCCTTCGGGCGAACTCCGTGGGCAACTGTTCGAGAGAGGAGCGAGTCTGCCTTAGCTCAGTTTGACGAGCCGCATAACGTTGCTTGAGGGAACTCAGAGCTTGCTTTGACTCTAACAGCGATTCTTGACGTTTGTAGAGCTCAGGGGCTGACAGATATCCGGCGGCGCGCATCTTTGCTGCACTGTTGACAAGATCTTGCGCAAGTTGGATCTGTTCTTCTTGTAATCGAATCTGTGATGACAGTTGCGTCAATTCTGCCTCTCCGCTGCTTATTGCTGCGCTGAGGCGGGCCTTCTCGGTTCGCGTGCTTCTCTCTTCGGCATCAATTTGGTTTGTGAGCAGTAGCTTCTGCGTTGACAACCCCTTAAGTGTGACTTCGTTCACGTCGGTGCCATCACCGGTTAATCGCGCGGTATCTATAGTGAGCAAGACATCATCGCGAGCGACAGTCTGTCCTTCGCCAACGTGAATAGCCGTAACGGTGCCTTGCTGAGGCACAAATACTTGGGCCGTCCCCATCGGCTATGTCCCAAAGGCCATGCATCACATAGCCTAACGCGATGGCAGGTCGATAA
>CAZUKP010000196.1:0-3863 GCA_964620915.1 uncultured Hyphomicrobium sp. | reverse complement strand
TGCCCGATGTCGACTACGTCGCCGTGCCGCTCGTTCCGGAAACCTATCCAAAGACCGGCAACCCGATCGATATGAGCTATGCGCTGCTGCGCAGTGTGTCGGTGATGTACTCCGACTACCTGAAGAACATGGGCGTCAGATCGACCATGGTGATGCCGCTGATGAAGGAGGGCGCCCTTTGGGGCCTGATCTCCGCCATGCATCACAGCGCGCCGCGGCATGTTCCCTATGAGGCGCGTATGGCCGCGGAGTTTCTGGCGCATATGCTATCGCTGCTCACAGCCGCAAAAGAAGATACCGAAGGCGCCGACCGCCGCTTACGGATGACAGGGGTCATCGATCAACTGGTTGAGGTGTTATGCCGGGAGCCGGACCTCCACCTCTCGCTTGGAGACCCCCAGAACCTCAATCTTCTTTCGCTGATCGATGCGCAAGGGGCTGCGGTTGTCTCCCACGGAAATGTCTCGCTGCTCGGGGTCACGCCGACCGCGGAACAAGTGCATGCGCTGGCCGGCTGGCTCGTCAAGGCGAACCAGCCGGTGATGTCCACGGACCGGCTTCCCGAGCTCTATCCCGCCGCCCAGGACTTCAAGTCGGTTGCGAGCGGCGTTCTTGGCGCTCGACTTTCGACCACCGAGCAGGAATTCCTGCTCTGGTTCCGCCCTGAGCATATCGAGACCGTAGAATGGGCCGGCGACCCGCAAAAACCGGTCAAGGTGAGCGAGACCGACGGTGAAATCAGGCTGATGCCGAGAACGTCCTTTGCGCTTTGGAAGGAGAGCGTCACCGGCCGATGCGATCCCTGGCACAAGGATGAGAAAAACGCGGTCGGACAGCTCCGCCAAGCGATCATGGAAGTCATTCTCAACAGGGCCCTGGAAATTGAGCGGGCCAACCAGGCGCTTGCCGAGGCCAATATCGAGCTCGACAGTTTTGCGTATGTGGCCTCGCACGACCTGAAAGAACCGCTTAGGGGCATTCATCATATGGCCAGCTTCCTGAAGCGGGGGCTTAGAGGCAGTCTCCCGCAACAGGAAAAAGAGCAACTGGAGACCATACTTAAGCTAACGCGCCGGATGGACGACCTGATTGAGTCCCTGCTGCAATACTCGCGGACGGGGAGGGCCGATCTGGAGCTTTCCGAGACCGACCTCGATGCCGTAGCCGACGAGGCCCTGGTGTCCTGTAAGGTAATGATTTCAGAAACAAAAACAGATATCAGGCGCCCCTCCAAACTTGGTGTTGCCATATGCGACCCGGTTCGGCTCGGCGAGGTTTTGACGAACCTCATTACCAATGCCGTCAAGTATAATGACAAGGCCAAACGCTGGGTCGAAATTGGAGTCGAATCCGGCAACCCAAGGCGGTATTATGTCCGGGACAATGGGGTCGGCATCGAAGCCGACGTGAGGGAGCGCATCTTTGAAATTTTTCGGCGGATCCACGGGCCCGAGGAATTTGGCGGCGGCGTTGGAGCTGGGCTGACTATCGCCCGGAGACTCGTGGAGCGTCACGGTGGAAAGATGTGGGTCGACTCGGAGCTTGGCCGAGGATCCACTTTCTATTTCACGCTGGGTGGGGAGACGCGCAAATGAGTGTCAACACAATCATCTCGGTTGAGGATAGCGATACCGACTTTCTAGCGTTGCAGTATGCTTTGAAAGCTGCCGGTGTAACCAACCCCCTCGAACGATGCGAGAACGGCAAAGTCGCCGCCGGCCGCTTGCTCGCGGATTATGAGGCACTAGCTGAACGTGCCTCCCTGATCATGCTCGATCTCAATCTCCCCGGCTATGACGGGCGGGATCTCTTGCGCAAAGTGAGGGCGCTCGACCCGGAACGAAGGGTGCCCATCATCGTGTTGTCCACGTCTTCGCACCCTAAGGACATCGACATCTGCTATCGCGCCGGCGCGGACGCCTACATGGTCAAGCCGCTTGAGCTTGAAGACTGGGAAACGAGCGTGGGCCAGCTCGCACAAACCTGGCTCAAACCGGGGGACCCTTCGAAAGAGTGCGGCCGTGTTGCGCAGCTGAACGAAGCGTCCCTGTCGATGGACGACCCTTTGAGCCGCGTTATCGAAGGCGAAATCATACCGCGTCTTCTGCTGACGCATGGTGCGTTCGCGGCCGGAACCGGCGAGCCTCTTCCCTCACAGGGGCTTTTGGTCGGCGAGGAGGAAGTGTCCCAACTGACAAGCCTGATTCTGACGCAGGATGTCAGCGTCGCCGCCGCCTATGTCGAGTCGATACGGGCACAAGGAGCGACGGTCGGCTATCTTTATCTGTCCCTGCTCGCGCCTGCCGCCCAGCTGGCCGGTGAATGGTGGCGCGCCGACCGGTGCGATTTTACCGAACTCTCCTTGGGGTTATCGCGGTTGCAGCGGCTGATGCGCGATATCGCGCCATTCGACGCGCCGACGACTCACTGACCTTGCGCGCCTAACGATGCGCAATCTGGTATAGGCGCACGTCGAGTGCGCCGGTGCGGAAGCCGATCTCGCAATAGGCGAGATAGTAGTGCCACATGCGCCAAAATCTTTCGGTGTTAAGCTGGGGCGCGTCCGCCGGAGGAGTCGCGGCTAAAAATCTGCTTCGCCACTCCGCCAAGGTGCGCGCGTAACTGTCTCCGAAGGTCTCGACCGACTGCACCACCAGGCCTGCGGCCTCGGCATGCTGCCGGACCAAAGACAGGGTCGGCAGCATGCCGCCTGGGAAAATATAGCGTTGGATAAAATCCGGGCGCTCCCGGTAGGCTGCGAAGCGATGCTGTTCGATGGTAATAACCTGGAGGACGGCGACGCCGCCGGGCCGCAAGCATTCCTTCAGTTTGGCAAAATATGCCGGCCAATAGGCTTCGCCTGCGGCCTCCAGCATTTCGATGGAAACGATCGCATCGAATGTGCCGCTGACGTCGCGATAGTCCTGCAGGTGAAATTCGGCAAGGCCGGCAGCATTTGCGTTGCGCAAACGCCGCTCAGCGTAAGCGAGCTGTTCCCTTGACAAGGTGATCCCGGTCACGCGGGTGCCGTGATTGACCGCAAGGCGTTCGGCAAGCGCGCCCCAACCGCAACCGATCTCCAAGACATGATCGTCCGGCTTCACCTTGAGCAGAGAGATGGCCCGGTCAAGTTTGGCGATTTGCGCGTCTTCCAGGCTCGCCGATGCATCGGTGTAGAGTGCCGACGAATAGTTCATGCCGTCGTCGAGCCAGCTCGAGTAGAACGCATTGCCGAGATCGTAATGGGCTTCGATATTGCGCCGGCTGCCACGGCGGGTATTCGCGCGGGCGGAATGGCGCAGCCGCCTAGTTAGCCTTTCAAGTGACCAACCTCCCCAAGCGCGCTGCAAAGCCGCCTCGTTGCGATGCAGGCAGTCGAGCAGAGTAACGAGAGAAGGCGTAGACCAAGCGCCGTCCATATAGGCTTCGGCGAAGCCGACATCGCCGCCGATAAGAACGCGCAACATGGTGCGCCAATCTCGAATCGAGATCCGAGCCTTAGGGCCCGAATGTGTGCCCTTAAGCTCGACGACGGCACCGGATGGAAGGCCGATCGTCAGCGAACCGGCCTCAAGTTGGCAGAGCAAGCGCCGCAAAATCGCCGACACCAGCGTATCGGCCAACGGCAATCTTGCCGGTTGACGCATCGCGCGCGGCCGCGCGGGCTGCGAGTCATTCCATGTCATGCCGACCCCCGCGGGAAAGCTGTGCGACGGCAGTGACCGGCTCGCGCGGTGCGGGCGGTTTCGGCTGAAGTCGAACGCCCTTGAGCCAAAGAAGGAGCGCTTCCCAGTGGATGCCAAGCGTTACCTTCAACGTCATCAGCGGATGGGTAAACGCAAGCCGCAGCAGGTTGCTATCCG
>CAZUKP010000195.1:0-3915 GCA_964620915.1 uncultured Hyphomicrobium sp. | reverse complement strand
GAAGCTCCAAGAGAAGCTCCAAGAGTAGATGATCCAACGTCGCTGGAGCAGCCTCGGAAAGTACTCAGACTGCGGCGCGCTGCGGCTGCCGCCACCGCGCTGACGGATGGGCAAGCGTCGCGGTGAGACGTCTACTTCTCAAAAGCGAGACCGCGATCCTACGTGGTGACCACAGCTTCTTCGGCAGCTGGTCAAAACTGGAACCTTTGCCGAGGTTGGGCGTTGACTCCTGTTAGGCACCGCAACCCCTGTGGCGCCAACCGGAGTACGCAATATGTCGGCCGGACAAAGCAGTGGAACGGGTGCGATGACGGAGTTTGAAGATGAAAAAGTGCGGAAGAATGACATCCTCAGCAATCGTGACAAGGCGCAAAGGCTTCCCGGGCAAAGTTTGGATGGGAAAGGGGTCCAAGTAGATGAATACAAGGACAACCCGGCAAATCGTCGTCCGCCGAGGGACGACGGTTCGCAACCAGATGTCAAGGCAATTGCCAGGGAAGCACCCCCACCATCACTTAAGACGGATAAGCCAGAGCCGAAGGAAGACTCCGAGCAAGTCGACCGGGCCGGTTTCGATCTGGGCGGATCGACAGGAGAGACCCACGCAGGTAAGGGCCTCGGGTTAGGCGTCGATGAAATGAAAAACCGAAGGGGATGGGGATTACCTAGATAGGAACAGGGTTCGCAGCGAGCCGGCGGTAAGGCTCAGAAACAACTTCAAAGTCATAGTAAATCCGCTCTTATTGGCATGGAACGCCCCGTGAGTAGATTCCGACGTTATCTGTACAAAGAAGCTCCAGATTGCGCCTGGCTTCGCGCTCCAGCCGCCGCATCGACTGCTCACGATTGAGATAGCCGTTGACGTAGAGCTTCAAGAGAACTGAAAGATGGAAGCCGGGCCTCCTCGTCGCGGTGGGGTCGATGCCGTCAATTCCGAGATCGCGGAGATCGGCATCGAGGAGGAGAACGCCATTTCAAGAACGCTACTAATGAATAGGCGCAAGTCGGAAAGTCTCCAGACCTCCGCACGGCCCGCGCAGAGCGACCACGCCCATTTCCGGCTAGCAGTGGAGGCGTGCCACGTCACCGCGACGCCGTATAGCCGGAGTGACTGTTCCTGGCCCCGCGCAGACCTCCGCACGGCGATAGCCGCAAATCCGCACTTATGGAGCTTTGCTGACAACGTCGATTCCCAACATGGGCGGCGGCTCCTGATGCTGTGGACGGCGCCCACTCCGCAGCATCAAAGTGCCATAGGGTGGTTGCGCATAGCAAACCACTTGAGGGGAGCCGTCCATGGGCGAGATTAACACAATCGGTTTGGATATTGCGAAGTCGGTCGGCAACTTGAAGAGATACCCGGCGTCGGTCCCATTTGGTGCCGAAACAGCATTCGACCGGAGGTAAAGACAAGCTTGGCGCAATTACGAAGCAGGGCAATCGCCACTTACGTTGGCTGCTGGTGGCAGGCGCGATGGCAGTCATCCGCTACGCACAACAACATGGGACGAAGAAACGTCCCTGGCTTGCCGACCTGATTGCGCGCAAGCCAACCAAGGTCGCGGCCGTCGCGCTGGCCAACAAGATCGCGCGCATGGCCTGGGCGATCATGGTGCGCGGCGAAAGAACAAAGAGCCTGTGATGATCGCGGCAGTTTGAACAGGCACCACAATCGATCACAGGTCATGAATTGGTAAGGGCATGATGACGTAATGCAAACATGGTCGCGCCGGGGATCGGAAGAGCCCGTTTGGGTCATCCCATCATCGAATGCGTGCTTTCGATAGGGATCTGATCCGCGGAGAGCATTAGGGCCAGCGGCCACCGGTGCCGCACCAACAGGCCGGACAGGTGACGGCACTGACCAAACCTGCAGAAACGTAAGAAAGCACTTGCCAAGGCGCCGTCCACGGGTGACCCGAAGAGGTCATAAGATGCCCGGACGCAGTAATCTTCATGCGACCTTTGCGAGCGTTTCTCGGACCCGCGCCTGCCCCAGGAAGGGTCGAAGCATCGCTCCGCGGTCCGACCGGAACTGAGGCGGGTGACGTCTCGCTCAGCGACATGTTCTCAGGCATTGCGCCCGGCGACGTGCCGGCGTTCCTCGCCTCGCAGTTCCTCAGCGCCGAGGTCGCGGCACCGTTGTTGGGATGGCTGTTGAAGGAACGCACCGTCGCCGCGCGACGTGCAATGACGGGCAGTACGCAAAGTACGAGCCCGAAAACAGGGTCAGAATCTCCGGAGGCACATTAAGCGTATGCGCAAGTGGGCCTTATCCGTATCCTTCGACGCCGTGACACGGCATGCAGGAAATTTCAAACTCGATGATCTCGAGATGTTCGTCATCAGCACTCGCGTCACCTTCAGAGTCTCCGGGTGCCGCCAAACCTGCGCACGAACCTAGGCCTGTTTGGCGCGAACCTCGTCGGGCTTGACCGAGATCAGCCTCTCGACCGCCTTCACCTTGCGAGCCACGAAAAGCACGTTCGGAATTTGAATTGTCTCCTGGTTGGCGCCGCCGATCGTGAGCGTCAAGTCTCCGGCCCCCAACCCCAGAACGATGTCATGGAAAAGATCCTGACTGCGCCTCTCGAACACAAGACCATTGGTGTCGTAGCTGCGCGCATGACCGCCGACTAGGCGTTCCTCGACGATCTGTCCCGGGCGCACCCGCCAGACGGTCAATCGATCGAACAAGAAGAACGCAAGCAGCCAGACCGCAAGCAATGACACCGAGAACAAGAGGTAGAAGCCCATGTTCGCGCGCGCCGAGATGTGGGGGATAAAACGCAGGATATTGTCCCACCATCCGAACCACGCGAACAGGACTACGAAGAAGGCAACGGTGATGACGGTGACGACAGAGTAGATGCCGCGAAGCTTGGTGGTGGTGAAGACGACGAGCAAAACGAGAACCGCGATGAAGAAAATCCCTGGATTGTTGCTTGGATGAATGCGCTCGATGAATTCGGGCACGACTGCTACGTCGCGGCCCTGCGTATAGCTGACCAGCGCGGCCGCAAAACCCGCAACCCAAGCTGGCCACCAGTAGAAAATGTTGGAATGACTGATGATCGTAATCTCGGGAGGTGCCATTGCCGCGGGCGGGGTGGAGGTGTGTTTGATCTCAGCGTTCTGGACGTCTCGCTCCGTTGCCATGTTCACGTCTCCTTCCACCGTACCACAGTCACGTCGATTGCCGCCCGGGTACGCTCACCCGCTGGGCGGTGCATCCGGCGCCGATTATAGGTCGAGAAACCGCACGGTGGGAACGAGCAATACGCTGAGGAGCAGACCACTGGCATCGAGATGGACGTTGGAATAATCCGCATTCCCATCTAAAAAAAAGTGGGTCTGCAATTTCCGGACGCATGTCCAAAATGCCGATCAAGAGCTTAGGTCCTGCAAGGAGATAGATCATGTCGCTTGGACTCATACTCGTCATCATCCTCGTCATCTTCTTGCTCGGTGGCTTCAGTGGTCGCTTCGGCGGCTACGGCTACGGTTTCGGTCACGGTGGCGTCGGTGTCATCGGCATCATCCTGATTATTCTCGTCGTATTGCTTCTCATGGGGCGCATTTGATCTGACGGGACGGGAGGAGTCCCAGCCGTCAGCACCAGCAGGATTGCGATCAGGTCGAATGCGGTCGGCATGGCGATGCTCAACGGTAGCCCCAATTGGCCGAAAACGCATCATTCTGTTGAAGCGGCGGCCTGACTCTCTCTTCCCGACGACCCTTCTACCCGTTTTGGTCGAAGGACCGGTATCGAAGTCTGCTGCAAGAGCCTGTGGTGGCGGGAAGGGCTGAAAACGCGGCCGCGTTTTCCACAGTAGGCACTTTCCGAATCTGGCGGACATTACTGCGGGGGCTCATATTCGGCTTCAAGGAGCGCGTACCCGCCATTGTTGGCTC
>CAZUKP010000194.1:0-3919 GCA_964620915.1 uncultured Hyphomicrobium sp. | reverse complement strand
GAGCAGCGGAATCATAATCCGCGTGTCGGGGGTTCGAGTCCCTCCTCCGCTACCAATAAATCAATAACTTAGCTCAGAATCCAGCCGCTTCCAATGTGGAAATCGCCAGATAGGTAACACCTAAGGTAACACCTGGTTCCGGTTCATTTAAGGCGGCGCCTCGCTTGGGCCGGTCCGCCGATCACATCGATTTGTTCCCAACTTGGCGGGTAGAGTCAGCTCAGCCTTGCTGATTGATTCGAGTGGTTCGCTTTATGGGCAAGAGGAAATCTCCCGCCAGCGAAGTATCCCGTGACAGCCTCATAGAGAAGGTGGCGCGCGGGGAGCTCAGTCCGGCCGATGCCGACCGTGAGGCGGTCCGACATGGGTTCGGCACGCTCACACGCGAACCCGATCCTGCAAACTTCGATCCGATGCAAGAGCAAAATTGGTCGCTGCCAATGGCGGTGGCCTGGATCACGTATCGTTCCCCAGATGCTGTGCGCAATTGGTGGAACGACTATCGGAAGGAATTCTCTGTTTGGCGCTACTCCGAGTGGCAGGAGAAGGCAGGCGGACCCGTTCACCAGGGTTATGATCTTCAGAGCAGGCCCGTCGCGACGCTTGTCCGATTGCAGATGGTCGACACCAAGCGGCAGAATGCCGAGGATTGCATGAGCGCCGAAGAGGCGATCATGGCGCTATGGCAGGCTCTTCAATCCGGAGATTTTGAGGCGACGGGCGTTGTGGAGGGTACGGGGCAACGTGTCGAAATTCCGGCCGTGCAGTGGTACGACCTAACGTGGTTTGAAGAGCGCGAAAAAGACGTCATTCGCACCGGTCTCAAACGTGCGCATCTTACGGCCTGTTATCACGACGTGATCGTGCCGGCGAAGGCCGTTCGTGCCCGATGGCCGGTCAAGCCTCAGCCGCAGCTTGCGCTGCCTGAGTTGATGAAGCCGGAAGGGCCCGGCTACATGCCGCTCTACTGTGCGGCACAATGGATCGCGACGTGCGGCGGGTCCGTCACCTTCGATCCGTCCGACGAGAGCGTCTGGAAGAAAGCCTACGACCAACTCCTCGCGCGAATTGCCTCTGAAGAGATCAAAACGATTGGCGTGAGGGACGGCAAGCACCAAATCGTGCCCGGGTACCATTTCGCGGCATGTCGTGTTGATTACCCCTTCTCCGAAACTCCTTCCGAGCTTTATTTCAGCGAAAATCTCTATCTTTGGAGCAATATCTATCTGGATGAGGAACACTGGCTGAAGGGTTCCGGTGATTGCTTAGAAGACCGTCGCGGTCCCCAATGGGAGCGTCTGATGGTTCTCAAATCAGATGTCGCCGAGTTCTGGCCGTTCGAAGCGCCGCGGACGGGAGCTCCGGGGCGCCCCTCTTCGATGTACCTCATCGAGGCTGAGTTTGAGGCGCGGTGTGCTCGCAATGAGGTTGCTGAAACGATCACGGACGAAGCTGAGCTTCTCGCCGATTGGCTCAAGAGTAAGCATCCGACTTCGCCAAGGCTAAAAGCCAAGAGCATCCGTAACAAGCTCAGCCCTGCTTTTCGCCGGCATAAAAGCGCCCGAAATTAAAATATCGGGTGGATTTCCGGCTTGATTTTCGGGCCCCCGAATCTCCCTAGGTTCACCACGAGACCGGATGACCCGGTGCAGAGTGGATTGAACCATGGACAAACTTTATCAACAGCTCACAGAGCGGCTTCTGCCGCGGCGGGAACTGCGCCGCCTGGTGCCGGTCTCGGACATGACAATTTGGCGTTGGGAGCATAGTGGACTGTTTCCCCGTCACGTGTCGATCAACGGCCGCAATTACTGGCGCCTTACCGAAATATCAGACTGGATGGATCGGCAGCACCGCGGACGCTCAGTCGGTAGTGACCATGACCATTGATCGGCGGAATAGCAGATCGCGAACGCCAAAGAAGCGCACCTACAACACGCGGCTTATCAAGCGCGACTATGCGTATTTCGTCGACGAGATCGTTGACCTCTTTGACCTGCATCCGAACGCCGTTCGGCGCTGGATCAAGAACGGGCTCCCGATAATCGATCAGAGTCGACCTTTTCTCATTCACGGCCGCGATCTCATCGCGTTCCTGGATGCGCGACAAGCAAAACGCAAGCAGCCATGCGCCTCCCATGAGCTCTATTGTTTGCGTTGCAGACGCCCGCGCTCTCCACGTCTCGGCAGCCTCGAGATCGAGGTGCGCAGTGAGACGCGACTCGATCTCTCTGCGACGTGCGAGAAGTGTGGCACGCGCATCCACCGCGCCGGTTCGGTCGCAAGGCTGGCCGAATATCGAAAGGCCTTCAGCATCGAGAGACCGGGTGAGAGACGCATAACTGGGTGCTCTGATCCCAGTCTTATGTGTCACTTGTCGCAGGAGTAGCCCTATGCGGACCTACAACCCCAAAAACGAGCGGGTCAAGAAGGAGTATTTGCGCTTTCTCAAAGAGGCCGACCGCAAGGCGGACAGCACCATTGATGGCGTCCGCAAGGCCATCTTACGCTACGAGACCTATACGGGGCTCATGGACTTCGCGACCTTCAATAAGGAGCAGGCGATCGCCTTCAAGAAACACCTTGCCAATACCAAGGCAGAGCGCACCTGCGCGCCGCTCGCCAAGGCGACGCTGCACGTGACCATCAATGCCTTGAAGGCCTTCTTCAAATGGCTGTCCTGCAAGCCCGGTTACAAGTCCCGGATCCGGGTTACGGACATCGAATACCTTAATCTGTCGGATAAGGAGGTGAGGGCGGCCAGGCAGCCGGCGCTAAAGCAATTTCCCACGCTCGAGCAAATCCACAAAGCGGTGTTCGCAATGCCTACGAGCACTGTTATTCAGCGCCGGGACCGGGCGGTGGTCGCCTTTACCATCCTCACGGGGATGCGCGACAACGCTATCGCCTCGCTTCGCGTCAAGCATATTGATCTAGACCGAGATCTTGTGATGCAAGATCCACGGGAAGTGAGGACGAAGTTCGCCAAAAAGATTCTCACCTATTTCTTTCCTGTGGGCGACGATCTCAAACAGGTGGTCGTCGACTGGGTCGGCGAACTTCGGGGCGAACTGCTTTTTGGCCATGACGAACCGGTTTTTCCCCGTACAAGGGTAAGCCAGGATGAGAACTATGCGTTCTTTGTGAATGGTCTTGAGCCGGACTTCTGGGCCAACGCCGAGCCGATCCGCAAGATCTTCCGGCAGGCGTTCGAAGGCGCAAGCCTTCCCTATTTCAATCCGCACAGTTTCCGGGACACGCTGGTCCAGCTCGGCAAGAGGTTGTGCGGAACTCCGGAGGAGTTCGAGGCGTGGAGCAAGAATCTTGGTCACGAGCACATGCTCACGACCTTTCGCAGCTACGGCAGCATCGATCCCCAGCGCCAGGGCGAGTTGATCAATGCCATTGGCGCCGAGCGCCAAGACGAGAACAAACTGGATCAGCTCATGGAGCTGGTCCAGGGTCTGACCCGTGCCAGCTGAGAGAACATGGATAATGGGGCCACGCTTCGTCGATCGAGCATGAAAGGCAATCGATTTGAAGGACTGATATCTTTGCGAGGGAGCGCCCACTGCGCCGTCTGGCGACAAAGCAAGGGTTCGCACTGGTGAGGCCGTGGGCCAGTGAGCGGCGTGGCGTCGGCGGCTTGCAGACCTGCTACGTCCTCGTCCCTCATAATAGCGGGCTCAGCTTGGACGAGGTCGAGAGCATCCTGACCCGCAATAAGCAACGGCTTCACTGAGCGCGATCGTAACCTCAGCGGTTACCTATGCGGCGTTGTCAGACTTCCCCGAAATGCTCAGAAATAAAAAACACGTCATAGCAGGCACTTACCTGAAGCTGGAGGCCTGAACACGCGGATTGTGTCTCAGAGTGTCCGGGTCTGGCATTTCGCGGCCCTTAGCGCTAAGGCGTCACG
>CAZUKP010000193.1:0-3949 GCA_964620915.1 uncultured Hyphomicrobium sp. | reverse complement strand
ATGGGCGGCGACCGCCGGGCCACGTCGTCAGGACCTTGAGCTGCTGCGCGCCGCGTCTTGATGCGGAGCGCCGCTGCCGACGGGCGTCCGTGCGCTCTGTTGCCATTACGCACAGCCCCGATCGCCGGCCCCGGAATCTGAAGCGAGCGAAGCTTCACGTGAGACGCCCGCGACGGTGCGGACGCTGCCTCAACCGGGCACCAACCCTGACCCGCAAAGCCGCTCAGCTGATGCGTCCCATGTGGACAGGGGTGCGGGGAGTATGAGGGAAGGTGGGGGAGCGGGGATAAGTGTGGGGCGGCCAGCGTGCGTGAAGGCTGGGTTCGATCTCAACGTCGCGGGCCTGCGCGAGCGAAGTACTCGGGATTGCTGGCGTCGATCCGGTGGTCGCCCGCGCGCTTGATGTCCATGGGGGTGGTCCTTGGTGAGGGGGAGAAAGTAGCAGGCGGCGGGACGGGCTCGAGCCAGTCGACCGCCTTGCCGTTGGTTGGCCTTTGGACTTCTTCGAGCATCTGACACGATACGAACCGAATTTACCGGCAGTAAGACTACCGGAGCGATACCATGACATTTGAAGAGTACTTGCGCGATCACCGTGATCGTTATGCGGACTTTGCTGCCACGGTGCGTGGAATTCTGGATGCGGCGTTGCGTGCTCGTCCTGACCTCGCAAAGCCGCAGCATAAACAAGCCCGGGCAAAGAGTGAGGATTCGTTGCGCCGCAAATTAGAGGAGCGCGGCCTAATTGCGTCGGAAGCCATCGAAAATGAGATCAAAGATTTGGCCGGGTGCAGGCTGGTCTTCTATACAAGCACAGATGTAGAGCGCTTCTTACAGTCGAGAATCATCTTCGATAATTTCGATATCGACCAGGACCACTCGCGCATCCACTATCCGGTTGGCGACGACGTCCCGCCGGCCAAGCTGTATCGGGCGCGGCACTATGTGGTGTCCCTAAAGCCCGAGCGCCTCGCGCTTCCCGAGTACAGCCGCTTCGCCGGCACGCGATGTGAAATTCAGATCCAGACCACGCTCAATCATGCTTGGTCGGAAACTGGCCACGATATTCTCTACAAGCGGCACGTTGCGCCGGGTTTTGGTGCCAAGCAGCTTGAAGCGATCGACCGGCGGTTCGCAAAAATCATGAAGGATTACCTGCTACCCGCAGGGTACGATTTCCAAAAAATCAAGCATGATTACGAGCGCCTGATGCAAGGCAAGGCCCTCTTCGATCGAGGCGTCATTGAAGAACTTGAGGCGGCGACTGACAACAATCAGCGGTGGGACCTGCTTAAGAAAATTCGCGAGCATGTCGTCCCGCACTACGATGATATCGCCAGTGTGTACCCGGAGCTTCTTCGCGCTGTGGTCAAGGCCATCACGGACGGCCGTGCGACTCCGGTTAAGGCGATAGAGACCGAGTTCGGCAACTTCCGTGGTCATACGGCTGAAGAAGTCACCGATGTAGCGCTCGACATGTTGGACTTTCTTCGCTTCGTCGATGTCGATGCAACGTTCGAGGCCTTATGTACGATTGCGCCGAATCCAGCCGACGCAAGAGAAAAGAAGCGCATCGACCAATCTGTTGAGCGGCTGTCTCAAAATAATCTCGATGCCTGGCGCAAGGTGGGTCCCGCCATTCAAACAGCGTTGGTCTCAACCGTTTCTGCGTTCGAGCCAGACGAACGCCAGCTGCTCTTTCCGGTTGTTGTTTCCGTCTGCCGTCATGCCCTCCAGTCAGATGTCTCCGGCACTTCGGCCAGTATTGACGCTGTAACCTTTCATCGCGGCGCCGTGGTAGCGAGCGACGAGCTCATTGCGACGCGAAAAAGAGCTCTCGGCGTCATGAAAACGCTCTACGCTGAAGCCGACGACGACGGGGGTCGCCAGGTGGTGTTCAACGCGATGCTTGAGGCGACACGAACGCCGAGCGCCGGGGCTTGCAGCGACGAGCTTCGCAAAGTGGTCCTTGCCGACCAGACGTCGATCGTACAGTTCTTCACCGAGCGTGCCTCAGCCGAATCATTCGAGCTGTTGCAGCACGTCGAGTACACCTTCTGGTGGATGTATCGCCGGAGTAAGACGCCGCCTGCCGAGCCGTCGGGGATCCTAGCGACGCACAGTGATGACTTGAATGCGGCAATCCTACGTTTCAGGGATGTCGCTAACGCCCGTCAAGATTTCGTCATACACAAGACCCTAGTTGGTTTCGAAGGGGTGTTCCCCGTCCACTGGCAACAGGAGGACTCAGACCATCGAGCGGGCGAGGAGCACCGCACCCAAGCTATTGAGGGTTTTGTTGCTGACATTGGCGAGGCGAATGCCGACAAGTGGCTGAACATTATTAAGCGTTGCGCATCTACTAAGTCGAACGATCTCGCCACGTTCCCAACTTTCATCAATTTCCTCAAACGGCTTTCTGTGACTAAACCCGAGTTCGCGCTCCGCTATCTCCGCGCGGCACACGAGGATCTGATGAACTTTCTGCCTGCATTTTTGGAGGGCCTTGACGACAGTACGGCTCGGCTCGAGACGCGTGCAGTCGTGCGCGAATGGATCGCAGAGGGGCACTATTTACGGCAGATCGCGCGTCGCTTCCGCCTCGCGCGAGAGGTGGATGCCGACGACATTCGGGCTCTCTCTGCAAAGGCACTTGCTTCTAAGGATGTCGTGGCAGTTATCGAGACGACTGTGGCCGTTGTCGCTCGCGCTGAGTTTGGTGGAAGTGCTCTTGTCGAGGATGTCTACATTCCTTCCCTTCGGTTCCTCTCCGATCGCGAAGATGCCCGGTGGCTCAATGATGCGTGGTTCCAGCGGGCCTCCAAGCCATTCTTCAGAGCTCTAACTGCGTCGCAGGCCGAGGTCACTCTGGACCATTTGGTCTTCTGGCCAGACGTTTCTTGGCACATGGAGGAGATCCTCGGCGCAATTGCGGAAAACCATCACGATCTCGTCTGGCAGTTCTTCGGAAGGCGACTTGCTTACGAGCCAAAGGCAGATGGCTCACGCTATGAAGCCATTCCCTACGAATTTCACGAACCAGCCGCAGCTCTCAGTAGCAATCCAGAGAGAGCGGTGGATATTGTCAGAGGCTGGGCTGAGGTTGACGATCAACTTTTTCGCTTCTATGGCGGCCGTTTGCTCGCCATCGCTTTTCCCGGTGTTCCTAAGCGCTTTGAGGCGAAGCTCATTTCACTCTTGGATGCCGAGGGTGAGGCGACCTTTAGCTTCGTCGTGGGGATCATGGAGAATTACGAAGGTGAGGTGTTCACCCATCGCATATGCCAGGCCCTAATCGACGCCGTTCCTGAGAGCGATGATCGTCTTCTGTCTGTAGAGGTAGCGCTCCTGAGTACAGGTGTTGTGTCAGGCGAGTTCGGAATGGTGGAGGCCTATCAGACCAAAAAGGATTCCGTTTTGCCCTGGCTAAAGGACTCTCGACCGAAGGTGCGTGCCTTTGCAGAGCGGTACAGGCGCTTGCTCGATAATCAGATCGCATCCGAGCTGCAGCGGGCGGAGGAGCGGCGTGCAATGCGCAGGCGAGATTTCGAAGGCGACGGTGAGGATTGAGGTCCGAAGTCGAAGATCCCAAGTACGATGGTGAAGGTCGGCAAATCGAACCGCGATTGCCCATGTCAGGCGAGACTCGTTGCTACTCCGCCGCCTGCCGCTTCGTCGCTTTGGCACGTCTCCCCAGCAGCTCCCGCAAATACCCCCCCGTGTAGCTCTCCTTGACCTTCGCAACGTCTTCCGGCGTGCCGGCGGCCACGATGCGCCCGCCGCCGTCGCCACCTTCGGGGCCCAGATCAATGATCCAGTCGGCCGTCTTGATCACTTCCAGATTGTGCTCGATGACGACGACGGTGTTGCCGGCGTCGGCCAGCTCGTGCAGCACCTCGAGGAGCTTGGCGACGTCGTGATAGTGCAGGCCCGTAGTCGGCTCGTCGAG
>CAZUKP010000192.1:0-3981 GCA_964620915.1 uncultured Hyphomicrobium sp. | reverse complement strand
CCATCCCCAATTGGAAGAGGGTGTCATTAAAGGCCATATGACCCTCCCCAACCAGTAGACAGAGGTGACCCGCCCGCTCCTTACCTTTGGGGTGTCAGGATTTCCTTGACCTTAGGGGCAGGTGGACGAACGGAGAGGGGTCATATGAGGCACGCCCCCCCCCTACGCAAGAAAAAATCGGAAGCTGCGGCAAAAAAATTTTGCAGATACTGTCACAATCTTTGCCGATGAACTGACCGCACACGAAGCATAACGCCTCGTAATGGCGCTCACGACACCTTGCGAAACCTTGCACCAGTCTCATCGACCCAAGAATTGATCGAATAGTTTTTGCGCCTTTGAAGGCTCACCCTCTTTGCTCTGACCGAATAGATCATCAACAATCTCGCCCGCATTCTTGCCCTTGAGTTGCTTACCAATCTCTTTGACGGCTTCAACCGTGGACGGGTTGTTGAGCACACCGGCAATATCGGCCGCGATCGACGGATCATCCCAAGATCCATGGATCCGAATGGGAATACTAAGCCCGCTCGCGCCTTTCTCGCCGCCCTGTCCCTGAAGGCTTGCAACCAGCTTCGGCTGTAGGGTGTAGTCAATTTGGCGTTTGGCCAATTGGATAGTCCCCGAGCCAGTCGCACGCAGAAGCGGACTTGAGAGCACCATGTCCTCGTTCTTGGCGACGCCGTTAACGACGTCGAATGATGCCGTCAGCTCGCTGAAGTCCGTCTTCTCAGTTGGAGAGGTGGAAAGGTTCGGAATCCCGCCACTCGACAACGCACGCAACGCACCAGCGAGGTTGAATCCGATGATCGCGCCATTGGCGACGGCAAGATTTGACTTACCATTGAGCGAGCCGACGATATCTGCCTGGCTGCGGCCACTGCCAGACACCGACATCGTGAGATTGCCGGTGCCGGCAAGCCAATCCATCTCGACGGCATCCTTCAGCAAGGGCTGGGCTTCGACGCCGTTGATCGAGAGGTTCGCCGCGAGAACGGCAGCCTTGCCCCGTCCGTCGAGCGTCACGAGCCCCTTGCCGCGACCCTTGTAGAGCTTCACGTCCTCAAACGAGGTCTTGAGAACCTGGTCCTTTATCGCGATGACAAGATTGGCCGAATCCATGCGGATGTTGTCGTAGCCCAAGCGCACGACGGACATGTTGGCGTCGGCATCAAAGGCGCCAAGCGTCGATAGATCGATGGGCTCCTGGCTCCATCCCGCACGCTTGGTATAGCCTTTTACTTTCGGGCCCGGACGGTTGAGCAAATCCTCGATCGACTGCGGTGGTTCGTCCGATGTTTTCCCAGGGCTCCGCGCGCCCGGTGTCGTCTTTGCCGCCGGCGCTTCCCTTCCGCTGGACTCGCCGTCCGAGACGTAGTTCCCGAGATTGAGGTCGGCAACTTTCAAGTCTGCCACGATATGCGGGCGCGCCTTTGACGTGTCGACGGCAACGGTGCCGGTCGCAGTCGCACCGTCCAGCGCAAGATTCGCTTGTGACAGACGTACCGCGGCCGATGTTGCCTTTAAGCGGCCGGAAAGTGAAAGGGCGCCGAAGCCCCGCGCTGGCGGCAGCTCGGTTCCAAGCCACGCTGCCAAAGTTCTGAGCGAATCGGCCTTCCCGTCGACCGCGCCATCCAGATCAAGCGAGGTCTTGAGCAAAACCGACCCGTCATATTTCAGCGTAATGGGCCGCCCCGAAACGTTCGCAAGGAGCTTTGCGGGCTGCTCCTCCATCAGTTCGCGGGGAGACGTCAAACGGCCGTCAAAGTTGATCGTTTCGCCGGCCCACTTCAGGTCGCCCTTGGCTTCGAGCGGCTGCGTAATCGACGGGAGAGCAAGCTTGGCGTTGATTGCGCCAACCTCATAGGTAGATCCCGCTTGCTCGTCCGTGTAACGGATCATTCCATCCACGAGGCGGATATCGTCGAGCACAAGGTTTGACATTTCCACGCCCGAGCCGCGCGAAGCCGGTGCCACTGGCTGCGCTAGTGCATCCGTGAAGGCAATCTGCATCTCGTCTGCGGCGTCGGTGACGGTTGCACGCACTTTGCGCGCAAGCGCCAAACGCACCGGTCGTGCGTCCTCGCGTACTGTCATCTCCCAATTCTTGCGGCCATTGCGATCGACGCGAAGATCGAACACCGGCTTGTATAGAACGAGCCGATCGACAACGACTTCCTTGCTCAACAACGGCAGAATGCGCACGCCGACATCGAGGCTCGAAAGGGTGGCCATGGGCCCGCCTGCCGTGCCTGGCGGACCCGACAACGAAACATCGTTGAGGCGAATGCCTAGGACAGGATAAAATGTGAAGGAGGCTGGTCCTGCGATCTGCAAGTCGCGGCCGGTTGCGGCTTTCACGCGTGTCACGATTTGCTCGCGAATCAAATCGCTCGGTGGCGCAACAATCAGGAACGTGACGGCCGCAGCGGCAACAGCCAATAGCCCTATCCCTCCGTAGACGAGCCCGAGCATCAGCGGCGAAGTGCCGGGCCGCTCAGGCGGACGAGGCGGCGGACGGGCGATGCGGCTGGAAAGAGGACGAGTCTGCTCGTCGCTGGGGCGATAGCCACCCAATCGAGGCGACTGTCCACCGGGCGGTTGAGAGTAGCTCATCGATCCTCCTGGAACGTCTCATGTGCGGACCAAGCGGCACCGCTCGGCCCAGAGGGAACTCGTATTCGATACTGCGGCCCGTTCGCAGGCCGGTATGACACGCTCAATCACAACGCCAAAGGCGCGCTGGAGGCAATGTTATGACGAATCATGACCACGCGTATTCGCAAAGCGCATAGCTTGCGCGCGGCCCTATTTATCCCCAACCCGCCTACACCGCCCCCGCACCCTGCCTGTCGTGTCGTTATGGGAACAGCGCACACCAAGACTTTGCGTCAAAAGGCAGCGTTGCTGGGCCAAAAAGACTTTGTGCTGGCCAGGATGACAGTTTGATCACATAATCGTGTGCAGCGCACACAAGTTTTGCTGCGGCGCAGCGAAGAGGCTTCAACGCCATGCACTACTACGCTTACGAGTTCGCGCATGCCGTGCTTCAGCCGATGAGAGTTGGTGTTCACGGCATTCAAACGCTACTCGATTGGCCGCTCAATCCGTTTGCCTCAACACCGTTGGGGCGACAAATGGCGGCCGCGTGCGAAGTCTTTGAAAATGTAACCCGCCGATACGGCAAGCCCGAGTTCGGCATCAAGACGACCCGCGTCAACACCATCGACGTCAAAGTCCGCGATCACGCAGTTGCACGGACCCCGTTTTGCGAGCTGCTGCATTTCGATCGCGACCTTTCAGAGGTCGGCCCGCGCGAAGACCCCAAGGTGCTGATCGTGGCGCCAATGTCGGGCCACTACGCAACGCTCCTGCGCGGCACCGTGAGGGCGATGCTACCCGATCACGAAACCTATATTACCGACTGGGTGGATGCACGCGACATTCCCCTGGCGATGGGCCGCTTTGATCTCGACGACTGCATCGACCACATCATCGACTTCATTCGCTTCCTCGGTCCTGACACCCACGTCATTGCCGTTTGCCAGCCAGCCGTGCCGGTGCTCGCAGCCATTGCCCACATGGCAACAACGGACGATCCTTGCCAACCGGCGTCTATGACGCTCATGGGCGGCCCAATCGACACGCGCCGCAACCCGACGGGCGTCAATAAATTGGCCGAGACACGCACCATCGATTGGTTCGAGAGAACCGTGGTCAGCAGGGTGCCGCTGCCGCACGCAGGCTTCATGCGTCCGGTCTACCCGGGGTTCATGCAGCTCACAGGCTTCATGACGATGAACCTCGAGCGCCACATGAACGCACACGTGGAACTCTTCAACAATCTCGTTGAGGGTGACTGCGACTCGGTCAAGCAGCACCAGGACTTCTATGAAGAATATCTCGCGGTCATGGATCTGACCGCCGAGTTCTACTTGCAGACGATCAAGACCGTCTTCCAGGACCATTCGCTGCCCAAGG
>CAZUKP010000191.1:0-4127 GCA_964620915.1 uncultured Hyphomicrobium sp. | reverse complement strand
GCGTCTTCAACGGCACGCGCTGGCGCACCGAGATCCAGCCGCGCATCCGCGAGTTTATCCGCACCATCGAGTACTCTCGCGGCTCGATCCCGACCAACCGACGCGACCCGCGACGCTCCCAACACGTCGATCTGGCCGTCTCCCCCGTTTGATCTGGTTAATTCTGGCGCCCTCCGCGATCTTGGGGCAGTCTTGCCTTGCGGCATAACATTGCCGCAAGAGGGAGACGCCAATGACCCGACTCTTAAAGGTCGCCACAAGCCTCGCACTCTTACTTCTCCCAATCGAGGTGCAGGCTGCAGACGATCAGCTCGAGCTTGTCTTCAACGACCACTGCCGTGAGTGCCACTCATTCGTCAAGGACGACAATCGGCTTGGCCCTTCGCTGGAAGGCGTTGTCGGCCGCAAGGCGGGCACCGAGCCCGGATATAATTATTCCGATTCTCTGAAGGGCTCAGAGGTCATCTGGCACGAGGCAACGCTCGATCAATGGATCGCGAACCCCGGGGCGGTGATCCCGGGAAACACGATGAGCCCGCCTTACAATGGCATCGCGGACGCCGCAATCCGCAAGAAGATCATCGCGTACCTGAAACAAATCTCACCGCAGGACGCGGGCAAGTCACCGTGAGGTGAGCGCACCGGACAAATGAAAGAAGCGGCGACCACGTGCGGCCACCGCTTCGAAGTCCCTTTCGGGAAGAATCGACGCTCGTTAGATGATGTCGATCTCAGCCGGCAGATAGCTCGTAACCTCGAGGCCAACTTCCTGCTCGCGAACTGCGGGCTTCGTCCAAACCTTCATAGCTTCCTCCTATTTCCCCGGGCGATCGTTTGCCGCCCGAGTGAGCTATAAATAGTCATCTGCGCACATCAGGGCCAATCGTTTTTGTTTAGAGTAAACATAAGTGGTCCTTATCGCTGCAGCCCGGCCGCGCCCCATCAGTGCGCGGCCTCCCAGTTGTCGCCGGCCTTGGCATCGACGTGGATCGGCACCGATAGCGCCACGGCCGGTAGGGCCGCGCCCTCCATCACTTTCGACACAGTTTTCAGGGTCTTGGCCACCTGGGCCTCCTTGACCTCGAAAACAAGCTCATCATGCACCTGCAAGAGCATGCGGGCCGAACCCAGTCCCGCATCGGCCAGCGCGCCCGGCATGCGCACCATCGCTCGGCGGATGATGTCGGCGGCCGAGCCCTGGATCGGCGCATTGATCGCGGCGCGCTCCAGAAACCCGCGCATGCTCGGGTTGCGCGTGTTGATCTCGGGATAGTGAATGCGCCGGCCGAAGATCGTCGTCACGAACCCCTGCTCGTGAGCAAGTTTCTTCGTGGTCTCCATGTATTCGCGAATGCCGGGGAAACGCTGGAAGTAGGTCTTGATGTAGGCCGCCGCCTCTTCCCTCGAAATGCCGAGCTGGTTTGCAAGCCCAAACGCGGAGATGCCGTAGATGATGCCGAAGTTGATTGCCTTGGCCCGCCGGCGCACCTCGGGCGGCATGCCTTTGACCGGCACATCGAAGATTTCCGAAGCGGTCATCGCGTGGATGTCCAGGCCCTCCGCAAACGCCTCCTTCAACTGCGGGATATCAGCGATGTCGGCCAGCACCCTTAGCTCGATCTGGCTGTAGTCGGCGGAGACCAGCTTCATGCCTTTCTCTGCGACGAAGGCCGTGCGGATTTCACGACCTTCCTTGGTGCGCACGGGGATGTTCTGCAAATTCGGGTCCGAAGACGCGAGCCGCCCCGTCGTCGTCGCAGCGAGCGCGTATGACGTGTGAATACGCCCGGTGTCGGGGTCGATGTAGCCCGGCAGCGCATCGGTATAAGTCGAGCGCAACTTCGTCAGCTGGCGCCACTCGAGCATCGTGTTGATCAGCTTGCGCGCGTCCGGCGCCAGCTCCTCGTTGGCGGCAAGATCGTCGAGTAGGCCAGCGCGTGTTTCCCATTGCCCCGTCTTTGTTTTCTTCCCGCCAGGAAGCTTCAGCTGATCGAACAGAACCTCGCCAAGCTGCTTTGGCGATGCCAGGTTGAATTTGTGTCCGACGAGGCCGTTCACCGCCTCTTCCAGACGCGCGATCTCTTGGGCAAAGGTGCCCGAAAGGCGCGAAAGGATTGCGCGATCAACCTTGATACCGGTGCGCTCCATTTCGGCAATGACGGGCACAAGCGGTCGCTCCAGCGTTTCGTAGACGGTCGTCAAACGCTCTGCCACCAGACGCGGCTTCAGGATCATCCACAGCCGCAACGTCACGTCGGCGTCTTCGGCCGCGTACTCGGTCGCTTTGTCGAGCGGCACCTGCGCAAAGCTTTTTTCTGACTTCTTCTTGCCAGGCACCAGCGCCAGCATGTGATCGAAAGACAGACAGGCATGCCCCAAATGGCGCATCGCCAGCTCGTCCATGCCATGGCTGCCCCTGCCCGCATCGAGCGCGTAGGACATCAGCATGGTGTCGTCGAGCGGCGCGATTGAAACATCGTGGCGCGCCATCACGTTGCAATCGAACTTGAGGTTCTGGCCGATCTTCAAAACGGATGGATCTTCAAGCAGCGGCTTCAAGACGTCGAGCGCCTTGCGCAGCGGCAACTGAGGAAGATCGTCTCCCCCAACGAAGTCGAGCCCCCCGTCGGTCTTTCGGTGGCCGAGCGGGACGTAGCAGGCCTTCCCCGGCGCCGTCGCCAACGAAACCCCAACAAGATCCGCCTGCATAGGATCAAGCCCAGTCGTTTCCGTATCGAAGGCGACATAGCCCACTGCCATCGCGTCGGCGACCCATGCTTCAAGCCGGTCGATCGTGTTGACGGTTTCATATTTCGTGCGATGGAACGCCACCTTCACCGCGTGCTCGGCAAACGCCACGGCTGCGGCCGGCGTCTCAGCACCACCCTCTTGTCCCTTCTTTCCAGCCGTAGCGGTGGCCTTTCCCTTGAGCGAACTTCCGACCGACTTCTCTAAGGCCGGCGGCGGCTCAGCACCGAGTGCTTCGGCAATGCGCCGGGTCAGCGTGTTGAACTCCATGGTCTGCAGAAAGCCGAGAAGCGCCTTGGGGTCGGGATCGTGAACGCCCAGCGCATCGACGGGGACATTCGTTGCAACGTCGGTCTTGAGCGTCACCAGCTCGCGCGACAGGCGCGCTTGATCGGCAAACTCGATGAGCTTCTCGCGCCGTTTGGGCTGCTTGATTTCCGCAGCGCGCTCCAGAAGCGTATCGAGGTCGCCATACTCTTTGATTAGCTCGGCTGCCGTTTTGACGCCGATGCCCGGAACGCCGGGAATATTGTCGGTCGAGTCTCCAGCAAGCGCCTGCACGTCGATGACCTTGTCCGGCGGCACGCCAAACTTCTCGATGACCTCCTCGCGCCCAATCCTCCGGTTCTTCATGCCATCGAACATGGAGACGCCCGGGCTGACGAGCTGCATAAGATCCTTGTCGGACGAGATAACTGTCACGTCGCCGCCTTCGGCGATGATCTCGCGCGCATACGTGGCGATCAGGTCGTCGGCCTCGTAGCCTTCTTGTTCGACACTCGCGACATTGAAGGCTTTGACCGCATCGCGGATCAGCGGGAACTGAGGAACGAGCTCTTCGGGCGGCGGCGGCCGGTTGGCCTTGTAGTCCTCGTAAAGATCGTTGCGGAAATTCTTGCGCGCGGCATCAAAGATCACTGCGATATGGGTCGGCGATTCTGAACTCTTGGAATCGCGCAACAGCTTCCACAGCATCGCGCAAAAGCCGTGGACGGCTCCGACAGGCAAACCATCCGACGGGCGCGTCAGCGGCGGCAGGGCGTGAAACGCGCGGAAGATGTAGCCGGACCCGTCCACAAGATAGACGTGGCTGCCCTTCACGATCGGCGTGGGCTCGCCGGCGGGGACCGTCGATGTGGCGGTGGTTTTGGTCTTGGAACCGGTGCTCGATTTCGGCTTGGCTTTGGTCATGGCGCCGGACTATAGGCGCTCGGGCCAGCGCGGTCAGCCGCCCTGGCGCCCTCCTCCCGCTCCGTTTTTCGTCACCGGCGTGGGTTTGCCGGGCCTGCCAGGATGGAGTATCAAGAGCCCGCTTCGCACATCAGCACCCGTAGCTCAGCTGGATAGAGCGCTGCCCTCCGAAGGCAGAGGCCGCCGGT
>CAZUKP010000190.1:0-4128 GCA_964620915.1 uncultured Hyphomicrobium sp. | reverse complement strand
ACACGAGAAGGTCGACCTGCGCCAATTGAATCTGCGGGCTGTAGAACCGGAACATCGGTTCGCCGGCCATGACATGTTGCCCGTCCTTGTCGACGAACAAATCTTCGATGTAACCGTCCGAGCGGACCGTCACGATCCAAAGCTTGGATTCGTCGTGCTGGACGGTGCCCACGCCGCGAACGGTGCGAGACAGCGCCTTCGGTTCCACGGTCTCGGTCTTGACCCCGCTGCGCTGAACCTTGGCGAGGCTGACCGTGACAGCATCGCCGTCACTGGTCTCGTCGGCATAAACCGGGATGTAGTCCATGCCCATAGAGTCCTTCTTGGGCACGGGCGAGGTGTCCGGCAATCCCATCGGGTTGCGGTAGTAGACGATCTTCCGGCCGTCTTCGTCCGCGGCTTTCCGCTCTGCGGTCACCGGCGCCGGAACGGACTGAAGCCGGTGCAAATACCAATAGCTGCCTGCGGCGCCGGCCAAAATGCCGGCGGCCAACAGAACCAAACTGTACAGACGCTTCATGAGGCGCCTCCAAATCCTTGTTGACGGACCTCTGCCTTGGCGCGGCAGAGGACGTGCATGCCGGACGCGCGACCACGCGCGCTAAGGCACGGCTTCACTCAAGGAGTCAGATTCGGGGAGGCGGTAGAGGCGGATGCTCCATGGCGGAGGTGAAGCGGCCGGCGATAGGCGTCGAACGCGCCGAACCCGGTGCCGGACCGGTCATGTCCATGCCGGCCACTGTGGCCGCCGGTATCAGAGAACACTTCACGGCGCAGGCGCCGGAGTGGTCGCAAGAGTTCTGCTTTTCACAAGGTTTCGCCTCGGAGCAGCAGTCAGAATGAGCATCAGCATAGCTCGATGCTCCCGCCGCCATGGCCCCCCTCATCCCGGCCGCTGCGACCGGCAGCGCGGCAAGCGAGAAGGCAACGAGACAGACAAATATGGTGCGCAAGCGCTTCATCGTGCCCGAATTATCGGTTTATCGAGGCTTCGGTCAAGTGA
Source organism: uncultured Hyphomicrobium sp. (assembly GCA_964620915.1). Taxonomy (GTDB): domain Bacteria; phylum Pseudomonadota; class Alphaproteobacteria; order Rhizobiales; family Hyphomicrobiaceae; genus Hyphomicrobium_A. Next base: position 3,125 of record CAZUKP010000190.1, on the reverse strand, counting down.
ACTCACCGTGAGCCGAAACTCCGCGTCCGAGACTTCGCCGCAGCGTTTCTATCAACACCGACTGTCTCGGATCGTGGGTACTACTTGTGGTTGACTCTCCCGAGACCCGCATTAGGTTAGCAGGACGTCAATCAGGGCTCGGGGGGGCAGAGGATGGATTTCGCGGCGAAATTGGCCACAGTTGCGGCTTTCGGGTTGGTCCTGAGCTGCTGCGCATCCAAACCGGCTTATTACGGATACAAACCTTCGGTTGCTCCGGAAGCTGCCATGGCGGACCTCGAAACCTGTTATCGCAACAACGAGCTTTCGTCCGTGGCAGAGATTAAGGCCGCTCAAATCATTCACAGGGCGGCGACGAAGCAGACAGGCGCGGCAAATGCTACCAACACGTGTCTGCAGCAAAAGGGATATGAAATCAGACAAGTGACTCCCGAAGACCACAAACGGCTAATGGCCATGGACGTACCGCGCCGGAAAGAAGCCTTTGCAACGTTGATGACCACCGGAACCTTCTAGGCTGGCGCGCTTACCATCGCCCACGCAGCCAGGAGCGACCGGATTGCCATGTGTTTACTGACCATAGGTTCGGTGAGAGTTCGCGCAACACCGGTGGGAGCCGGCAAACAAGATAACCGAACGACGAGGAATGGGACCGGGGGCCCCTTCATGGGACGTGTGTGGTGCGTGATACTGCTGGGCGTCGGCCTGGTGCTGGTAGGGTGTTCCAAAAAGCCGTCGTCATGGAACCGGCTAGGCATGTCGCCGGAGCAGGTCAAAGCCGCTGAGGAAGCATGCTGGCACCACGTCTTGCATACCGAATCGGGTCAAAATCTCGCGGAGGCGTACAGGAAGAAGCGCTGGCGGGATGACGCTGCGACCGGTCTTGTGACCGGCGGCATTATCGGGGTGATAGCCGCCCCCATCGGAACTGGTCTCGGCCTTGCCTTGGAACGGCAGATCGCTGGGGACGACCCGAAGGTCCTCCAACATAACGCCAAAGCCTTCAACAGCTGCATGCAGAGCAAGGGCTATAGATTCAGTTGAGTCTCTTGCATCGTCGGCGCGCGCCAGCGAGTCCGAAGGACGGGGCATGCGGTTTGCGATAGGCGCGGCATGAGGGGCAATGTCCGTATCGCCTCCACACCGCTCGCGCCATCGGACCACCCGGCCGGGGCGCCTCATTACGAAATTTAAGAGTCCGGAAATCCGAGCCTGGGCTCGGCGTTTTCGAAAGAGCGGTCCATCGCCGTGTAGGGAACGAACCAAATAGGAATATGCCCGAACAAGGGTGACAGCTGGGCTTCGGCATGAAGTTCCGATCCTTGCGCGACACCGGCAATATAAACAGCCGATACAAAGCCACTGCGATCGGCACCGTCGCGGCAGTGAATGAGAACGGGTGGCTCGGCCTTAGCGAGCAAGTCAAGCAGGTCTTCCAGCTGGGCGGCCGTCACTTCGCGCCTTCCCGAAAGCTTATAGTCGACAAGCTCAATCCCGGCTTGCCGCGCCGCTTCTTGTTCGCGTTTGTACCAGTCTTGACGCGGATGGGCGCCGCGGAGGTTGACAATTGTCTTGATGCCATAGCGTTCGTGCCATGCGGCGATCTGCTCCGGCGAAGGCTGCGCGGAGCGATAGAGCCGCCCAGCGATGACCGTATGGAAGTTCCCCGATAAAAAGACGAAGCTCACATAAAGCGCAATCATAAGGAGCGTGGCTACGCATATTCGAAAGATTGATCGGAGCATTTGGAACCGCGCGTGCTGACTGGAGAACAGTTGCCTCAAGAGATGTCGTAGTTAAAAAAGAACAGGCCGACGGGTTCGACCACACCATGGCGCAAAAGCCAGTACCCGACTATGGCAAGGATCACGGAAAAAGCGGCGTAGAAAGTCCGCCTGAGAGCGACGAACCGCTCGGTCCGCGGAAGCTCCCAAGCTGGGCCGAATTGTCTGCCAAGCCGTTGGATGAGTTTCCCGTCGTATCCAAGCACGTCTCGACACGCGATCAGGATCGCCGATGCCAGCAAGAAAAGACTGACATAGGCCATCAAGGGCACAGCGATGGCGAAGAGTATGGAGGCCGCGGTGGGGCCCCGGCCCATCGCGAGCGCGGGGACCCGCAGGGCGAAGCATAGCGCCACGAACAACCCGAGCGCGAAGCCGGCTGCGCGCCAAAATCCCTTATGAAGCGCGTTTGACACGAGCTTTTCGGCCTTCCCTCAGGAAAGCCTAGTGCCGAATCTTGCCAACCTTGAGGCAAATATGGCCGCGTCGCGGGCCGGATCTAAAATTGCTTTCGGCTGAGTCGAACGGCTAGGTCTGCGACTGGAGCGGGCTGGCCGCAAGGAAGGGTGTTCGGGCTTGCGCTAGGAGCAACGCCGTGCCGGCCGGAATTCGTCCTCCATACGCTCCACGACTGGATCATAAAGTTCCCGTGACGCAGTCGGATACGCAATGGCGAATATATTTGCGACCCTCCCGCCGCAAGAGAACATCACCTTCTGATAGTAAATCTGATCGCCACGGTAACCGCTGAGCACGAACCACGAGCGGCCTCCCGGATTGTAGGTAATTTCGCCATAGTCTTCGCCGTTTTCCTTGAGCCATCGCTTCAAGCTCTTCGGCGTATCCCCTTCGTTATTCCAAGCACCAACGAAAAATTTTGCCTCCGATCCTGGAGATTCGTAATAGTGGAAGGATGGCCGGTCATCGCCACCGGTCTGGTCGAAAAGCTCTTCGGGATAGGAGTAAACGAAACCGAACGTCGGTTCTCGATAGGTCCGCCATTGGTCTCCGGCGGACGCTGGAGACAGTGCAAGATACGTCCCAAGAAGAAGAAAGCTGACGAGACTTAGAGCGACGCTTCTCATAGCTTACCTGCTCACCGGCGGTGGCCGTGTGCTTCCGGTCCGCAAACACCAGTCGTGCCTGTTCGTTCCCATCAAATGACAGCTCGCTCAGGCCGGGCACGGAACGGCACGATGATCGCTTCGAGACGGCGCGGAAGGGCGCCGACTTCGAGAAGCCGACGCCCCCTGCTCAGGCGCACCTCCAGGGAAGGAGAAAGAGGAAAAAGGATACCCGGCGAGGTGTCGCACCGAGCTGATCCTACGGACAGCTCCTCAA
>CAZUKP010000189.1:0-4164 GCA_964620915.1 uncultured Hyphomicrobium sp. | reverse complement strand
TCGCTTTCCTGACCTACCGCCACATCGTCGGTCCGCTTTGTCGACTCCAGTCGTTGACAGAAGCGGTCGGCGCACCCAAGGACTATTCCCGGCGTATCGACTACGACAATGACGACGAGATTGGACGGCTCGCAAGTTCGTTCAATAAAATGTTGAGCGAGCTTGAAAATAGCAACCAGCGGGAGATCGCCGAGCAGGCCGAAAAGACAACCCGCACGCGACTCTCGGCCCTGCTTAAGCATTCACCCGCGGTCGTCTACAGTTTCGAGGCCACGGGGGCCTTTTCGCCGACCTTCGTGTCTGACAACATTGAGAACATGCTCGGATACAAATTTGACGAGTACATGAAGGATGCATCCTTTTGGCGGTCTCATGTTCATCCTGAAGATCTTGCGCGTGTCGAGAGTGAGCAGGAAAAGCTCTTCGCAAATGGGCAGCATATTGCCGAGTATCGTTTTCGCAAGAAGAACGGCGCCTATTGCTGGTTAAGCGATGAGCAGCACCTTATTCGAGACGCGGACGGTCAGCCGGCCGAAGTTGTCGGTTCGTGGAGCAACATCGATACAAAAAAGGCGGCGGAGCAGGCGCTCATCCAGGCAAACGAAGCCAAGAGCACCTTTCTCGCCAATATGAGCCATGAAATCCGCACCCCCATGAACGCTGTGATAGGTCTCTCGCACCTCGCACTAAAGACCGATTTGCAGCCAAGGCAGCGTGACTATGTCACCAAGATCAAACACTCCGGAGAACACCTTCTCGGTATTCTCAATGACATTCTCGACTTCTCCAAAGTGGAAGCGGGAAAGCTCGATGTTGAGACCGTCGACTTCGATCTCGACAAGGTGCTGGAGAACGTCGGGAATCTGATTTCTGAAAAGGCGTCCGCCAAGAAATTAGAGTTGATCTTCGATGTCGACCCATCGGTGCCTAGGCATCTGCGCGGCGACCCGCTGCGGCTCGGTCAGATCCTGATCAACTTCTGCAACAATGCGGTCAAGTTCACCGACGAGGGCGAGGTCGTGGTTCGGGCACAAGTCGTGGAGGAAAATCCCGACAGCTCCCTGATTGCGTTTTCGGTCAGCGACACCGGGATTGGTCAGACGGCAGAACAAATCGGCCGCCTGTTCCAGGCCTTCGAACAGGCGGACGTTTCAACGACCCGCAAGTATGGCGGGACGGGGCTTGGGCTTGCGATTTCAAAAAGCCTCGCGGAACTGATGGGTGGCAATGTTCATGTCACAAGCGAGCCCGGAAAGGGAAGCACGTTCAGCTTTACCGCTCGTCTCGGCAGAGCCGTGGGCGCACCCCGACGGCGAGTTCTTCAATCTGATCTGAGAGGCCGCCGCGTCTTGGTCATTGACGACAACCCCCAAGCCCGAAGTGTGTTGGCTGGGATGCTTGAAACTATGAGCTTCAACGTCGATGAGGCGCCCTCCGGCGAGGAAGCTATCGAGATGGTCCGCCAAAACACCGAAAGTGGCGCGGGCTACGACATTATATTCGTCGACTGGCAAATGCCTGGGATCGACGGCATCGAAACGGGCGACCGGATTCGTGCTTCGTTCCAGACCGGTACAGCACCATACTTGGTCATGGTCACGGCCTATGGGCGTGAAGATGTGCTGAAACAGGCCGATCAAAGCGGTTTCGAAAATGTCCTAATAAAGCCGGTGACGTCTTCGATCCTCTTCGACACCGCCATCGCGGCTTTGGGTGCCGATGTCGAAGCGGCCGAAGCCCGACCTGAAATTTGCGCATTTGACATCGGCCGAATTCGTGGCGCACGAGTGTTGCTTGTTGAGGACAACGAAATCAATCAGGAAGTCGCAATCGGGCAGCTTGAGGATGCCGAAATCTTTGTGGATTTGGCGGAGAATGGCGCTGTTGCCCTGCGCATGGTCCGCGAGAACGATTACGACGCCGTGCTGATGGATATGCAGATGCCGGTCATGGATGGCATCGAGGCGACGGAAGCCATCAGAGCAGACACACGCTTTAAGAATTTGCCGATTATCGCAATGACGGCCAATGCCATGGCGGCGGATCGCGACCAGTGTCTCAATGCCGGGATGAACGACCATATCGGCAAGCCAATCGATCCCGACACACTTCTTGCCGTCTTGAAGCGCTGGATCAAACGGCCGGACGGCGATGAGGTGCTGCCACAGAAGACCGCCCCGGCAAGCGCGCCGGGAGGGTCTGCCGATTCGGCGGAAGCGCCGCTGAATGTCCCCGGCATCGACGTGGCATCGGCGCTGAAGCGGACGGGCGGGAACCGCATGCGTTACGAAACCCTGTTACGCCGGTTCGCGCGTCAGCAGGCAAAGGCTGTCGAGGCTATCCGTCACTCATTGTCATCCGGGGATGCAGCAACGGCGGAACGCACAGCACATTCGCTGAAGGGGGCCGCCGGAACGCTCGGCGCCACGGCTGTTTCTGATGCGGCAGCCAAGGCCGAGACAGCAATCCGCGAAGGTCACGGAATCGATCCGTCACTGACCGCATTATCAGATCGTCTGACTCAGACGGTACAGGCTATTTGGGCGGCTCTTCCTGAAAAAGGTGTCTCTGATGGATGCGGCGCCGCTTCCGCTGACTCAGCCGTTGTGGTCGTTCTGTTGAGGCGACTGAAGCAATTACTTGAGAATGACGACGGAGAGGCTGCAGATTTGATTATAGAAGCCCAGCCTACTTTGTCATCGGTGCTTACTAGCGTAGAAATCAACAAGCTCAGCGAGCTTGTTGGCGATTATAACTTTGAGGTGGCGTTGGAATGCCTTTCTGGCATTGCATCCCGGCTTCGGTTGAACCTTGAAAGCAGCTGATGGCAGGGGCCAGCCGTAAGAGCGTGCTGATCGTCGACGATACACCGACAAATGTTGCGGTCGTATCGGGCGTGCTCAAGGACCTATACAAAACCAAGGTTGCGACCAATGGCGAGAAAGCACTTGCACTCGCCGCGGGGCCGCAGAAGCCCGATCTGATCTTGCTCGACGTAACGATGCCGGGCATGGATGGCTACGAGGTTTGCCGAAGACTCAAGGCAAATCCCGAGACAGTGGATATACCCGTCATTTTCCTGACAGCGAGAACTGACTCCGTCGACGAGGAGAAGGGTTTCCAAGTCGGCGCCGTCGACTACATCCACAAGCCGTTCTCGGCCCCAATTGTCTTGGCAAGGGTCAAAACGCAACTGGCATTGCAGAAGGCAGTTAGCGATGCGGAGGAGGCTCGAGGAGAAGCCGACCAGTTGCTACATGCACTTCTTCCGAGAAAGGCAGCCGATGAGATTCGTAACTGCGGCACCGTGATCCCCCGTCGCTACGATAATGTCGCCGTGTTGTTCTGTGACGTCACTAACTTCACCGCCTTTTGCGATCTGAACGAACCAGAGGATGTTGTATCGCGGCTGGATGCCCTGTTTGTAATTTTCGAGCGCATCGCGGCCAAGCATGGGCTAGAGAAGATCAAGACCATTGGCGACGGGTTCATGGCGGCGGCGGGATTGCTGCACGAGATCAACGACCCAATCGGCTCGGCGATTCGTTGCGGGCTAGAAATGGCTTCAACCCTGGTCGACTCCAATCTTGGCTGGGAAGTCAGAGCCGGCGTCCACGCCGGTCCCGTGGTCGCAGGCGTCGTCGGTCAGGAACGGTATCAATTCGATATCTGGGGCGACACGGTCAATACCTCTGCACGCATGGTTAACATGGGTGCGCCGGGGAGCGTGGCCGTCACCCAGGAGATTTGGGAGCAGGTCTCGTCGGTTTTTCACGGCGAAGCACTCGGAGAGATAAATGTCAAAGGCAAGGGTCGGGTTGCAGTATTCAGCCTAAGGCTTCCCTAGCCGTAAGGACGGTATAGTCGAGGTGCAAATAACGCTTGTGTGTACCGAAAACCTTATCCGCTCCGGTCGCCTCCCTGCTATGAAACCGGTTCTCCCTGCTCGTGAGGGTAGGGAGAGGGCTACCCAACGCTCTGAGATGCTGAGCAATAGGCCGGCGCTTTCCCTGCAATTTTGCGAAATCTCCCTGCATTTCCCAGGATTGCAGGGAGAGACGGGTTGGCAGCAGACTGCCAGCACAGCCAGCACAAGTCATTAATGTAGGAGAAAAAAAGAGCGTTTCGCGGAGCCTCCCTTTTTAGGGCCAATTCCGGCGCATT
>CAZUKP010000188.1:0-4176 GCA_964620915.1 uncultured Hyphomicrobium sp. | reverse complement strand
ATATGCCGTCGCCGGCCCGCGCTCCCGCGAGGTGCTCGCCAAGCTCGCCGATGCACCGTTCGACATTTCCAGCGAGGCGTTTCCCTATATGGCGGCGGGCGAGCTCACCGTCTGCGGCGGCGTTCCCGCGCGCCTGTTCCGGGTCACCTTCTCCGGCGAGCTTGCTTATGAGCTTGCCGTGCCGGCCCGCTACGGCGATGCGGTGGTGCGCGCCATCATGGAGGCCGGCGCCGAGTTCGGCATCACGCCTTACGGCACCGAGGCGCTCAACGTATTGCGGATCGAGAAAGGCCATCCCGGCGGGCCTGAGCTCAACGGCCAGACCACGGCGTGCGATCTCGGCCTCCTCGGCATGATGAAAAAGGACAAGGATTTCATCGGCAAGGTACTGGCCGATCGCCCGGCGCTGGTCGAGCCGTCGCGGCCGGTCTTGATCGGCGTCAAAGCGGTCGATCCACGACAGTCGCTCACCGCCGGCTCCCATTTCATTCCGGTTGGCGCCATGAGTGTGACCGCGAACGATCACGGCTATCTCACATCGGTGGCGTGGTCGCCGGCACTTGGCCACGATATCGGCCTCGGCTTTCTCGCCGATGGGCGCCAGCGCATCGGCGAACGCATCCGCGCCGTTGACCTGTTGCGCGGGCGCGACGTCGAATGTGAGGTCACGTCGCCCGTGTTTTTCGATCCTGAAGGAGCGCGCGCCCGTGCCTGAGTCGAGCCTTCCCGCAATTTCGCCGTTCGGCGCAGGCCTCAAGCCCGGACGCTTCGGCAACTGGTTCGAAGGGAAAAGTCCGATCACGGTCGCGGAGCGTGCGGACCTGACACTTTATATTGTATCGGCGGCCTCGGGAAAAAGCGGCGGCATCGGCGAGCAGGTCAACGGGCTGACCGGTCTCGATCTGCCGGCCGGACCGAAGCGCGTGAGCAAGGACGGGCTTTCTCTGATCGGCACGGCACCAGACCAATGGCTGGCAATCGCCGAAGGACAAGCCGCCCGCAAGAAGCTCGATGAACTGGCGGGCGCCCTGTCGGGCCTCGCCACGACAGCGGACATCAGCGACGGCAAGGCGGTGTTGCGGGTGAGCGGACCGCGCGTTCGCGACGCGCTTGTCAAAGGCTGCTCGCTCGATCTCGATCCCCGCGCCTTCAAGCCGGGCGACGCCGCGACCACGCCGGTCGCGCTCATCGATTGTCAGATCTGGCAGATCGACGAGACCCCGAGCTACGAACTCGCAGTTCCCTCAAGCTTTGCCGGAAGCTTCTGGCACTGGCTGACCGCGTCGGCTGCCGAATTCGGCTACACCGTCGAATAGTCGCGCGAAACCGGGCCGCTTTTTGCCATTATCTCGCAAACGGAGGCCGAAGAGAGCCCCGGATCAAGCGCGCACGCACTTGGCCTTACAGAAGGACGCACTATTAAAACGGCCCATCCAACATTTTGGCAGGATCGCAGCTATTCCTGTCTTGGCCGGGCTACATCACCAATACGTCCGGATACAATTTTCGGAAGGGACAGCTATTCACTTAAAAAGAGTGACCGCCAGCCGGCATTGTGCTGGACTTGGGTGAACCTCGAGCGGCCAAGTCGTTAATGCACGGTTGGTTTTCGTTGGTGCCTTAGGGGGTGGTTCGATGTCGCGAAACTGGTCGGCAGGCTATTCGACAGACATAGCTTACATTCTCGGCTACTACCGGGAACTCGCGCCTTCGTTCCTCGACTATATTTGTAGAATCAATGGTGTCATGGGCGTGGATTGGTCGCGCCCTCTTCGCTATTGCGAACTCGGTTGCGGGCGCGGATTTGGGACCGCCCTCCTTGCTGCTGCCAACCCAGATATGACGTTCGTTGGGATCGACTTCAATCCGACGCATATCGCCGAAGCCCGCGCCTTTGCCAAGGACCTCAAGTTACCGAACCTAACGTTTCGCGAGATGAGCTTCGGGGAGGCTGCAAAATCCACCGAGCCGGATCTCGGCGAGTTCGATGTCGTGGGGATGCACGGCGTGTATTCGTGGGTGACTCCGGAGGTGCGAGAAGACATCCACGACTTGGTACGCCGGAAGCTGGTGCCGGCAGGACTCTTCTTCGTGAGTTACAACACCATGCCGGGATGGGCTCCCGTAGGTCCAATCCAACGTCTCCTACAGGAGATCGCGAATCGATCGGCGGGAGACAGCGTGACGTTGATCGGCAAGGGTTATGAAGTCCTGCAAACGCTTGTTGAGAAATCGAGCGCCTTCGTGGTGCAGAATCCGACCCTAAAAGAGCGTGTCATCAGCATGGAGAAGCAGGACAAGCACTATCTCGCCCACGAATTTCTGAATTCCGGCTGGCAGCCCCTTTATATCACCGACACGATGACGATGCTCTCCGAGGCGAAGCTTGCCTATGTTGGGTCGGCGAATGTCTGTGAGAACCGCCTCGAGCTTGCCGTGCCGAAAGATATGCAAAGTCTAGTTGCCGCTGCATTCGATCTGGCACTGCGGGAGCTGCTCAAGGACTATGTGGTCAATAAGTACTTCCGCCGGGATGTCTATGTTAAGGGGCCGCTGCATCTGTCGCCGCGAAAGCAGCAGGAACAGTTGGACAGGATGGCCTTTGCGCGCACGGATATGGGAAATAAGGTACCGGAAACGTTAGCCCTTCCTGCGGGACAGGCGACGCCAAAGCAGGAAATCCTGGCCGCTACGTTAGAGTGCCTCGACCAAGGGATCGTCACTGCAGCCGAATTGATTGAGGCTAACAAAAGTACAGGCGCGACGCCGATTGACGTCTTCATGCTGCTGGAAATCCTGGTCCATCATGCCATCGTGAATCCAGTTCGCCCAGATCATGCGAGCGTCGATGCGTCCCCAAGTCACAGCCTCAATAAGGTCATCATGTCACTGACAAACGCAGGCGATACGCATCGCTACCTGGCGTCCCCCGTCCTTGGGTCGGCCGTCGCGTGCGAGTACGCGGACCGGTTCATGGCGCTCCTAATGCTCGAATATCCCAAGAAGGACGACAAAGCGATTGGCAAGACGGCTCTCGAGCGTCTCAACGCGTTGGGCTTCAAGTTGCAACGCGGCGGCGCGCCGATTCCGGATGGAGACGACGCTATGGCAGCAGTGGCCATGGATTTCCGGAGGCTGCGTCTCCCGTATTGGATGAAGCTCGGTTTGATGCCCAATTCTGCTGGGAAAAGGGAGCGGACCGGGGCGTCCTGCTAGATCGGTGCCTCATCGCTTTGTCGGGTTGCTGTCAAGGCTGGCGACGGCGCCCTCGCTTGATCGTGCGACTGAGTATACCGGGAAAATCCGCTCTTCCCTCGGTTGATCCACATGACTCTATGCTGTGGCTCAAATGCCACAAGTTCTCAGAATCGGACCTGATCAACGTGCAGTAGCATTGCCATAGCGGGGCTAGAATCAGTAGGGTGGACAGAAGGTTACGCGCGCGGGGCATCGCGCGTCGTCTTAGTGTTGCGTAGGGGGAACTTTTTTGACCGATCTGCGAAAATTGACTGTCAACGACCTGCTCGTTGGCTCCTTCGGGAGGCGGCTGGCTGCGGCGCAGGCGTTCGGGTGCGAGAGCTTTAACCTTCGCGGCGGGAGGGGCTAGGTTTAATGGGCGCGAACCGAAAATTGACGATCGGGAATTTGCTCGCGGGGGCGTCTACTTTGGCTCTGTCGTTTGGCCTGATGGCGAGGCCGGCGGACGCCCAAGCCCTGATAATCAATAATGATCCCAACGGTCTGCAGGTCAATAACGCGGACGTTAATTTCATTTATATCAACAAATCGACCATTCAGGGCGACTTCACCAACACTGGCGAGATCTCTCCCGGCTGGGAAGCTGGCCAGCCGCCGTTCGACACCAAGGACAATGCCGGAGCAATCAAGGTCAAAAACAGCACGATCGAGGGGAGCCTCTTAAGCAACGGTGTGATCGACATCAAGGCCGAAGTCGATGCGACCAGCAAAGCCAAAGCCACTGGGATCGAGCTGATAGGGAGCGTCGTCGAGGGCGATCTCGTTATCAATGCCGACATGACCGTTTTGGCTGACGCGGTAGCGAACAACGCCAAGGCCAAGGCCGAAGGCATCATCATCGACAAGGCTTCTGACCTTCAGGGCAGCATCATCAATAACGCCAATGTCTCGATAACGGCCAATGCTGTCGACAAAACA
>CAZUKP010000187.1:1970-4197 GCA_964620915.1 uncultured Hyphomicrobium sp. | reverse complement strand
TCTACCGTCAAGAGCAGTCGCAAATCGGCGTCGCAGCGACTTCGGCGTCGGGCCAGAAGCGGACAAATCGCTCAGCGACGACCTCCACTAATTCCTGGGCACTTACTGTGCTGCCTGTTCCCTATGGAACAGCGCCACGCTCGCGCGTGGTGAAGACTCGTCGCCTGATACAGACCGGGAGCATGGCGCCACGATGATGGGCGCGCGTTGCGATGCGACTCCATACGCGTCGCCTGTCTGCTCGCATGTTTGATCAGCTGCCAAGGAATGACGCCCTCTTTGGGTTCATCTTTGCCGCAGCGAACGCGCATACCCTTGGAGGGTAAAATGTTGAAGAAATTTATGGGATCGGCCGTCGTCGCGGCCACGGCTCTGGCGCTCGCGTCAACGGGTGCCGCCGCTGATAAGGCCAAGATCAAACAGTACTCCTACGACGTCCAGAGCGCATGGACGACATTGTACGTGACCTCCAGCGACGGCGCCAAGTGGGACACCATCAAAGATGGAACCCTCAAATTCTTCGCACACATGAAGATCGACACGAAATGGCCCGGTGAGGTCACCGACGTTGGCATCGTGCTGGGCAAATGTGAGCCCGAGGTTTGTCGTTTTGTTCCCATCCTCTGGAGCAAACCCGTCTTTGCCCGGGACTTCCTCGACCAGACCTATGTCTCTGTGCCCACGAGCCTGCTTTCCGGCACGACGCTTGAGCTCTCGTCGGAACGGCAAAAGATCATAGATACATGTAACCAGAACCTCTCGGCGTTCGGCGCGACGAAGCGGCACGAATTCCAGCACAGCCTATCGACGACGTTCATAGCCGATACCGACAAGGCGTGGGGGAGAATAGTTGAGGAGGCAGGCCACGACACACTCAGCCATCCGGGTGATATCAACCACGCGAAGAACGGAGATTTCACGTTCAACGTCGTTTGCAAGCCCTATGCGCCGCCCCCGGACTCGGATGACCTGCAAAAGCAGCGACCCACGCGCGCCGGCAACACGCTCTACTCCGTCGATCTCAAAGTGTCGCAGCACGGCGATCGCTGTCCCAAGGACATTACGGTCACAGCCTATGCCAATTACAAAGGGCCGGCGGAGTCGCGCATGCGCATGCAGGTCAATGGCGGGTTCCCGAAGGCGCGCGTCGTCAAGACAAAAAAGGTGACCTTCGCCGGCAAGTCCTTTCACCGCGCGCAGGCGCAGTTCAAGTACAAGCTGGATCCCGGGCAGAAGACGTTCAACCTGACGGTCGACGGCAAGAAGGGCAAAACCCAGACGAAGACGGTGGAAATCAAGTGCCCGCCGTTCAAGGTGACATCAGCCTGGCTCAAATACGAGGTCGAGGACACGCCCGTCTGCCCCAAGAAGGTGACGGAAACCGCGACCTTCCACACGACGCGGCCCGGTTGGGTGAACCACGAGATCAAGATGCAGGGCGGCCTTGTGGTCTCCTCCGGCAAGCTGACAGCGAAGCGCGATGGCGACAAGTATGTCGCGACCGCCGTGCGCCACCTCACTATGAATGCCATCGACAAGGAGTTCATGGCCGACGCTGTCGACTATCCCGCCAATTCTGGCTGGATGGGGCTTAAGGTCGATTGCCTCGAGCTTGCCGGCGACCTTTCCTACGTCGACGTCGGCTCCCCGAAATGCTCGCGCAGGGGCGAGGCGCTCGTCAGCTTCAAGAGCAACATGCCCGTCGACGTGCAGTACAAGATCGACTGCACGAACGGCCAGAGCTTCTCAGGCGTCGCCAAGTCGGTGAAGTTGCTTCAAGGCGGCTACGTGGCCGCGGCCATGAAGACCTTCGACATCGACAAGACGACGGTCTATTCGTGCGCGCTGAAGTCGGTGCAGCCGGGACCGGTAAAGCTGCACAATTGGAAGGGCCACACCTTCGACTGCGTGCATCGCGCGGTCGAGACGGGCCCGAGCGATGTGCAGGTAGTGCCCAAACCCTCGGACGATGGGCCGCGGACGCCGGCGGCGGACGTGAAGGTCGCACCCAAGCCGACAGGGGCGGATACCGGCAAGAGGCGTCGCGAAGCGCTGAAGAAGGCGCGCGAGAGGGCCCGGAAGAAAGCCGAGGCCGAGAAGCGTCGCAAGGCCGCAGAGAAGGCGGCGGAAGCTCGGCGAAAGCGCGAAGCCGCAAAGAAAGCCGCTGAGCTCCGGCGCAAGCGCGCGGCGGAAAAGAAGAAGGCCGCCGAGCTGAGGCGCAAACGCA
>CAZUKP010000187.1:0-1870 GCA_964620915.1 uncultured Hyphomicrobium sp. | reverse complement strand
GCTGCGCTCAAGCGCAAGACCGCCAAGCGGCGCCAACTGGTGAAATAGCGCAGACCGCCTTCGTCGCGCAACGCAAACGTCGCCACTGTTCAGGCCTCGGTCATTCGACAACCTTGTCCTTTGGGTAGCGTCGCTCTTTGGCCGCGCAAGAGCGGTGTCATCTCGAAGAGAAAAATACCAGTTGGCCTGTCAGCCGGAATTGACCGGCTGCTCGACAACGGCCTCCAACTTGTCGAAGGAGCCCGTCCAGCCCATCGTCATGCTGCCGCGTTGTTTGGTGAACTCTGCAATGTCTGCCGGGGTGGCGTCTTGCGGTTCCCATCGCACGGTCACACGCGTGCGATCAGAGCCTTCGGACGCCAACTCCACCGTGGTCAACATGGTTTGCGGCCAATCAGAAAAGAAAGGCGCCCGGATCACGCGTTCCTTCTCATCGCAGAACTGCTGGGTGTAGACGATACGGTGCGGCTTTTCGAACGCCAGATACGTCACGCGTCCGTACATCACCACGCCGCTTGCGGCCGTCATCGCATAAAATGAGGTGCCCCCGGCGCGAGGTTCCGTTCGCAGGAATTTCATGGTGGCGCCCGTCGGCGGCAGCCATTGCGCAAGATGCTCCGGATCCGTCCACATCTCGTACATGCGCTCAATGGGAGCATCGAATGCGCGCGAAATGAAAAACTGCTCCACTCCTGCGTATTTCATGCCGAGATACTCGGCCAGCCGATCCCAAGTGGCCTCGCCTCCGGCCTTCTTGATGAATTTGCGCGTTTCTTCAGCTGCCTCAGGCGTTGCGAGCGCCATACTTAAGTCGAGCTGTGTGCGTCCGTTACGCTCGGTAAAAAGCGCTGTCACACGAAACAGCGGCGGGCGATCTTTGTGACCTCCGTGGTCGTAGACCATGCGCTGCTGGGGCACGACTTCGAGGTACTGCGTCGTGTTTTCGTAGTCGGTGCCATCTGGTCCGTGCATCGTGTAGTGCCAGTGCCCGCCAGTGCGAAAGTCGCGGGCATGGGTCGTTAACGTGAAACCGCGCGGCCCCCACCATTGCGCCACCTCTTCCGGAACGGCCCATGCGTCCCACACGGCCTGCACTGGTGCGTCATAAACGCGAGTGAGGGAGATGACGTTGGATTTATTTCTTGCGGCCATGACGCGTACCCTTGGTTTTTGATTTCAGATAGACGTCGAGCCGATCGAGCTGGTCTTCCCACGCGACCCGATGCGCCTCCATCCAATCCACCGCCTCGCGCAGCGGCTCACCGTTGATTTGGCAGGGTCGCCACTGGGCTCTGCGACCCTTGGTGATGAGCCCCGCGCCTTCCAGAACTTTCAGATGCTTGGTCACGGCGGGAAGGCTCATCTCGCCCAGGAACGGCTCGGCAAGGTCCGATACGTTCGCCTCGCCTTCGGACAGGCGTGCAAGCATTGCTCGTCGCGTTGGGTCGGCGAGGGCCGCGAAGGTGCGGCTTAGAGGGTCTCGCATTGTGATTAACCGTCAGATTAATTAACTAGTTGGTAAAATATAGGACCAGATTGGTGAGTTGTCCAGGCCTGAATGCATGCGCCAACACGAGCAATGAGGTCCGATGCGAGAGATGTTGCTGCGTGAAAGGGGGGCGCTCCCAAAAGCAGCGGCTTGTGCCGAGCGGTTTGTGCGTCGGGGCAGGGGATAACGGGGGCTGTCTCATTACCAAGTGAGGCGGCGAACGGATCTGGAGAAGGTCGCAGCGAGCGGTGATGCCGAGACTACAGAGCAAGCGAACGTCTACGATGGACGTCAACCGCCCCCTCTCCCCTCGAATGCTCGGGTCAGCTAAACGCTTGGAAGCTGACATTTACGTGGTTGCAGACATGGGCCAAAAACAGA
>CAZUKP010000186.1:0-4353 GCA_964620915.1 uncultured Hyphomicrobium sp. | reverse complement strand
CCACCGAGCCAAATTTTTGCGTCAATGGGCTCATTGTGGATACCACCTCACGGCGTGCGCCCTTCGTCTATCTGATTACGGGCGCGATGCATAATCTCGATGAATTCTGGTTCGTATGTCATCTCGAGCGTGCGCGGCCTGCCGAACGGGACAATTTCATTCCCAACGATTTGGCCAGGGCGCGAACGCATGATGCAGAGCCTCCTTGCCAGAAAGACAGCTTCGCGCAAGTCATGGGTGACCAAGAGTATAGTCGGACTGTGGGCAGCCCACAGTTGCTGCAGGATGCTCCAGAGTTCCTCGCGAGTAAATTGATCCAATGCTGCAAACGGCTCGTCTAGTAGCAACAGGCTAGGATTGTGAATGAGCGCCCGACATAAAGAGGCGCGTTGCAACATGCCCCCGGAGAGCTGCCACGGATACTTCTCCCCAAATCCCGAAAGGCCGACCTGTTGCAACAATTGCTCGGCTCGATCACGAAATTCACCTTTGCGCTTAGTTCGAAACTGCGCGCGAAATGGCTGTACAATTTTTAGTGGCAACATAACATTCTGCCGGATCGTGAGCCAAGGAAGAAGAGTGGCATTCTGGAATGCCATGCCTATACGTACCGACTCTTCGCCGGAGCCAACCCGGACTGTGCCATACGTCGGACGCAACAACCCGCCGACAAGCCTTAGAATCGTGGACTTGCCGCAACCACTCGGCCCGACCAGGGCTACGAACTCGCCGCGTCCGACCTCCAGAGTAGCGGCCCGCAGGGCAATCAAAGCATGTTCAGCAATGCCATATTGCAAAGTCACTTCGTCTAGGCGGATATGCGGCTCTCCGACAGCTCCAGAGGGTGCAGCGGCAACCGCAGAGCCAATGGGCTCTGCGGCCACCCCTCCCTTTGTTGCGTCGCGCGTCGACATCACATGCTAAGTCTCACTCACAGCTTCAAGCGCTCGGAAACAGGCGGTAGGAAGCTTCGATCGAAGACCTCACTCGGCTTTGGAGTGCGCGGGAGATCGTTCGCATCGACGACGATGCGGATGTTGCGCTCAAGCCTCTCATCCACAACGTCCCCAACACCATTTTTCTTAACTTCAGGCGCCCCCATGTCGAAGCTGAACATGAGATCCAGACGCTGGCGCTCGATTTCAGGTTTCAGTAGCGGCTCTCGCTTCAATACCGCCTTCACTGCAGCGTCGCGGTCGTTATACGAATCCTTAAGACCGCGATTAAGCGCCTTGATAAATCCCTTCACCGCCTGCGGATTCTTTTCGATCAAATTTTTGGACACGATAATGGTGTTCGAATACAGATCCATCCCATAGTCCTCATATCGGATGAATCGAAGGTCCTTCTCAGGATTTGCTCCCAAAAGCTTTGTATCCAACAGGAAAGCTGTATAGAACCCAAACGCGCCATCGATGTCTCCACGCATCAGCATTTGCGCGCGAAGATTTGGGGCAACATTGGAAATGTCGACCTTCGAGGCATCGATCTTTGTGAGCTTTGCGAACGTAGGGAAAAGCTTCCGTGCACCATCAAACACCGGACCAGCGATGGTCTTGCCTTCAAGGTCTTTTGGTTCTCGAATAGGACTTTCGCTGCGAACAGCTATGACAAGCGGCGACCGGCTATATGTCTGAAACACGGCAATCGGCGCTTCATCAGGCTTTGTTGCCTGCAATTGGATTACAGACGAAAGGCTTCCAAAGCCGATATCATATGCACCACTTGCGACTTTCGGAGCAGCCGCGCCAGCGCCCGCACCTTGGTCAAAGGACACATCGAGTCCTTCCTCCTTGAAGTAACCGCGGTCGGCGGCTAGGAAATACATGCCCATTTGTCCCTGGTATTTCCAGTCAAGGATAATCTTCAATTTTGTTTGTGCGCTTGCGTTCGTTTGAGCTATTGCGAATAGCGCGGCGACAACGGCGATAGTTCGTAGCAGAGATTTGATCACGTTCATTACTCCCTCCCTACTCTTTGTTTGTTAGACAAAGTGACCACTCTTATGCTTAGTACATTTCACGCGATTAACCGAGTTCACGAACACTCGCTCACACGCGATCGACGTACTGCTTCATCGTTCCGCTCAGCGCACGCATCCCAAGGCGAAAACACAGGCAGAGCGATTTCTGTCGAGAGATCGATGAATCTCACGAAAACCCGCATCCCACAATGCACCTTGTCGGGATCAACATCCGTGATGTTACTTAGAAGTCGCGGCCCTTCATCGAGTTCAATCACTGCCACGACATAAGGAACGCAATTTATGAAGGCTGGATGGTTGACCCGGTGAAACACGGCAAAGGTGTGCACCTTACCGCGACCATTTGACTCTTGAAGACTGGTATCCGCCGACAGGCAATGGGGACAAAGACAAGAAGGCGGGAACCAGAATTTGTAACATTCGTTGCAATGAGGGAGCACCAGATTGTGATTTCGGGCCGCCAGCCAAAAGGCCTTCGATTCGAGCGACGGTACTGGTAGCGGCCTCAACTGGGATGGAGGAAACATTTCGGCGGTCATCGGCTTTAATCCCGAGCCAGGATGAGAGTGGCATGACAGACTTGATTTCCGCCATGGCCAGAAACCAGCGCGATTTCAGCACCCTCGACCTGTCTCTCTAATGGTAGCGTGCCACGTAATTGCCGTACACCTTCGCAGATTTGAAGCATGCCTTCGATATGCGCTTCCGACAGCATGCCTCCAGAGGTATTGCATGGGAGTCGACCATCCAATGCAAGGGCCCCGCTCATGACGAAATCTGCCCCTTCACCTTTTTTGCAAAAGCCATAGTCCTCTAGCTGCATCAACACCACTGAGGTAAAACAATCGTATAGTTGAGCAATATCGATGTCAGATGGGCCAATGCCGGCCATTGAATAGGCCGCCTTAGCGCTCGGTCCGGCAGCGCTGCTCACCATGTTCTCGTCGGCAAACCACCCGCGAAGTTGGTTATAAGTACCAAACCCCTTGATCAGGACTGGGCGTTGCTTGAGGTCACGCGCTCGATCGCGAGATGTTACAATTACCGCGGCGGCACCGTCGCTCCTCAAACTACAATCGAACAATCCGAGCGGCGCAACGATCAATCTTGCACCGAGATATTCGTCAAGTGTTAGTGGCGACCTCATTGCAGCGTCGGGATTGCGTACGGCATGTTCACGAAAGCGAATGGCAATTTCGGCAAAGTGCTCCCGCCTGGTTCCATATAGAGCCATGTGTCGCTGAGCACCAAGTGCGTAGGCGGCAACGGCACCGAAGTATCCATACTCCGGACCAAACTCGAGGACCTGCCGACCCAATCGGGTCTCATTGCGCATTCTTGCATCCTCCGAGCGGTGAGTACGCGACCATGCATCTACGCAGCAGCCAACGATGACTGTGCTGGCAAGGCCAGCGTCTATTGCTAGAATTGCGAGAATGACGCCCAGCGCCTGCCCGGCACCGCCATTGTCGACAGTTGTAGAAAATCGGACATTAATGCCGAGTTTTGAGCCGATCACTTGATGATGGGTGTAGACCTCGTGCGGGCCGCGAGAGATCAGGCCATCTATCTCTTTTATACTCACGCCGGCATCGTCGAGGGCGTTCTTGATGGCCTGTAGCAGGAGGTCACTGGAGCTATACTCCGGTATGCGACCAAGGCGGCTGTGCCCAACTCCTACAATGGCGCAGCGGTCACGCAATCTGTTCGAACTCTCAAGAATGTTCATCCGAGCACCGTACGCGGCCTTTGGCTGTGTGATAGACATCCGTGCAGAGTGGCACAGATAGGCAATAGATTCTGAGTACTATCGAAAGCCAAGGCACCTCAACACCGGTCCGTAAGCATGTTGGTTCCATCGACTCTTGAGCGCCAACTTTGTAAATGTTTAGCTTCAATTGGCGTTTTGATAAGCAGCAACGTGGACGACGCAACTGCCGACCAACACTTGTTCGTCTCGCTGGTTCTTGCCTTCAATCTCGCATGTGATCGTGAAACCGTCGGCGCGCGCGCCCGTCTCTGTGATACGAGCCGAATAGCGAAGCGTATCGCCTTCGACCGTTGGCGCAGTGTGCCGCACACGCAGCCGAAGCAGGCGGCCGGATGGTCCGATCCGATCGGTCAATGCTTTGCAAAGCAACGCCTGCCGATAGCCACCGCTGGCGATAAAACTATTTAGACGGCTAGTCTCCCTGACAAACTCTCGATCGAAGTGAACTCTCTCAATATTCTCTTGTACACCAGCCCAGCGCACGGCATCCACTATTGTGAATGGCCCGAACTCAGCGGTGGTCAGCTTTTCGCCAACTTGGAAATCTGCGGGTGTCATGCTGCACTGCTCTCCAAAAGGGCCTGAACATCGGTCTCCG
>CAZUKP010000185.1:0-4371 GCA_964620915.1 uncultured Hyphomicrobium sp. | reverse complement strand
TAGCTTCACAAAACGCGATGCCCTGGACGCACTGCTTCGGTCCGACCTCTATTCCTTTGTCCAAGGGACGTTTCGAACCGTATCGCCGGGCGTTCCCTTTCTTGGAAATTGGCACATTGAGGCCATCACCTATGCTCTCAGCCGCGTCCAGTCCGGAGAGATCAGGCGGCTCATCATCACGGTGCCGCCTCGAAGTCTGAAGTCGATCTGCGCGTCGGTCGCATTTCCAGCCTTCGTGCTGGGACAAGACCCGACACGACGCATCATCTGTGTCAGTTATTCAGAGGCGCTGGCCCGCAAGCATGCCAACGATTTCCGCGCACTGATCCGCTCCGCTTTCTATAGGCGCATTTTCCCTGGCACGCGTATCAGCTCTGACAAAGACACCGAGCTTGAAGTCATGACAACCGCGCGCGGCTTTCGCTACGCCACCTCCGTCGGTGGGACATTGACCGGTCGCGGAGGAAACCTTCTGGTCATCGATGACCCTATGAAGCCACAGGACGCATATTCCGAGACGGCTCGTGAAAATCAAAAGCACTGGTATGCCAATACCCTTCTGCCACGCCTCGATAATAAGGCTGATGACGCCATCGTTGTCGTGATGCAACGCCTGCACGAGGATGACCTCGTGGGCCACCTGTCGGAACAAGAAGGCTGGGACCACCTCAACTTACCTGCAATTGCAGAAGCGGAGCAGACAGTGCCGCTTGGACCAAATCGCATTTATCACCGCAAGGTTGACGAGGTCCTGCATCCAGATCGGGAACCGCATTCTGCCCTAGAGGAGCTCAAACACTCCATGGGCTCGCTCGACTTCGCCGCTCAATATCAGCAGCAGCCCGTGCCTCCAGACGGCACCATGATCAAATGGCCGTGGTTTCGTTTTTACGACAAGCCGCCCCTCTGGGAAAATGGAGACAAGTTGATCGTGAGTTGGGACACGGCCATGAGCAGCAGTGAGCTATCTGACTATTCGGCCTGTGTCGTCGTGATAGTAAGAGGCGAGACGGTCTACCTCCTCGACGTAGTTCGCGGCCGATTTGGCTATCCCGATCTCAAGCGGAAGGCCATCGACATGCATCGCCGCTGGCGCAACGCTGCCAATGATTACGCCCTTCTCATTGAGAACATGGGCTCGGGCATGAGCCTGATCCAGGATTTGAGGCAGGAGCGTATCCATGCCATCCCAGTCAAACCGGTCGGTGACAAGATTATGCGCATGAGCGCCAGCACGGCGCGGATTGAAGCCGGTGCCGTGCACCTTCCGAGCCAAGCGCCTTGGCTTGAGGATTTTCGCAGAGAGATCATGGCGTTTCCAAACGGGAGACATGACGATCAGGTCGATGCGCTGTCCCAAGCTTTGCACCGGGCATTCAGCAACGAAGGCAAAATCATCGTGAGCTTTCCGCGAGGGTTGAATTACTAAAGAAATATGGTCCGAACGGATCCCACGATTGGGAGGCACTGCCCGAGCTAGGCCAGAAGGAACAACTAAACGCTTTTCTCTGGACTTCACTTGCAAACGAAGCATGTGTGGTGGAGGCGCACAGACTGACTGCCCTCTGAGCACGCCCTGGTGCCCGGCCTCGGTTCCGGGCTTGTGGCGGTGCAAGAGCCCGCTTTCGGGCTCGAAGGAGGTCAGCGATGAACACTCCCAACCAACCCGTCGCGGAAGATCGCGACAGCGTACCCAATTGGGCGCCCTCGCCGCTGTCGCCGGGTGCGGAAGCAGAGCTGCCACGGGCAAGTCTGGAGAAGCTCCGCAGCGAATGGCGGCGGCTATACCGCTGCGAGCCGCCAAGGATCAGCCGCGAACTGTTGATCCGCGGGATCGCGTATCGGCGCCAGGAGCTTGAGCACGGAGGGCTCGGCAAGGCGACCCGCCGCAAGCTTAAGACACTGGCGAAGATGTTCCGGACCACAGGAAAAGTGGCTCCGGATCCCGGCCTCGCTTTGAAGCCAGGCGCGCGGCTCGTGCGCGAATGGCATGGCTGCACGCACACTGCCACGGTGACGGAGGACGGCTTCGAGTATGCCGGGATGAGCTACTCGTCCCTCACAAAAATCGCCAAGAAGATCACTGGTGCCCATTGGTCGGGGCCCCGCTTCTTCGGTCTCGTGCGAACCAGCGCGAACCCTGAGAAGAGGACGAGCAATGCCTAAGGCCCGAGACGCGACGCATCGTCCATCGAGACGGCTGCGTTGCGCCATCTACACGCGCAAGTCCTCGGACGAGGGGCTTGAGCAGGCGTTCAACTCGCTCGATGCACAGCGCGAAGCCTGCGCTGCCTTCGTGCTCTCCCAGAAGCACGAAGGGTGGTCGGTCTTGCCGGCCCTATATGATGACGGCGGGTACTCCGGTGGAACGCTGACTCGCCCTGCCCTGCAACGGCTTCTGGCTGACATTGCGGATAGAAAAGTCGATGTGGTTATCGTCTATAAGATAGACCGTTTGACAAGGTCGCTGTTCGACTTCGCCAAAATTGTGGAGGTCTTCGAAGCGCGCGGCGTCTCCTTCGTCTCCATCACGCAGCAGTTCAACACCACCACGAGCATGGGGCGGCTGACCCTCAATGTCCTTCTCTCCTTTGCCCAGTTTGAGCGGGAAGTGGCCGGAGAGCGGATCCGCGACAAGATCGCCGCATCGAAGAAGAAGGGCATGTGGATGGGTGGCCTACCGCCACTCGGTTACGATGTTCGAGAAAGGAAGCTCATCGTCAATGAAGAGGAGGCAAAGACCGTCCTTCATATATTCAGGCGTTACGCCGAACTCCGGCCGGTGCGTGCCCTTAAAGTCGAACTCGACGCCGCGGGAGTTCTCAGCAAACGCCGCACCTTCGCGGACGGGACCGTCTATGGCGGACACAAGCTCTCCCGTGGCGCTCTTTATCTCATGCTCCAGAACCGCATCTATCGCGGCGAGATCACGCACAAAGGCAACGCCTATCCGGGGGAGCACAAGGCCATCGTGGACCAGGCCCTGTGGGATAGGGTCCAGGCTGTCCTCGCCGAGAACCGGGTCGACCGCACCACAGGCGCAGATGCAAAATATCCCAGCCTGCTCGCCGGCTTAGCCTTCGACGACAGCGGCGAGCGGTTGACGCCCACGCACGCCGTGAAGAAGGGCACGCGCTACCGGTACTACGTCTCGAAGTCACTCATCACGGGGGCCGCTAAGGACCACTCGCAAGGTCGGCGGATCCCTGCCGGTAACCTGGAAAGCTTGGTCATCGGCAGAATCCGCGACTTCCTCGCCGATGATGGGGCGGTACTGAGTGCTATCAGCGATGCGGAGCAGAATGGAGCCCAACAGAAGAGACTGATCACGCGCGGCCGTCAGGTCTCGGAGGAACTCCCGGCGCTTGCCCCCGATACGCTCCGATCCATCCTCATGACGCTGGTCAGCCGGATCGACATCAAATCTGAGCACGTCGAGATCCGAGTCCATAGGCGACAGCTTCACGACCTGCTCCAGCCAGAGTCGATAGAACCGCCTTCCGCACATCCGGCTCCTACCGGCCCCGGTGACATTCTGAAGCTCAAGGTCAAGGCGCGACTCCAGCGCGTCGGCCGTGAGATGAAGCTGATCGTGCACAATGCCGACGACCGGACGCAAGCCGATCCAGGCCTCCTTCGGATCGTTGCGCGGGCGCATGATTTCCAAGAGCGTCTAGTGGAAGACCCCGATCTGACCGTGCCTGCCATTGCCAGTCAGGAGCGGCTCACGATTGGCTACCTGTCTCGCCTGCTGCGGCTTCCTTCGCTGGCACCCGATATCGTCACCGCCATCATCAACGGCAAGCACCCTCCTGAGCTGAGCGCCAAGCGGCTGATGCGTTTGGCCCTCAAACTTCCCACCGACTGGGCCGATCAGCGGAAGCTGCTCGGGTTTCAGGGCGAATAAGGGGCGTTAGGCTCGCGTCCCGCGCGATGCTTTCGGATGCACTCGTGCGAAAATGTTGACCCCCAAATGCCCCCCGAGAGATTTCCGCGTCGGCAGCGGCCCTCGTTCCGCGCAAAGACGTCTCCGCCGCTCGCTTGGCGTGGCGAGGGCGGGCAAATACGCCTGAAACGGCCCAAAAAAGGCAGGTTCCGTTAAACGCTGTTTTTCTTGCTATATCAATAACTTAGACTGGCTGAGCGAACCGGATTCGAACCGCGGTACACGGAGAAAGGTCTTGCTTGTAGGCCGAGTTCAAACATGGCTCGGCTAAGCAAATGTCCCAAAAGTGCCCAACAGCGGACGTCAGATGAGGGTCCGGCAAGCCTCTTCGTCAACCTATCTTTCTCATTTTTGACGGAGTATTCTTGGTGGCATGGTCGCGGCTCGCTCGCGACTGACGACCGAAACGGCGTCAAGCCTCGGGT
>CAZUKP010000184.1:0-4403 GCA_964620915.1 uncultured Hyphomicrobium sp. | reverse complement strand
TGGCACGGAGCAGACATTCATTCCTACGCCGAGCATGTCGCAGTAAGGGGCAGAGCTGACATCCCCGATCTGCTCGTCGAGGTCAGCTTCTGACCCAAAGCGGTCATTGTCCCTTCTGGACCGGTGCCGCCTGCTCTCGAATCTGCGCGACCCGAATCAAAGGTGGAGGCGCCGACTATCCCGGTTTAGGCTGCTTCTCCGATATCACCCGGGGCCAGTTAAAAAGGATACAGCTCCGGATTTTTGTTGCAAAATGGCAAGTTGGGCCTGGGCGGGGACCGACATTAGATGGAATCGATCTTTTGCTCGCATGGTTCCCGATAGAGTTGAGGAAATATAGCAATGTCGCAAGCACTGGATGCGAAGTCGCTCTTGGAGCGGTTTGACCTCTCGCCTGAAGATCTTGTCTTGCTGAAGCGGTGTGGCGAAAGGCTAGTCTCGGCCAACAAGATTGAGAGGATTATTGATGAGTTTTATGAGTGGCTGGGCGAACAGCCCGAGTTCTCAATCTTTTTCAATAGCCAAGATACTGTCGACCGCGTCAAAAAACTGCAGGAGAAATATTGGGAGCAGTTCTTCAGCGGCGTCGTGGATCAGGGATATATCGATTATCGTGTTCGGATCGGCGATATCCACGCGCAACGCGACCTGCCCAATCTGATCTATTTTGCCGCTATGGCTCACTTCGGCCAGCTCTTTTCCGATGCCATCGTATCCTGCGATTTTTCTCATGACGACACCAGCCGGGCTTTCACTGCTTTTGACAAACTCAGGTTGCTGGACATGTACGTGACGAGCGATCAAGTCGCCCAGTTTGCGCGGCGGCGCCTTATGGAGAGCGGCAAAGCCATGCTCGAGATGTCCACGCCGGTTACATCGATCTGGGATGGCATCTTGCTCTTACCCTTGGTCGGCATTGTGGATTCGCAGCGCACGCAGGATATTATGGAGAAGAGCCTGTCGCGCATCGCCGAGACGCGTGCACGCGTGTTTGTCATGGATATTAGCGGAGTTGTCACCGTCGACACCGCGGTGGCGAACAACTTTATCCGGATCACCCAGGCCACGCGGCTGATGGGCTGCGATTGCATCATCTCAGGTATTTCGCCTAATGTCGCGCGCACTTTGGTCGAGCTAGGCGCAAACGTCGGCGAAGTTCGCACCACGGCGACGCTACGAGACGCCTTGCAGCTCGCGCTGGCGACGATAGAGCCAACGGTGCGCGATGGCCGAAGGCGCGCGCAAGGCGAGGCCGTGTCCCGCTAAGTGCGCGACACGGGCCGGTGAAACATGAGAGACGGACGTCTCGTCATCACTCGGTTGAACCAATCCATGGTTGCGACCTTGGAGGGGACGATCGATGCGGGCGAGCTTAAAGACCTGGTCAACTCCTTATCCGAGGCGCAGGCGCGGCAGACCATCGACAGTGTCGTGTTCGAGGTATCGGCCTGCGAGGTGATGGATCTCGATGAGTTTGCCGAGTTGCAGAAGGCTGTCCGAACGGCCGAATGGCTCGGCTTGCGGTGTATCGTGGCCGGATTGAGGCCAGGAATCGTCGCCTATATCGTTTCGAGCGGGTTAGAATTAGGAACGTTGCGCACGGCTCTGGACCTGGAGCTCGCGCTGGAGGAGCTAGCTGCTGATAGCGATGAACGAGAGCCGGAATCGGAACCAGAACCAGAACAAGCCGACGAGCCTGAACTCGAGCCGGACAGTTTTAGGCCGCTTTGATATCCAGACGGAGGCGGATCTTCACGTTGCCGTGCTGCACGTCCAACGAAACAAGCGGCTTGCGGAGTCATTTGGAACGACGGAAATAGCGATGCTCGCGACGGTGGCCTCCGAACTCGGGCGCAATATTTTGAAGTACGGCGGCGCCAGGGGCTACCTGCTCGTGACCTGGATTGAAGGTATGCCAAACCAGGGGAACGCCATCGAAATCAAGGCCGTCGATCGCGGGCCCGGCTTCATCGACAAGCAGAGCGCGCTGTCAGATCACTATTCCACTTCGGGGACGCTCGGGCTCGGCCTTCCAGGCGTCGCACGCATCATGGACGCGCTTGAGATCGAATCTGAGCCTGGCGCGGGGGCCGCGGTAACAGCGACAATGTGGGTCAATCGGCGTGACCGGAGGCATTGAATTGGGCCAATATGTCCGGCCTCGGGAGGGCGAGACATTGTCGGGAGATGTCGTACTCACGCAGCACGAGGACGCCGGCGCGCTCGCCGCGGTCATAGACGTACTCGGACACGGGCCAGAAGCGCACGAGGTTGGTCTCCGCCTGTGCAGCGAGCTGTCGCAGTGGGGGCATGCGACGGCCTGTCCGGAGCCTGAAGGAGCGATGAAACTGCTCCATGAAACGGCTCAAGGCACAAGAGGCGCGGTTGCCGCTGTCGCCTGGCTTGACTCGGCTTGTCTTGAGGGTTGGGTCACTGGTGTTGGAAACGTCCGTTGCCGAATATTCGGAAAGGCGACTAAGACCGTGGAGTTTGGTGACGGTGTGCTTGGCCAAAGAGTGCGTTCGCCCAGACCTCATGCCTTGAGTTTAAAGCCCGAAGACGTACTCGTGCTGTTTTCTGACGGCGTCACTGGTCGGTTCGGGCCCGAGAACTATCCAAGCCTCGGTCTTGATCCTGCGTCAGCAATAGCCCTCAATGTCGTTCGCAAATTCGGTAAGGTGTTGGACGACGCGTCGTGTGCGGTAATGCGATGCAGATGACCGAGATCGGTACACTTTCGATCAAGGGCAAGCTCGCGGTTCTGGCGGTGCGCCGCAAACTGTTCGCCATCGCAAACATACTCGGCATAAGCCATGTTCGCTGTGTGCGCCTTGCGTCCGCCGTTTCAGATCATGCAAAGACATTGGTGAAGGCGGGACCGGTCGAGATAGACGTCGGACTTGCTGGTTCGGGAGCGGCCGGGGAAATCTATGTTGAAGTGCTGGGTGAGCGGCAAAGCGATAGTAGATTTCTCGATGTAGGGTTCGAGCGCATCGAAGCTTTCGATAAAGACGGCCGTCATGGTTGGCGTGGCTATTGCCGCACAGGGGCGGAGGCTGAACTTCCGGAGTCCAAACTCAATGAATGCCGGGGGATCTTTGCCAAGCAGAGTGTCGATGAACTGATCGAGGCTCTCAAGGTCAGCAACGAGGAGGCGAAGGCCGCCAAGGACGTTGCCGAAGAAGCGACACGGCTCAAGTCGGATTTTCTCGCCAATATGAGCCACGAAATCCGCACCCCGATGAATGCCATCATCGGTCTTTCCCAGCTTGCGTTGAAGACCGATTTGCCGCCGCGTCAGCGCGACCATCTGGTCAAGATCAAGAACTCGGGGCAACACCTGCTCGGCATCATCAATGACATTCTCGACTTCTCGAAGGTCGAGGCTGGGAAACTCACCATCGAAAATATCCCCTTCGAGCTGGACAGCGTTCTTGAGAACGTCGGCAATCTGGTTTCGGAGAAGGCCGCCGCTAAAGGGCTTGAGCTGATTTTCGACGTCGATCCTTCGGTATCGACGGGCCTTCAGGGCGATCCCCTGAGGGTGGGGCAGGTCCTGATCAACTTCTGCAACAATGCCGTTAAGTTTACCGACCAGGGCGAGATCGTTGTCCGGGTGAAGCTTCTGGAAGACCGGGGGGACGATCAGCTCGTCCAATTCTCTGTCACCGATACCGGGATTGGATTGTCTGAGGCGCAAATGTCTCGCCTATTCCAGGCGTTTGAACAGGCGGATACATCGACGACCAGGAAATATGGCGGAACGGGCCTTGGACTGGCGATCTCCAAGAAACTGGCCGAGGCGATGGGCGGCCGCATTGGTGCGACCAGCAAGCCTGGTCACGGCAGCACGTTCTGGTTCACCTCTCGCCTTAAGAAAATCGCGGCGCCGCGCCGGATCTTGGGCGGGGATCTTAAAGGCCGACGTGCATTGATCATCGACGACAATTCGTCGGCGCGAACCGTTCTCTCCAGCCTTTTGGACAACATGTCGGTGGTCGCCGACGAAGCGCCTTCCGGCCGGGAGGGCATTGAGATGGTTCACCAGGCTGCCGCAAGGGGCGAGCCGTACGATATCGTATACGTCGATTGGCAGATGCCGGCGCTGGATGGAATTGAGACCTCAAAGCAGATCATGGCGCTGGAAAATATTCCGACGCCGCGCGTTGTCATGGTCACGTCCTACGGACGGGAAGACGTTCTCAAGACTGCCGAGGACTCAGGTTTGGACAGCGTTCTCGTAAAACCTGTCACGTCTTCGACGCTGTTGGACACGACCTTGGGCATACTCATAGCGGACGAAAAGCGTCACGGGATTGAGGAAGACCGGATAGAAAGGCATTTAGACGTCTCTCACTTGCGCGGTGCGCGTGTGCTTTTGGTCGAGGACAACGAAATCAACC
>CAZUKP010000183.1:0-4453 GCA_964620915.1 uncultured Hyphomicrobium sp. | reverse complement strand
GAGTCGTGGGAGCAGGCTGCCAAAGCGGCAGTCGAGGAAACGAGCAAGCACTTACGAGACCTGCGAGTGGCCGAGGTCTCCGAGCAAGATCTCGTAATTGAAAATGGCAAAGTCGTCGCGTATCGCACCAAGTTGAAGGTGTCCTTCAAATATCAAGGCACAAGCTAGCCCTCGGGTACGGCTCGACCTGTTTTCTTGACCGCAAGGTGCACCGTGCACGAATGGCACCCAGTAACCGGCTATGTCTGCTTGCGGCGGTAAGGCGGACATCAGTGATGCATGCCGAAATGTTCGCTTGTGACCCGAAGCGGACATTTTTTGCCAGCTCTCGTTTCTTAGATGAACGAATTCATCGCACCTCCTGTTGGGTAGCATGATGCCGTCGCCAGATCTCGCGCTATTAACCTTGCCGCCCACCAGTCGTCAGGCGCACGTTCGCTTGCTCCGCGAATCCATATCCACCTCCACACCAAACGCCTCACGAGGCAATACAATCCCTACGCAACGTACAGACTACATGACAATCCCATACCTTCGGCTAATCACCGCATCACTCCCCCAAGAAGCCGCAACTCTACATCTTGACCCGCGCCGACTTTGGGGAGCTCAATACCCTCATCACGGCCCTGGTGGGCTCGCGACAACGAAAAAGAACAAAACATGGTACGACGACAGAGTAGGAAACAATTGAGCGCTGCCGTCATCGGTGTGGTTGCACTGCTCATAAGTGTGAATTCCGTCGAGGCGGCGCGATCGGTTCACCAAAAAAAGTGCCGCCAGATTACGCAGGGCTACGAACAGATCAAAACGGCCGCCAACACGCTGCAAATCAATAACAGCCTCTTTTCTGCAACCCGCAGCGGGTGCGAAGAGCTGGCGCGACGTCTGTTGTCCGACGGTGCCTCGCTTCGGGCTCGGGATCGCTTTGGTGCAATGCCCCTCGGCAGGGCGGCCGAAGAAGGTTGGGTCGACCTCGTGACCTTGTTCCTCGATCAAGATGCGCCAATCGATGCGCGCGATACCGAAGGTTCGACTGCGCTCTTTCGTGCTATGGCGGCGGACCGCCGGGACGTTGTTCGCATTCTGCTCGCCCGTGGTGCACGTATCGATATTCCGGGCCGCAAGGCAAACAGCGTTATTGCTGCCGCCGCATATAGAGGCAGTGCGGAGATGGTCCAGCTCCTGCTTGAGAAGGGCGCCGATCCCAACAGCATCGATCAGTTCGGAAAGTCGCCGATGAGCTACGCGGCCGGTCGCGGATGGGCTCCGGTGGTGCGCGTCCTTTTGGACGGGGGCGTCGACATCAACGCGGCCTACGGGAATGGCTTGACGGCGCTGATGTGGGCGGCCGGATATTCCGCAGATGCCGGATATCTGGACGCGCTTGAGGTAATCGATCTGCTCGTCTCTCGCGGTGCTCGCTTGGATGACAAGGACAATCGTGGTCGCACGGCCTTGATGATCGCTGCCGAGCTGGACCATGACGAAGCCGTCGAAGCCCTGCTCCGACACGGCGCCGATGCAAACTTGGTCGACAACGAGGGCAAGACAGCTGCTCAGCTCGCCCCTACCGAGGCCATGCGTCAAACGCTTGCAGGAAAGTGAGACTTAGCGTCTGCCCGCCGAAGGCTGCAGGCGAAGCCCGGCAAGGTATTGGTTTATCGCCTTGACGTCGTCTTCCTCCATTGAGCGGAAAACGTTCGCCATGCCGGGATTATTGGCGCGCGCGCCGGTGCGAAAATCCTGCGCGGTCTTGTTGAGGTACTCGAGGCTCTGACCTGCAACCCGGCCAGTTGTTCCGTCACCCTCATATTCGCCCTGGTGGCAAACGGTGCAGCTCATGGCAACGCTCACGGACTTTGCTTTCTTCTCGACAGCCGCTGGTGCTTCCGGCTGACCAAGATTGGGCCAATCCAGTTTTGTGAAGTGGGCAGCCAGCGCTCGAATGACGGGCCTCTCCAAGTCTTTGACAATGGGCTGCATCTGTTCGTTCTTGCGCGTGCCTTTTTGGAAGTCGCGTAGCTGCAGGTACATGTACCCTTCGTTCTGTCCCCAAATCACGGGCGTGGTCTTGTCTTGCGGAATGCCCTTCTCGCCGTGGCATCCTGCGCAGATTGTCACCAATGCAGAGATGTCTTCCTCAGCCTGGACCGCCGTGCAGGAGATGATGGCGCTAGCCAAAAAGATGAGTGCAAGCCGGGATGCGCTCACGAAAGTCTCGATTGCAGCCATAGTGTTTGAACTCGCTCAAAGATCAGTCATATTTTGGAGCAAAACAAGGACGGGGCCGAATGGCCCCATCAAAGCATGTGCCGAGTCTTCACTCTTGTGAAGACGGATATCACCTAGTCGGCGGTAAAGGCGATGATGTTGTTGCCACGCTTGTAGTTGAGCTGCGTGTTCCCGCCTGCACCAACCACAATGTATTGCTTGCCATCGACAGTGTAGGAAGATGGAGGCGCGTTGACGCCGGCACCGGCCTGGAACGACCAGAGGATTTTGCCGTCCTTGGCGTCATATGCGCGGAACCAACCATTGCCTTCGCCCGTGAACACGAGCCCGCCGGCGGTCGTCAAGACGCCACCGATCATGGGTTGAGGTGTTTCCACCTGCCACTTGATCTTCCCGGTGTTGTAGTCGACGGCCGTTATGTTGCCGAACTGTCGCTCGGTTGGGATGACCTTGAACGCGCCGCCGAGCCAGAGCTTGCCACCCGGATAGGGGCTGCTCTCGACATGGTATGTCATTGGCTGTTCGAGGTTGATCGCATAGGCGAGATTGAGCCCCGGGTTGGCCGCCATTGTCGACCATTCGACGCCACCGTTGGCGCCCGGCAGCATAGGAGCGCCTTCCTTCGTTGGCAGCGTCCACCGGCCGGTTTGCCGCACCATTGGATCAGAGAACCGGATCAGACTGCAGTCGTCCCGCTTGTGGGTATAAATGTATCCGGTCTTTCCACCATGAATAATGCCCGGGACGGTTTTTCCGTCGTTGTCTGTGACGTCGACAAGGATGGGCGGACTGACAGCGTCCAGATCCCACACGTCATGAGCAATGTACTGGAAATGGCAGACGTACTTGCCGGAATCCAAGTCCAAGGACACGAGGGAGTTGGTGTAAAGGTTGTCACCGGGGCGGATCGAACCGTCAAGGTCGGGCGATGGGTTGCCTACGACAAAGAAGATCCGGTTCAGCTTGAGATCGACCGCCTGGTTCTGCCACTGGCCACCACCGAGCGTCTTGTATGGATCGCCCAGCTTCTTGAGAGCGGCCTTCTCGGCTGCAATGTCGCGATGCATATCGCGGCCCGTGGCGTCCTTGGTCGCCCACACGCCGACGGAGTTCTCAGGAATAGTGTTGAACGTCCAAAGTAGCTTGCCGGAATCGGCGTCATAAGCTTTCACAAACCCACGAATGCCGTACTCGCCGCCGTTCGTGCCGATGAGAACCTTACCGTTGACGGCGGTGGGTGCCATCGTTTCGCTGTAGCCGAGTTCGGGATCGCCGACCTGCTGCTGCCACAGGAGGCTGCCGGACTTTGCGTCAAGCGCGACGAGTTGTGCGTCGAGCGTCCCTAGGAAAACCTTGTCTCCGTAGACCGCGACGCCGCGATTGTTCGGGCCGCAGCAGAAGGTGGTTACCGGTCCCATCTTATGCTTGTAGTGCCAGAACATTTCACCGGTCTTGGCGTCGAGTGCATAGACGTGACTGAACGATGTCGTCACGTACATCACGCCGTCGACGATGATCGGCGACGTCTCCATCGACTCCTTTACCTCTGTCTGGAAGATCCAAGCAGGACGAAGTTTGGAGACGTTGGACGTATTGATCTGATCCGCCGGGTAATAGCGGGTCTGATCGTAATTGCCATTTGTGTGCAGGAAGTTTGATGAATCTGATGCCGCCGCATTGAGCATGTCTTGCGATACGGATTTGGCTGGTGCCGGCTTTGCGGTTGTCGTGGCGGTCTGTTGGACTTCCTCCTGTGCGATGGCGGGGTTGAGTGCTGCGCTGAGCGCACACCCAGCCGCTAGGAGAGCGGTGTATCCCCTACTGAGTTGAGCCATTTTTTCCTCCTTTCCCGAGCCCGGCACGGCCGCTGGCAGCGACTTCTCATGGTGGGCACCATCGGGAACTTTTGACACTGCGCTTGCCACTTTTGCCCGTCAAGTAAGCGTTGCCTATGAATCCGTTCAGAGCCCCTTATGGTGGATCTGGCCGCGTCTACTGGCCTTCGTCTGAATCATTTCGTTGGCGTGGAGGATTGTGTTTTGATCGGCACTCGCGTTTTGCACGCCAATGTCCGTCAATGGCCCTTAGCGGACATCAAGACCGCCGCGCAGGATGTCCGCTTTGCCCCCAGGAATAGACGTCTCGAAAGTCTTGATCCATGTCCGTTAAGGGCCATGTGTGGACGGCTCCTGGCTGTCAAGGGAAGTCATCACGTTGCAGC
>CAZUKP010000182.1:0-4482 GCA_964620915.1 uncultured Hyphomicrobium sp. | reverse complement strand
CCTCGACGGCACGAATTGCCGCCTCCGCGATAGAAGGATGCAATTCGTCGACCGCTTCGATGCTATCGCCGCCCCGTGAAATGTTGTTGGAATTCGCAAGCTGAACCAACTGATCCTTGGCCGGTACGGACTGTAACGTCAAGCCAGCTTGATCCAGCTTGTAAAAGGCCGCTTCGTCCAAATGAATCAGCCGTCTTCGCAAATGAGGATTGAGGCTGCGGAGCTTGTTCTTGTGCAGCATCAAATCCAAGACTGTGTGCAGACCATCGCCGACGACTGAAGCGGGCTCGCGGTGTATCGCCGAGACCACCTGGGTTCCGACCACCACGATCCGATAGTCCTTCCCACGAACGTGTTGCTCTAGGATAAAGTCATCGAATCCGAGCTCGCTCTGCCCTAGAAGCTTGAACGCCGCACGCAGCTCCTTTTCATTCTTAATGTCGCTGACAACGCCAATTCCACGAAGGCCCGCGGCCGGCTTCAACACGACCGGATAACCGATATGCGCAGCGTAAGATGCCGCCTGCTCATAGTCCCCTCCGGCGAAGATGCGGCCTCGCGGAACCGGTAAACCGCATCGCCGGAGTCTAGCGCGCGTGGCGTCCTTATGAGAGCAAAGGGCAAGAGCCACCGCGCTCGAAACAGGAGAGCGGCTCCACTTGAAATTCAGCCTTTTTCCTTTTCCGTCGTACGCGATGAACGAACCGCTTGGAAGTCGCAGCACTGAAAGCCCGAAGGCAAGCGCTTCTCTTTCAAGAAGATGCCCCTTGGTCGCATCTTTGGGATGAAATTGCAGGAACGCCGCGTCAGAAAAAATGTTCGCTTCCATTCCATGTAAGACCGGTAACGGCGGTTCCGGAAAGCAGCAACTGTACTGAATGGAATTTGGCCACTGTTCGGGGTACTGGCCAAAACAGTTGTCCGTTTCATCACTCACCGCTTCAGTGACAAGGCGGCGGAGCGCACGAGCGAAGACATCGAGAAGTTCAGCCAGCGATTTGTGCAGAATTCTTTTGCGAGGGCTCAGGCTAAGGTCAGGCCGTCGGCCGGATCGGCGCGTGTGGCTGTCAGTCAAATTATTCTGAGCCACGGCGCGCAGCCCATTTGCCAGCACCCGATATCCCAGACGTTCAAGAGCGTGTGCTGCATCTTCCGATGCGTCGTACAACGACTGCTCGATATTGCCGGCGCTTACGCTGCGGCCGCAAAATTGGCGGCACATTTCCTCAGCCGCCGGCCAGAGCCATTCGGGAAAGCCCATCCGATAGGGTTGAAGGTCCTGCCTTAGGAGCTTGCTGCATGCCCGCTCGGCGAGCGGCATTAGTCGTGCGGGTACAGGAAAGCCCTCGAGCCGCGTGATCAGATCTTCGGCAACGCCATGAACAGCTTTCCCGGCACGGCCTTCAAGGTGGACCATAAAATTCGCCTGCGCCGGTTCTGACAAACCCACAGATAGAGGCTCATGAAAGGTCATTGCCCGGGCGATCGTCACCGTCAACGAAGCGTTGGTCGCTTCGTTCATGTCTTCGACGCTCGTGGCTGACTTCAGCATTACGCG
The DNA here is from genome assembly GCA_964620915.1 of uncultured Hyphomicrobium sp. Lineage (GTDB taxonomy): Bacteria > Pseudomonadota > Alphaproteobacteria > Rhizobiales > Hyphomicrobiaceae > Hyphomicrobium_A. The sequence continues at coordinate 2,924 of CAZUKP010000182.1, read as the reverse complement.
ATTCTGAACCCGGACTGGTGCTCAGCTTGCACCTGCCACTCATCTATTGCCGCGGTCCGCTGTCCAAAATGGATACCGCTCGCTAAGGCTTCCATGACCAGCGCAATTTCGCCTGGCGGGCCTTGCACGTGACCCTCAACAACACCCTCCACGGGATCGGACATGTTGACGCATCCGGAAAGACCCAGAACTTCGCAACTCTCCTTTAGCAGGGGCAGCAGACTGCTCGGCTCCGGCAGCCCCTCCAGTCTCACACGAACCGCCACAGTTTCAACAGGTTCGCCAAGCGGGACGGAAGAGCGCTGCGCCTGCCGGACAAGCAGCGCATCCGCAAGTGCCGGACCCAATTCTGGAGACGCGCGCATATAAGTATCGAACCTGGCACGTTCCAACAGATCGGCAATGTAAAAGGTTTGAACCTCGGGAGCCCTCGATGGGTCGTCAAGCACCAAATCGACGGAGGCTGCAAACAGGCCCGGGATCACGCTTGCCGCACGAACGGCAATTGACTTGAATCCGTCGTGCAATTGCGTCGAGATGTCGACCTTCGACACCCGCATCGACCTGTCGAACTCCACCGCCGCGAGAAATTCGCTGTCACAAACAAAGCAACGCACATAACGCCCCGACATGCTCTTCTCGGCAAGCAAACGTGCATGCGGCGGCGCGACCCGCTCGCCAGCTTCGTCTTCGGCATAGCTAAGGATGTTCTCGCCATAGGCCGAGGCAACGAGACTCCGCGCAGGCAGAAACTGATCCTTCGTTAGCTTCCGCATCTGCGACACGGCCGCCAACAATTCCGCCTTGTTCCAAATTTCATTCGTCTTGCGCGACGGATTCTCGCCGAGAGCTTCCATGAGGACGAGCGGATATCCCACCCTAGAAATGAAACTGTCTAGGCTTCTTGAGCCGCGCGCCGAGAAGGTAATACCCGGTGGCGTCGGCAACTTTTCGATGTTGAACAGATAGCGGCGCAGCCGTTTATCCCTCGCGTGCGTCACGCCCGCGACAGTGGAAGCTTCCGGAACGCCATGCACAAACGAGATGTTGCCTGCGTCGTGGTCGGACTGGCTCGCCAGCAAGACCTGGCGAGGCAAAAGGAGGACGTCTAGTCCCCGCGCCAGAACCGCGCTGTGAACCAGATAGCCATCCTGTAACTCTGGCGGAAGCGATATGAGCGACGGCCGCACGTATTAGACCTTGCTTTTAAGAGGTACCACCCCCCAAAACCCGCATGATTATAGTAAAAAAATCGGCAAAGAGACAATTGGGGGCGGGACCGCGCGAATTCCAAGCTCTATCGGCCTAGTTTGCGGGTGGCGCTTGTCTGGCCCTGTCCGTCGGTCGCCAGATCAATGCCTTCCTAAGCTTACCCTTGAGCCGCGCCGTCCAGTTGCCGACGCGCCGCTTACCAGCACGCACTGTGTCGTGGGACCGCATCCACAATCCCCGCGCGGTCAAGGGATAGGCCCTGAGCCAGACCATGGGGCGCACGGTCTTGGTCCAAAAGTAGGTCCAATCGGTATCTTTGCCTTGAAACTCGTAGGACCGCAGACCGTGCTCGGCGGCATAACGTATCACTTCGAGTCTAAGGAGGCTTCCCGGCGAGCAGGACTCGAATGCCTCGTCATAGGCGATCTTATGAACGAATAGGCGCCGGTCAAATTCCACGGCAAACTCCGTCGCCACAGGCTTTCCGTCGATGCGAAGAAAGCAAAAGCGAAGAATGCCCTCGTGGGCGGCATACCTGGCGTATCGCCTATAGAACCGCAAGCGCCATCGGCTAACCGCCATGGCGATACCTGCCTCCTTCATCCATGACGCCGCTTCCACGGTAATGACCTCACTAAGGAGCGCACGCACTTGCTTGGGATTTGGCGCGATGATTTCAAAAGTCACTTCCCCGATGCTTTCGGCCTTTCGTCGCATCCTGCGGAACGTCGAACGCCACCTGGCGCTGAAGTGTTGTTCTGGTTCACACCAAGTCTCATCGAGTTCGATGTAAGGGCAACTCGCTCGTCGAGGTATCACGACAACGGAGCCACGCCCGCGATATGCGCGCTGAAGCGCACCGATGATAGGGGCCTCTGCCGGGATGCGCCTGAGGTCGAGCACGAGCCCCGTTTTGACAATGGACTCGGCAAGGTCATCAATCGTGTTGTCATTCGACAGCACATCGTAAGGTTCACCGATAGGATCGCCAATAAATGCAATACGGTGCGGCTCTTCGTGCTTGATCAAAAACGGTGCCAGCGCATCGCCGCACGTGATCAGCCGCTCACGATCTCGTCTATTTACCGTTTCCAAGCAGGCACGGGCCCAGCAATATCGCTGGGTCGGCAGCCTCGCCAGCTTGTTCCACCGCGATGGGTCGAATGTGCCGAACCCCGCATGTTCGTTGAAGCTCATCAACCATCCTTATCCTGCCTGGATTGGCGTGTCATGCCGAACGCCGTCGGTCTCGAGTCCTACGAACCCGAATGCTAGCGATCGAGTCTTTGATGAACTCGCCGCAACCTATGGATGAGGGGTGTAAGCGCAGGAAACCGATGACCAAGTGCGAAGAGCCTTGAATTGGGAACTTCATAGGTGATGGCCGGGCGTGCGCTATTGACCCACCGTTCCTTGTGTGCGTGAAGCCCATTTCTGAAATCGAATTCTAGGCCATGCTCAAAGGCCCATCTGAGACATTCGCTTTTGAGGATCGTACCGGGACCATGCCGGCCATAGGCCTCGTCGTAGGTGCTCTCGACAGCTTCGACGCGGATTTTGTCAACGCGACAAAGCTGGGTAGCAATGATCTGATCATCCAGTTTGAGGGCAAATACGACAACCCCTCCTCGCGCACCGCCTCTCGTCGCACTCCAATTCCACACATTGCGGTAGGCTTTGGATTTCATCCAGCCCCCAACTTGGCGATCGGT
>CAZUKP010000181.1:0-4497 GCA_964620915.1 uncultured Hyphomicrobium sp. | reverse complement strand
AACCGGAATTCGCCACCGTGGTGTCGTCGGCCTTCGGCGCCGTGACCGTGGTGCTCGCGCGGTTGTTCCTCAAGGAAGCGATCGCGCCGGCCCAGCTGGGCGGCATGGTCCTGATCTTCGGCGGCGTCGCCGTGTTGGCGAGTTCTTAGCCAGTGAAGCGAGCCTCGAGCGATTCAGCTCCACTCTGACAGGGTGCCTGGATCATTCTGCGGCGATGACGACCGGCGGGCGTCGCTCCTGGTACGGCAGGTAAGTTCGCGTGAGGGGCACAGCTTCTATGTGTCGGGCCATCTGAGCCTGAAATACCATCATCCCACCATAGCGAAAGCTCATCTCGCTGATGGCGAGATAGAATTCCCACATCCGACAAAACCGTTCATCGTAGACTTCCGCGAGTTGCGGCTTTCGCGACAGGAAGTTCTGACGCCAAAGGCGGAGCGTCTCCGCATAGTGCAGTCGCAGAATCTCGAGGTCCGTCAGCCAAAGCCCCGCGCGCTCCACCGCAGGCAAGACCTGGGAAAGAGCGGGAATGTAACCGCCAGGAAAAATATACTTTCGTATCCAGGCACTCGTCACATCTGGACCGTGCATGCGCCCGATGGAATGGATCAGAGCGAGGCCCCGATCGTTCAGCAGCGTTGAGACCTTGTCGAAGAACTTGCCATAATTGGGGACGCCGACATGCTCGAACATCCCTATTGAAACGATCCGGTCGAATTGTCCTTCAATCGCACGATAGTCGCAAAGCTCGAACTTCACCCGTCTTGCCAAGCCTCTCCGGTATGCACGTTGTCGCGCGATTTGCAATTGCTCCCGGGATAGTGTCACACCAGTGACCTCGACATCTGCGAGCTCTGCTAGCGTAAGCGCTAGGCCTCCCCAGCCACAGCCGATGTCCAGAATCCGCTGACCGGAGCCCAACAGAAGCTTGGCCGCGATGTGATCCTTCTTGGCCCGCTGCGCTTCGTCGAGCGAGGTTCCGGGCACAGGAAAATAGGCGCACGAATACTGTAGATCCTGATCAAGGAACGCTTCGAACAAGGCATGCGAAAGATCGTAATGGTGGGCGACATTGCGGCGCGCCGCTCCAAACGCGTTCCGCTGCCGAACGCGACGCAGCAGGGCTTTTAGCAATCGGCGCAGATATCCAGGTGGGGAATGGCCGCTTTCTATCTGATTGCGACCAAAGAGATCAAGAAGGTCCCACAGACTTCCTCGTTCAAACACCAAAGAGCCATTCATATAGGCTTCGCCGAGATACAAATCTGGCCACAGCGCGAGCTTCAGCGGAGTCATCCATCCTATCAGACGGACGACGACGTCCGCTTCCGCCCGGTCTGTATCCTTCTCGCCGAAAACGGTCACGCCGCCGTTGGGCTCAATCAGAGTCAGACTCCCCGTCCGGATCCTATGCCTGAGAGTCTCCTTCAGCATGACAATACTTTGCAAACTCCACGCCCGGAACCCTCATGTAGCTTCAACGGACTTGCCAGCCTCAGTCTTAGAAGGCTGCGCGATTCTCTCCCTACAGGGGCTTGAACAAAGGCAACGAGAAAAATTCGGCCACCAGCGATGTCCAGAGCGCTTAGCGCCCTCCGGATCAACGTTGAAGGCGTTAACGTAAGGCCCGCGCCGGTTTATTGCTGTGGCTTTGTTGCGGTACCTGGCTCAACCTTGTTCCAGTCGCTGTTTCATAAAGCAATCGGACTTGATCCCGGCGACATGGGTCGGCAATGGCCTTGGCTCTTCGATATTTGACCCTGATACTCTCATTCGTCGCGATCGGCGCAACAGCTGACAAAGGGGAGCAATTTGGCTCAAGCGGACCCGCCCCAGGCAACCCACTTGCGTTCTTGTCAACTTGCTACAAGCGCTTGCTACAAGCGTCTGCTCAACGACGGAAAAGGGCTCAACCGAAGGAGAATCATCATGAAGAAACTCGTCATTGCTGTTGCCCTAACTCTCGCCTTCACTGTGCCTGCCATGGCCGACAGCTTTTCCAATCCATATTACGATGCCTGCTACCAATTCGGCGGCTGCCAGTAGTGCCGGCCCCGCAATACCTGGTTCTTGGGGCGCGACTTAGTGGCCGCGCTGACCTGCGGGAAATACAGGGAATTCCACGGCATCGGTATCGGCGCTAATCCCGGGCAGGCGATTACACGGGCCGAGCTTCTCGTCGAGAAGTCGGTTGAGCGCGCCTGCGCCCGCTTTCTCCTCGAAGAGTGTCATTTAAACCAATGCGGACTTGCTTCTATTCTCGTTTGATCGTTTTCGAGGTCCCTACTCACTCTTGATTCCGTACAGCCGTTCGCGATGAGCACGCACCTCGTGCAGCAATTGTGGCGCGTCCATACGATCGAGAAAGATCTCGATGTAAACAAATTTGCCCGACTTCGCAGCCCGTCCGAGGACCTGGTCGAACTCGCCCACGGTACGCGCCTGCGCAACGAACGCGTCCTGAGCGCCGAAAGCTTCGGGAAGCTTGGTGTAATTCCACTGCGCGATGTCGTTGAACGGAGTCTCGGGGTCATCGCAAAGGTAACGTTCGATCGTGTATCCGTTGTTGTTCAGGAGCACGATGATCGGCTTGAGACCGTAGCGCAGCATGTTGCTGATCTCCTGAGCCGTCAGCTGGTGCGAGCCGTCCCCGGTGAACAGGAGCAGGCGACGGTGCGGCGCAGCCAGCCCTGCTCCTAGCGTCGCTGGCGTCGCATAGCCGACCGACATCCAAAATCCCTGGTTGTGGTACTCAACGTCACTAGGAAGCCGAAATCCCATGGCGCCCATAGCAAGTGTGCCGGTATCCACCATGACCGTGTCTCCCGACTGAATGAACGCCTGGAGCCGCCGGTACAGGTGATCGGCCGTCAGCTTCGCCGAACCGTCTTTCCCGGACGGTGCACCGAGCGCCGGCCGTACGCTGGGCACGGATTCCTTGTGCGGCTCCACCGTTTCGGTAAGCGACACGAGCAATTCCTTCATGGGCACGTTGTCGTAGCGGGTACGGCGCACATCTACATAGTTCTGCTGGATATCCACGGTCTTTGCAGAGTCGAAATTTACCGTGAACGCGGCACTGTTCATGTCGTTCAGGAGGCAACCGAACGCGAGCAACAAATCAGCGTTCTCGACAAGGCGACTCGTTTCCGGGGCGATCAGCTGGCCGTTGTACGTCCCGATGAAATTCGGATGCTGCTCGTCGATGACGCTCTTACCCATCACCAGCGTCGCCACCGGAAGGTTCGACTTCTCGACGAACACCCTGATCTCGTTACGCAGGCCGAAGCGCATCACCTTGGCGTCCACTATGATCAACGGGCGTCGCGCCCGGGCAAGCAGCGCCGTGATTTCGTCCACGACCTCCCGGATAACCGTCGGGTCCGGCACCGAGGGTGCGAATTTCGGCTGGTAGCCGGCAATGCGCTGCCTGCAAACGTCAGCGGGCAGGTTGATGTAAACCGGACGGCGCTCGGTAAAGGCAACACCGATCAGCCGTTCGATTTCCGCTGCCGCATTTTCTGCCGTGAGCTTTGCCTGTGCCCCGGTGACGGAGGCGTATATGCGCTGAAATACGTCGTAATCCCCAGTGCCCAGTGTGTGGTGGATCGGTATCCGCCCTTCCTGGACAACCTTCGCCGGCGTGCCACTGATCTTGAAGACCGGGACATGCTCGGCATACGCGCCCGCGATGGCGTTGATTGCGGACAATTCGCCCACGCCCATGGTCGTTACGGCTGCCCCGAAGCCCTTCAGTCGTGCGTATCCGTCCGCCGCGTAACCGGCGTTCAGTTCGTTGCAGCAACCGATCCAGCGGGCCCGGTCCGAGGCCTCGATGGCAGCACAGATATTGAAGTTGAAGTCGCCCGGCACGCCGAAGAACTCGGTGATCCCGAGTTCTCCGAGACGAGCGACTAGGTGGTCAGCCACGGTTGGGAGCATATTGTCTCCTACTAAGAAGCCCACATGTTCGCTTTACGGCACCTAGAACTTTCAGGCGTACCGAAAACTTCGACGCGTACGTAGTGGTGATGATTTAGCCAGCGACCAGCGCGTTCCTATTTCGCCCCGCGTATCACGGTTGCGCACGAGCAAGTAACCCTTGAACTCAACCGCAACGGCTTGCTCGAGCGCCTTCTGGATCGAGCAGCGGACCACACTTGAAAGAACGAGGGTCGTCGGCCGATTCTGATCGATGTGTGGTCAGGTTTCGACGGCGGGGCGTCGAAGCCAGGAAGAAGCAGGCTAAGACCCGCTCTCCAGCGTTAAGTCAGGGATAGCCACCCACCATTGGTGGCTCCTTCGTGAGCGTTTGGTGAAGCGCATGAGAGAACCAGAAAAGCCCGCGACTGGCTGGCTGTGCGGAGAAACCGCTGCGAACGTGTCTCACCAGCACGAATTCCCTGATCTAGGGGAAAATACAGGGAAATTCTCCAGTTATCGCACCTCCCTGCCCTGCAGGAGTCAAGTTTCCCATTGCACATCAACCAGAAGCGG
>CAZUKP010000180.1:0-4522 GCA_964620915.1 uncultured Hyphomicrobium sp. | reverse complement strand
GGTCCGGCCCTTTCGCTCTTTTTGGCCCCTCGCTTCTTCCCCGCCAATTGGCCGCTCGCTGTAAACGCCATGCCGCCGCCGTAGGATGGTAAGACGAGCCGAAGTATTGGCCCGTCTATGAGCAAAGGTCTGATGACTGAGAAACGGACTGAAGCGACGCCGCCGCCGCAGGCCTTGATGCAGCTCCTGTTCGGCAAGCAGATCACCTATTCGCTGTCGGGCGTGGCGCGGCTCGGCGTTGCCGATCACATGGACGGAACGCCGCGGCCGGTCGAGGAGATCGCGGCCAAGGTTGGGGCGCATACGCCTTCGCTCTATCGCGTCATGCGCCTGCTTGCCAGTTTCGACGTGTTCCGCGAGGAGGCGCCGCGCCAATTTGCTCTGACGCCGATCGGCGAACTCCTCAAGACGGGCACGCCCACCTCTTTGCGCTACACGGCGATGATGTTCGGCGAAGAGTTCTCCACGCGCGCCTATCAACATATTACCGCGTGTCTGCGCACCGGAACCGACGGTGTGAGTGAAGCCTTCGGCAAGCCGGTCTGGGAGGTGCTGGCCGAGCGGCCCGAGCAATTCGAAACGTTCCAGAATGCCATGACCAACTCGACCGGGGTCGTGGCGCAGGCGATCATGGACGCGTACGACTTCTCCGGAATTGAGCGCCTCGCCGATATTGGTGGCGGCCATGGACTGTTGCTTGCGTCTTTCTTACGCGCTTACCCGAACCTGAAAGGCGTCCTGTTCGATCTGCCGGAGGTGATCGCGTCGATACCTGAGACGCGGTTCGCGGGTTGCGAGGATCGCATCGCCCTTGAAGCGGGAAGCTTCTTCGATCGCGTGCCCGACGGATGCGACGCCTATCTGATGAAGTACATCATTCACGACTGGAGCGACGCGCATTGCCGCACCATTCTCTCGCTGATACGCGAGCAACTGCCGCCGCATGGCCGGGTGCTTGTATGCGAGATGGTGGTGACGGATGAGCCGGGACCAACGCCCGCCAAGATGCTCGACATTGAGATGCTGGTGATGACGGTCGGCGGCAGGGAGCGCACGGAAGAGGAATTCGCAGGCCTGTTCGCCGCGTCCGGTTTGCGGCTCAATCGCATCGTGCCGACCGAGCGCCCGATCTGCGTGATCGAGGCCGTCCCGGCCTGAGCCACTGCGCCTCGCTCGGCGTATCGCGGCTCAAGCATACGGTGCGGCCCCAGTTCAGGGGCAGCAAGCTTGCCTCGCGCGGGCGCGATCTCTAATGCTGTTGGCGCATTTCCATCAGCCCGGCCGCCCAATGTCCCCTAGAGTTATTGTGCTCGTGCGCGTCCCGAAATCCGGCAGTACGACGCTCGTGCATATGGTCACTGCCGCGCTTCCCGGCGCGCGCATCTATCGCCTGCCGCATATGCTGCGCTCGGACGAAGGTCCGTCCCGTCTGGAGAAGCTGCGGCGGACGCGGTCGCGCATGCGCCGGTTCTTCAAGCTGTTCGGCACGGTGAGGGAACAGGCCGCGCTGCAAAGGCTGGCGGCGCAGCTGCGCGACGGCGATATCGTTTCAGGACATTTTGCCTTTGGCGCGCTCGACCTGCCGGACTTTCAAACCGATTACGTGACGTTGCTCCGCCATCCCCTCGACCGGCTCATCTCGGAATACAACTATGCCCGCGTCGGCTTCGAAGAGCGCTGGCGCGTCCAGCGCCTCTATCACCGCGGCCGGCTGGCGGCGGCGCGTCTCAGCTTCGCCGATTATCTCGCGTTTCTGGAAGACAACAGGACGCTATTCGAGAACCTTGCCACACGCTATGTCACCGGCGCCCGCGCCTGCGCCGACCCTGCCGCCTTCCTGCAACAGAACTACTTTCATTTCGGTGCGCTGGAGCGGCTGGACCGGTTCGCCGAGGGCCTGTCGGCGAAGCTGGGCGTGCCCGTGCAGCCCCGGCACGAACGCATCACCTCGCAACGGGCGGACATTGCCATGACCGGGCGCGACCATGCGCGCTTCGAACGGCTCTTCGCCGAGGACCTCAACATATACGATCAGGCGCTGTCGCTGATCGACCGGGGCGCCGCCTGACGGATGCTTGTCACGGGCTTTCAAAGCGAGGGCAGCGGCACGATCGGGGTGAGTTCAGCGCGGCCGGCCCCATAAGCGTTGAATAAATCCAGGTAAGATGCGCTTCGGTTGCCGTGGGCTCTTGATTGAACGCAATACCGTCAGCACCTGGGGGCACTCCTCGCCGACCAGCGCGATTTCTTGAGGTTTGAAATGCCTCCGTAAGAGTCTTGCGAGGTGCGGTCTGCGGAAGAAGTTCGTCACGCCATTTCGAAACAACGCCTTCACAACATCGCGTTTGCAGTCGTGAATTAAATCCAATGCATCGGGTCTAGCTCCGATCTGCGTCATTGAGAAAATGGTGTCATTTATGTAGTCATTGTTTTCGTGAAGGCCTCTATAAACGAGAGGCTTTCCCGACAAAATCGTTCCGCCAAGAAAGTGAGCTCCGAACCCCAGATATGCGTCGAGGGCGACCCTGTAAGCCAGGCGTTCCGTTGGAACCAAGAAGTTGGCCGCCGAGCGTCTAACCATCATCGCCGAAGTCGTGGTCCAAAGCCAACCGCGCTTGAATGAGGAGACGTATTGCAGGTCCGTGGCCTTCCGTTCAATGAGATGACTCTCGTATAGCCATCTAGGGCGGCCTCCTCGTCCTCCTAGCAGTGTTCCAGTCAAGAGTTCACCGTTCAAACGCAAAAGTTTCTGCTCGCAACAAACGAGTGGACAGAAAACTGTTTCGTTCAAATGTGCGCTAACCATTTCTTCGAGATAAGCGGGATGCAGGCGGTCGTCAGGGTCAAGCGGTGATACAAATTCTCCGGTGGTTGCGGCGAGCCCGGTAAAAAAAGCCTCGATTTGTCCGGGTTCACGCGTGTTCTGGATGAATTTTATTCGGCTGTCGGACAGCCCATCGACGATGTTTCGCAGGCGATCGCGCTCGTGTTCGGTCGAGTGGTCATCAACCACAACGCATTCCCAATTTGAGTATGTCTGGCCGAGGACGGACAACAGTGCATCCTCGACCATGTTGGAATAGTTATGGTGCGTAACAATGATCGTACATAATGGTTGGTGCCACTTGGTCCGATCAAGAACCCGATCCTCCCTGTCCATCTGAGCACCCTTTGATACCTTCACTTCTTTCACGCCTGCGGCCAAAGGTTGGCGGCGTTTGCCTGCAGCGTGAGGCGTAGCCCGGTGCCGATATTTGGTAACCGGGCTTGAAACCTTCTTCTGCGTGTCGCCAAATTTCTCGATTTCGTTGGCAAAGGAGTCGAGTACATCTTTGCGGCCTCGGCAGAATGACTTGACAAGCTGGCGCCGGCGGCGCGCGCTGTGGTCCCACCAGAGCGCGTAGAACACGCTGAGGACGGCTCTACCAGGCTGTTTCCGGCGGCATGAAAAAGCGGAACGAGCCCACCATCCTGCCACCACGGCGCGGATAAGAGTATTGTGCTCTTCTACGAGCGATTTAGGCAATGTCGGGAGAACTGACATCCCATGACGAGCCCATCTGTATGGGAGATCTGCAAACGAATCTCGCGTGCTTAGATTGGGGGCCTCTGTCGGTTCAAGGGGTGCCTCCCTGGTAAAACACACCGGACGTGACTCGGAACGCACGATATCGCCGCGCCGAAAGAGCCTAAAAAGAAAGTCGCTGTCTTCACTCGCGACCATTCCGGGGACGAATAGACCGGCCGCTCGGGCTGCGCTGCTGCGAATGAGAGAGCATGAAAGGATGCCTCCGTCGCGGCAAAGGAGCCATAGGGTAGGATTCGACTCCAGACGGCGAACGTCCTCCACCATCTGACGGCGCCCAGCGACTTCCCTTACTCTGTCAGCGACGGCGGCAATGGCATTCTGGCGTCTCTCAAGCGCATGAATCCCTTCGGCCAGGAACTCAGGCGGCCAGAGGTCATCGGAATCAAGGAAGCAGACAAAGGGCAGTTCGCCGATTTCGGCAAAGCCGGCATTCCGTGCGGCGGCCGCTCCAGCGTTCGACTGCCGGACGACCTTCCATGCAAACGATGTGTTGCTCGCGAGCCAGCTCTCTGCCGCTTCAGCGCTGCCATCGTTCGACCCATCATCGACGACGACGAGGAGGGCGGGGCTCTTGCTTTGAACTGTGACGGTTTTTAGCGTCTTGATGAGTTTGCGGCGCCGATTGTAGACGGGAACGACAATAGCGACCGGTACGCTTTCGGTCATGTCACTTCCCTTGGTGGTAATCGTGCCCACGTGCCCTGACCCGCCTAACCGTGTGCCGTTCGCCAACTCTAATTTTGTCTGGCTGCCGCGCGCCAAGGCAGCTTCGCATGAAATGAAGGATAACGGCAGGGCGCGGTCGCCGGTGAGCGCGTAGCCACGTCGCACCCCTGGTAGCCATCGGGAAACGATGCCTTCAGCTAAGCTTTTGAAAAAAGTTGGCTCCCCGGGCCGGACTCGAACCAGCGACCCAGCGGTTAACAGCCGCTT
>CAZUKP010000179.1:0-4569 GCA_964620915.1 uncultured Hyphomicrobium sp. | reverse complement strand
GGCAGCGCGTCGAGGTTGCCTTGAACGAGACCACGGCAAGGGCGTATGAACTAGGGAGCTGACATGACCCGCGCGCTACCTAAGTCTAAGGCAGGATCGTCCTCATAGGCGTTAAGGGTCAGTGTGTGGCGAATCAGCAGGTCCGCTTCTGGCACTTAGCGGACATCCATTTCGGCGCTGAGAATGTCCGCTTTTGGGGGTTATAGATTAGCTTTGGGCTCGCGTACTTGAGCCGCCCTGCCGATCTCGGAAGAAACCCCCTCGCTAAGTATTCGGGCGAATCACAACGTCGCTTCTTCCCCTTTTCCCGCTTAGGCCGCCTGGTTCGCTTGGGCTCGATTTTCAACCTTGAGGCATTCAGGAAGCGTCAAATCAACTTGGTCATTGCTAGGCAAGGTGGCCACGTCAGAAAGCTGGCCATCTTGGCCATCTTCGTTGTTTTGAGGGGTGGTTTTTCCGGGAAGGTGGCCAACTTGGCCACTTTTTGGGGTGGCCATCTTGCTTGCCTCAGGCAAGTACCAAACCCACAGCCATTGCCCGTCTCCGCCTTGCTCGCGCCTGGTTCTGACCCCCACACGCTCTTTAGCCCTGCGGACTGTTCGCCAAGCAACACCGGCGTCTTCGGCCTCCCGCTCGACTTGCTTTGCCATCTTCGGCCCATCGGCCAAAAGCTCCCGCAGGAACGCCTCGGCTTCCTGGCGCGGCAACCCGCCGCTTTCGGCTTCCGCCGCCAAGGCGTCCTTAGCCGTTATGTCAACCGGGTCGGGCTCCCATTCGACACGCGAAGTCGGAATATCATTGCCAACGATGGTCTGTCGGACCTTGCACGCCAGCCCTTGAGGCTCTGGAGCAAGGTTGTTTTTGACTCCCAATAAAAGGCGGCGCTCCCTGTTTTCGTCTTCGGGGTCTTCGACCAAAGCGAACGCCATTCGCGGCGCACCAACAAAAGCAATCGAGCCGATAAACCGATGAATGGGTTTTGACCCTATGGCTGCCCCCGACTTGCTGAAATGCGTTACCGACAACACAGCAACGCCAGTCCGCTCCGCCATCGCACTCAGCGGCTCAAGCACGCCTCTGATTTCAGAATTGTTGTGCGAGTTGGTCTTGCCGAGATAGGAACTAATCGGGTCGATAATGACTAACGCCACGTCGCCAAACTCTTTGATTTGTTTCTCCAGTAAACAAATATCACTCTCAAGGTTGAAGCTACGGCTTGAGTCATAGGCTTTCTTAACGGCAGATATGGTGTGAACGCTGCCAAGGTCTGCCTCTGCCGCGTGAAGGCGTGGAACAACAGTGCTGGCCTCGCTGTCTTCCGCTGACAGAATCAAAATGGATCCTTTCGGCGCGCGGCCTTCGCCGCATGGCCACTCGCGGCCCATGCTGATCTGCGCAGCGATGTAGGTTGACAGTTGCGACTTGCCGGTCCCCGGTTCGCCGGCAATGCAAGTATGCGCGCCAATGGCGAGGCGACCCGGCCACAGCCACTCGACCGGCTTCATTTCGATTTCAGATGCACAACGGCAAACGAGTTCGCCAAGGTCACCATCTTTCGGAATGGTACTCATGCGCTCGCCCTCCTTGCATCAAGAAAGTCAGCAAGCGCTGAGGACAGCTGGCACCAAGCCCAACAATCATCGGGCAAGCATTCGTCGCCAGGGTCAGCGTAGCGAATGCGGGAGTCTAAGGCTTCTCTTTGTGCGGCCAGTTCATCAAGAACACGAGACCAGGCAGTAAGCCGCGCCCTTCCTTGGCGCACCATCGCGAGCGACGCGCTTCCACTCTTGCGGGAGGCGTAGCCGTGGCCTATAACCAATCCCGTCGCGACTTCGTTTGTCTCTGTTACCTTCTTTGCAGCGCCGCCCCGCCTCGCAAGTTGGGCGGCGTTTGCTATCCCCGGTGGGCTTTCGCCAGTTGGGAAAATTCTCGTAACGCATTGTTCTCTCACGTTTGCCTTTTCTCCTTGGTTGGGAGAAAAGCGCTTTGAAATCAATGAAGCGGGATGGACTCTGACTCCGTCAATCTAGGTTCGAATCCTAGTCCCCCAGCCATTTCATGCGGAACCTTGCGTGGTGCTTGCAACCCCGCCCCGCCCGGGAATGGAACGACTAGGCCGCGGCGGCGAGAAAGCCGTCGATGAAGGCACCAAGTTCGTTCCAGTCGGTGAACTCGCGATCCTCGCTTCCCTGGGCCGGCCCGCCGTCCCCCACGACGATGAACCGTACGATCTGCTCCTGGAAGTAATCGTAGTTGGTGAAACGTAGCGCGCCGCCGAGCAGAAGAGTCTTGGCCGGCCGCCAGGCCGTGGCGGAGAGAAAGGTCTCGACGTATTTCTGGGCCTCGGGTCGCGCCCCTTCCAGCACCGCCGACAGGCTCACGGAAATGAACGCCGACGGCTTCTGCTCGAGAAGCGGGCGATGCGCCATGACGAAGTCTCTGACGCTTTCCTGATGATATTCGTGGTGGACCGACCCGGCGACGATGAACGCGTCGAAACGCTCAAGCGCAAGGGCGGAGTCTACGGCAGCGCTATCACGCAATTCGGCGTCATGGCCGCGTTGGCGGACATGATTTGCGATCCATTCGGCGATCTTGCGGGTCTGACCTTCGGTCGATCCATAGATAATGAGGACGTTCAAGAGTGCCCCCTCGCCGGCACGAGACCGCTTAGACGTGAACCGGCGGCAGCGAGACCGCCGCGCTGATCAGCGGATGTTCTGCCAAAGATACTCTTCGTCATCGAGCCGGTCGATCTCCATCCCCTTGAAGTCGCTCCGTGAGATGACGCCCAAGATGCGACCGCTATCGACCACTGGCAGGTGACGAAAGCCGCGATTATTCATCTCGTGCAGAGCATCGATCGCGCGGCACTCGGGCGCAATGGTGATGGGGTTAGGCGTCATGACTTGGCCGAGCGTGGCGGTCTCGGCCTGCCTACTTTCGGCCAGCGCGCGCACCGCATCGCGGGCGGTGAAGATGCCGGCCAAGTGCTGCTCATCGTCAACCACCAGCACCGAGCCAGATCTGCACTCGCACATGCACCGGCATGCTTCCTGGACAGTTGCCGCTTTCGGGAGCATTAGCGGGTTCTGGTCCTTGACGATCTCTGCGAGCTTTCGGTTGATCATGACGCGTTCCTCCGGCGCAACTGAAGGTTTTTAACGCGTTTCCTACCGGATCGGAAGCGGGCGGGCCTTGACCCGCATCAAATCCTGAATGCGGCAACTCTTCGCTTGGGACCTTGCAAGGGGGCGGCTACAGTCCACCCCGGAAAGCGATCGTCTGGGAGGACCGCATGCCGCGATTGGGGCTTTCTTTGTTGGTCTTGGTCTCCGGCCTGCTGTGCGGAGCCCACGGTATGGGCACGAGCGCGCTTGCGGCGAACGCCGATCTGTCTCGCTGCATTGATACTTCAACCATACTTGCGGCGGGCGGCGATGTGTCCAATCAAGACCTCAAGGCCGCCCAGAGCGCCTGCACGCGCCTCAAGCAGGCCTCACCTGACAGCAAGACCCTGGCGCGAATTGATCACGCGGCCGAGACGATTGACGAAGAAGTGCAGCGGCGCGCGGGCCGTTAGCAACGAATGAGGCCGGCCCGCCATCTCTCCGGGAGCAGGCGGCGTAACATCAATTCGATGCGGCCGAGCGGTGCCGCGTTCTCATAGCGGCCTTTGCTCTGAACCACGATGGCTCTCGGGCCGGCGTGCTTTTCGAGCCATTTTGGCCCCGGCCCGCGCATGTAATGCAATTCAGGCCGGTAACGATCTGACAAATACCTCATTTTGAGGTCCCATAATCCCCTGGCCGGCCAAACCCAGAGCCGGCTGCGTGACCCTCAGCGTGGACCTCGGGTCGTTGCCAATGGGTTTATTTCCGGCCGCAGCGCCGAGTTCTCGACGCTAGGGTTAATCGAATGTGCTTTTGCGGAGGGACCTGCGGGCGAAACGGCGGCGTTTGCTCCCGGCCGCCCTTCTGGGCTAGGCAGGGGTCCCTCCAAACTGGGCAGGTGAAGCAATGATCTTAAGCACGCGCCGCCGGGCGCTCGGCCTTCTTTTTGCAGCGACGGCCGCCGTCAGGCTTCCGGCCCTGCGACCTGCGTCCGCCGCCGCCAAAAAGAAGAAGGACTGTTACGACTCGAAGGCGTTCGGCTCCTGGACAGCGCAAGCGACCGACAGCCTGGCCGGCGCCCGGAATAAGGAAGTGCGTTTCACTGGCGAGGCATGCGATCTTCGCATCGAAGTTCAGGTCGCGGCCAGTTTCGAAGGAAAGATCGTCGTCTACGGCGATCCGGACAGGACGCGGCTACCCAAAAAATTCCTCATCAAGCCCGAAAACCGCCTACTCGCCTGGACCGACGACGGCAAAGAGGCGGTCAACGAGCCGCTCTGTGGCAATTGCACGGATATTTTCGACGACAAGGTGAGCATCGTGCTCCCGCTTGCCTGCGCGCCGCTGTTTCGCGAGAGCAAGTCCATCGACATGGCCGTCGAACTCCCCGGCAAAGAGCAATGCCGCTTCTCGCTCGACGGCGAAACCTTGCGCGCGGCGCTCGATTGGGCCTCTG
>CAZUKP010000178.1:0-4594 GCA_964620915.1 uncultured Hyphomicrobium sp. | reverse complement strand
TGCTGGCGTCAGCATCCCACGTGCCGCCGGCCTCCGTGCACTCGGCTTCGGTCGTCGCCTTCGTGACGTCACCGGCAAAAGCGGGCGCGGCGACGGCAACTGCAATCGCAAAGAGAAACAGGGAAAGAATGCTCTTCATGTCATTGCTCCATTTCACAACTGAGCCGCTTAGTACGGCCCTGGGCAAGGAAACAATCGTCCGGCAGCTTGGTTCCACCCCCGGCAAACAATGGCGATTTCCGGGCACGCGTCCCGGGTCGGCCTCCTCCAGGTTTGAAAGGTTGTTTTGAAACGCGGTACTCTGTCCGAGGCGCCAAAATGGCCACATCACGGTAGCTGCCTTATGGCCACTTCCTCTTCTCCCGAGCGGCGGGACCAAATCGCTTTGCCATCGCATGTCATCGATCTTGCGTCCGGCGAATTGCGCGGGGCGACGGGCGAGCATGTCGATTTGCGCCCCCGCTCTTTTGCTGTCCTGCGCGTTCTTGCCGAAAATGTGGGCTCTCTGGTCACCAAGGACGAAATCATTGCCAAGGTCTGGGACGATGTCGCCGTTACCGAAGACTCGTTGACGCAATGTATTGCCGAGATCCGCAAGGCAATTGGTGACGAGGAGCGGCGAATTCTGCGAACCGTCCCACGCCGGGGCTATACGCTTACGTCATCGGAGCAAAAGGGAACGGCAGCGCCGGTGTGCCGCCGCCCGACTCTTGCAGTCCTGCCGTTCAGGTCGCTGTCCGGTGACGAAGAGACAAGCCTGGCCGTAGGCGTCGCCAGCGAGCTCCTCAATGAACTCGCTCGCAATAGAGATCTCCGGCTCATAGGCCGTGGCTCGTCATTCGCGCTAGGAAGCCAATCTGCCAGGGCCCAAGAGCTTGGCGAGCAACTTGGCGCCCGCTATCTCGTGGAGGGCACGGCCAAGCGCGCCAAGAACGAAATCGTGGTCGATGTGCAACTGGTGGATGCCCGCGAGGGAATCATCGTTTGGGGAGACAGCTTTTCTGCGAAAGCAACCGACATCCCTCGTACCCAGCGCCTCATCGCCAATCGTATCGCTGCGAGCGTGCGCGTGGGCATGCATGAGAGCGAAAAACAAGCGACGCTGGGCCGGGCGCCAAGCGACCTTGACGTCTACGAGCTCACTCTCCGTTCCATGAGCGAACATCAGTTCACTGCTGAAGCGACGCGCGCCTGCCGCCAGAATCTCGAAGAGGCACTCCGCCGGGACCCCAATTATGCTCTGGCGTGGGCCCAGCTTGCTTGGGTCAACTTAATTGATCTCTGGGTACAGCTTACCGGCGAATGGCATTTGTCGCAGCTTGACGAGGTGATAGAGCAGTTTTCTCGCGCCATCAAATTGGATCCGAACGTACTGAGAGCCTACCGTGGTCTGGGTCAGTCATTGATCATCAAAGGAGACGTTGCACAGGCCTTGACTGTGTCGCGCCGAGGCTTCGAGCTCGGTCCAAGCGAACCTGACAGTCTGATTTTTTATGGGATAGCCTTGTTTGAATCCGGCAACTTGGCCGAGGCCACTGAGAAGATCGAGCAAGCGATGGCGCTGCATCCCGTGCGGCCGTCTTACTACTCATATTTTTACGCAATCATTCTTTGGGCGAATGAGCGATTCGAGGAGACGTTGAAGGAGCTTGCAACGGTTCCCGGCGCGGAAGTTTATCGCGCCCTGGCGCTCGTTCGCCTCGGCCGTGTTACCGAGGCCAAAGACCAGATTGCGAAATATCGTGCACGGCCTTCGCGTCCTCTGTTGTTTCCCCCACACCCCCCGGCCCTAGCCAAGCGCTTCCTGGAGGAAGGAGAAATTGCCGGCTGGCGCCCTTCGCTCGCGACGCAGAAGGCCGTCTAGGGCTTCGTCGCCGTCGACCGGCAACCCTGACGCGGGCAAATCTCCCGCGAGCGCCGGTTTCAGAATTTTCATGGTTTTTTTCAGATGGCTGTCAGGACCTGCCGTCCGCTTCTGCCCTACATTCGCAGCATAGAAATGGCCTCGGAACGTCTCAACGGTCGTCACCACGAGACGCGGATGAAGATCAAGCAGGAGAAATGCCATGAAAAAGATACTGGTCGCGACGGCAATGTCAGCCGCTCTGTATGCAGGCCTGCCGAGCCCTTCCACTGCGGAGCAAGCACCGACGAGCGGCAACGGCGCGAACGTCGACACGATCGTTGCCGATCTTGAACGCCGTATCGAGCAATTGGAGACGAAAGTCGGCGCTAGCACAGCTGACTCTGCTTTCCAGGCGCGCGGCGCCAAAGCTCGGCACCTGACCGTTCCCGCAAAAGCATCGGACTAGGGGCTTCCGGTCTGCCTCGCTGTTCGCCTTACGGCACGGTTCGAGAGACTGGGGCTCAAGATCAATATTGAGGCTCAAGATGATGAAACAGGACAGACCAAAGCTCATCACGTTTGGGATTTCCCCTTACTGCGAGAAGGCGCGCTGGGCCCTCGATTGGCATGGAATTGACTATCAAGAGATCGGTTGGCCGTGCGGCTTGCATGAGCTTCTGGCGAAGCTTGGCGGCGCAAAGGCCACCACGGTTCCAATCCTCGTGAACGGCGGCGAATTGGTGCAAGGAAGCGGCGCGATCGTCGATTGGGCCGATGAACGGACGCAGATTCTTGGCCGGCAGCTAACGCTACCGGATGCCCGTAAGATCGAGCAGCGTGCCGATGACGTCATCGGTGTTCACGTGCGTCGCCTGTACTTCGCCGAGATGCTCCCAAAGTTTCCACATCTGACGAAATCCGGACTGAACTACAATACGTCCATCTCGCATCGCTTTATTGGCAACATGATGTGGCCGGTAACTTGGCGCGTCATCATGCGGAGGTATGACATTACCCCGGACGCCGCCTCGGAGAGTCGTGCGACGCTAGCTGCCGAACTTGACTGGCTTGAAAGCCAGCTTGCCGATGGCCGTCCATACCTCGTCGGGGACCGCTTCAGCCGGGCGGATCTGAGCGTGTCGAGCCTGTTGGCGCCGATTGCGTGCTCTGAAGAAATACCGGCTTTTCGAACCAGCACCTTCGCCGATGCTCTCATTGCCAATTCCAGGCGTTGGGCCGAGCGTCCTGTCATGCGCTGGGTGAAGGAACAATATGAAGCTCATAGGGCTCCAATGCGCCTTGCGGCTTAATCGGCAAGCGCCGCAGAGCGTCCGTTAATGGAGCCTAGCGGACGCGGCGCCCCAAGATGACCCGTTGCCCGCCGGCCTCACATCATGCCGCACGGCGCACCCAGCAACTCATCGGCCTTCTTCTTCTGGTCGTCCGTGAGCGCGTTATAGAGCGTTTCGGCTGCCGGCTTCAGCTCCTTCAAGTTATCGAGCTTGGCTTGCGCAACGTTGATACGCGCATCCATGCGCTCCAGGGCTTTGCCGCTTTCCGAGGCTTTCATCATGGCCTGACGCGCATTTTCCATAGCGGTGCGTCCTGACCTAACCGCATCGGCATAGGCATTCCAGGCGTCCGTCTGTGCGTCGGTGATCTCGAGATCGGCTTTGATATAGGCAAGGTGCGCTTCCATCATCGGGCGAGAATGCATCATGCCCTTTCCCATCATGCCCTTGCCCATCATGCGGCTCATCATGCCGCCCATTTTCGGGCAGTTGCCTTTGCCCTTGCGCATCATGCCGCCCATCATGCCGCCGCCTTGATCCGAGCCGTCCTTGCTCATCATGCCGCCGCCTTGATCCGAGCCGTCCTTGCTCATCATGCCGCCGCCTTGATCCGAGCCGCCCTTGCTCATCATGCCGCCGCCTTCGCCATTCTGCTGTGCGAGGGCCGGCGTTGCGGCGATCGCCAGCGCCGTGCAGGCCGCAAGCATCCACATGCCATGCTTTCTCATTGCATCCTCATTGCCGTTCGCAGTTGTCGATAAGATTAAATTGGGGTCTCGCCGCGCCCAATCCATACGGCGCAAAGACGCACCTCAAGATCAGGCGCGGTCCCCCGTCTCCGCAGCCTCCCGTCCATCGGCGCCTGCCGCGCTTTGCTCGCCAGTTGTAAGCGTGACGTCTGCCGGCGGGATGAGGTGAAGATCGCGCTGCGGGAAGGGGATCTCGATGCCGTTCGTGTGAAACTTGTCCCAGACGCGAAGAAGAACGGCGCTCTTGATGTTGGACACACCGTTCCTCGGGTCGCGGATCCAGATCCGAATCTCCAGATCGACCGAGCTGTCGCCGAAGCCTTTCAGCAGCACGTTGGGCTCGGGGTGGGTAAGAATGCGTTTTTCTTCTCTCGCCGCCTCGAAACAGAGTTCGATCGCCTTGCGGGGGTCTGACTTGTAGGAGATACCGACGGGAATCTTCAGGCGCACTGCATCGTGGCTGTACGACCAGTTCACGACTTGCTGGGTAATGAGATCTTCGTTTGGGATGAGATATTCGGTGCCGTCCCGGGTCACCACCGACGCATAGCGCGCGCCGAGCGAGTTGATCCAGCCGAAGGTCTCGCCGACCTGGATGACGTCGCCGGGCTTAATCGACCGATCCAGAAGAATGATGACGCCGCTGATGAGATTGGACACGATCTTCTGCAGGCCGAAGCCGATGCCGAGGCCGATCGCGCCACCGA
>CAZUKP010000177.1:0-4622 GCA_964620915.1 uncultured Hyphomicrobium sp. | reverse complement strand
CACCGTTCGGCGCTCCTCTCAACGCCTTTATCGACAGCATCGACCCAAAGCAGACATTGCTTCCAGAAACCGACCCTGACCTGGCCTGCGAATCGCGGTTTTGACATGGTGCGCGTACGCGAAAACTTATCGCGCCTCGTTCACGGGCCCGGAACAGGCGGCGGAATGACAACGCACCCAAAAGCTAGCCCAGATTTCCTAGCTGTATTGCGCGATTGTGCGAATTGCGCCGGAGGATCGTTCACTACGTTCTGGCCCGGCGTTCCACAACTCTTCTTGATGATTTTGTTGATTTTGCCTGGATTAACGGACGGCGGGTCCGCAAGTGCCACACCCGGCCACGCCGCAGCAGCAGAGACTACTAGTGTTGCAAGGAGTTTCGTACGCATGGAACACCTCCTTTTAGGTTATAGCTTTACCTTTTTGACATGGAGGGAGCCCCCGCTGAGGGGGCTCCCAAATTCAAGTCGAGTTACTGTTGACCAGGAGGCGGACAGGCCAACTTCCGTAAGAAGTTTCGACCCCCAAGATTTTTTTGAGTTACGTACACATTGGCCGGAACGCCCTGTGTATTTTGTCCGGGAGGTCCGTAGAAATCTTTCAGAATTTGATTCGCCTCGCCGACAGTAATGTCCAATGGGGTGTTGGGACATCTATCTGGTGGATCTGCCAGCGCTACACCTGGCACTAGAGTTGCAGAGACTACTAGTGTTGCAAGGAGTTTCGTACGCATGGAACATCTCCTTTTCACATCAGCCCGGGTCCTTACTTGCACCGCATTACCAAGCCGGGCGCTTGGGAACGCGTAAAAGCCCGCGGCGGAATACTCTCCTGCCGCAAGCTGAATCGACAAACTACGGATTTTATCGCTTCGAGACATGGCTTCGGACTACCGCTCTCGGGGGGTAAAGACAGCTTCCGAAATCCTCGATTGCTAATAATATCCCGACCTTAGACGCTAATCAAATCAAACGTTAACCAATTTGGAGTATGCGCGTAGAGCGATGAAACGAGTCGAGGCGGATGTCGCGCTCTTTCGTAACAGCTATTGTCCTTGCTTCGGTCGCAGTCGCTGCCGGCCTCTACTACGCTTATCGTCAGGCCGAACCTCAAACATACATAACTGCACCTATCGAACGCGGTAAAGTCGTCACCGACGTTCGGGCGACTGGAACACTAACCCCCATCTCGACGGTTGATGTCAGCTCGGAGCTTTCCGGCCGCATGGCCGCGGTCTTAGTTGGGTTCAATGACGCTGTGGAGGCCGGCCAAGTTATCGCGCGTCTGGATCAACGGACTTTCACAGCCAAGGTGAAGCAAGCCGAAGCGGCGTTGCGGATCGCCCAGGCTAATGTTCAGGTACAGCGCGCTGCACTCGAGCGTTCCAATGCTCAGCTTTCAACTGCACAAATGGCACGCAGGGTTGCACGTGCGAATCAGGCCGCACTGCAAGCCAAACTCGACGAGACCGAGCGGCAGCTAAAAAGAAAACTTACACTAACTCAAAGCGGGAGCGTTTCAACAGCCCAACTTAGCGCAACTCAGGCCCAGCGCGATGCGCAAGCCGCCGATATGGTCGCCCTCTCCGAAGAGATCAAAATGAAGCAAGAAGCCATCGTCATCGCCGAAGCTGACATCCATATGGCTGAAGCCAACCTCGAAAATGCCGCGGCTGTCGTTCAACAGAAGCGCGCCGAGCTTGAGGAGGCGGAATACGATCTCGCGCGAACTGAACTGCGCGCGCCCATCGACGGCATCATCATCAAGCGCGACGTCAATCCAGGCCAGACCGTGGCTGTTAGCCTAGAAGCAAAAATGCTCTTCAACATCGCCAACGACCTCCGTGAGATGGAGGTCCATGGCAAGATCGATGAGGCCGATATTGGACAAGTAAAGTCGGGGCAAAAGGTGAGTTTCTCCGTGGACGCACATCCGAACCATCTTTTTGAGGGCCGGGTCCAGCAGGTGCGCATGGCGCATGAGGTGGTCCAGAACGTCGTTACCTATACTGTCGTCATCTCTGCACCAAACCCCGATCAATTGCTTCTTCCCGGAATGACAGCAAATCTTCGCATCTTGATCGACGAGAGCGAAGATATCCTAAAGATCCCAAACCAGGCCTTGCGCTTTCGCCCAATGGGGACAGAAGACGTCGTGTCCGAAGATTCCCCAAGCTCGGCCACCGCCTGGGTGGTGGGCCCGGATCAGCGACCGTCGCGGATGCCAATCGCCGTGGGGCGAAGCGACGATAATGGTACAGAATTGATTTCCGGCGACCTACGCGAGGGCCAACCAGTGATTGTCGGAATTGCCACGACAAGTGAAGGCGCTGGGCCATTCGGAATTCGCTTAGGATTCTAAGCCCATGCCCGAACCGCTAGTCCGAGCAATAAACCTCAATAAGCATTATCGGACAGGTCAATCCATCGTCCATGCCATCTCAAACGTCTCCCTTGAAATCAAGGCGGGTGAGTTTATCGCCATCATTGGGCGGTCAGGCTCGGGAAAATCGACATTAATGAGCCTATTGGGGCTGTTGGAAAAGCCAGACTCCGGACAGTGTGCACTGAATGGGCGTGAGATAACGAGCCTCGACGAAGATGCGCGGGCTGCCCTGCGCGGTCGTGAAATAGGATTTGTGTTCCAGATGTCGTCGTTATTAGCGCGATCTAACGCCGTAGAAAATGTAGAGCTGCCCCTTGCCTATGCTGGCTTCGAGCGCGAAGAGCGTGGGCGCATGGCGCGCTCTGCATTAGATCGAGTTGGCCTTTCACATCGGCTTGACCATTGGCCGCACCAACTCTCGGGAGGAGAGCAACAGCGGGTTGCTATCGCCCGAGCTCTGGTGACAGATCCGGCTCTCATTCTCGCTGATGAGCCGACGGGTGCGCTAGACAGCAAAACGGCGAATGAAATTCTATCCCTGTTCGCGGATCTGAACAGCGACGACCGGACCATCGTTGTGGTCACCCATGCGCAGGAGGTTGCACAGCGTGCTGGTCGTCAAATCACACTCTATGACGGGCAAATTGTCAATGATTCACACAGAACCCTGCCAGCCAGCTCTGATGAATCTCAAATCGACACTAGCCGATGACATATCTCGAGAGCATACGCATCGCTTGGCGCACGCTTGGCACCAACCGAGCGCGAAGCGGGCTCACCGTGCTTGGCATTGTGGTCGGCGTCGCGGCCGTGGTTTGCATGGTAGCAGTCGGCGCAGGAGCTCGGTCGCGGGTCACTGAAAAGATTCGGGGCCTTGGTACCAATATCCTGTACATTGTCCCAGGTGCCGCGCAGGAAAGTGGCGCCCGTCTTGCTGGCGGCACTCGCCACACTCTCACCGACGAAGATGCGGCTGCAATTTTGCGAGAGGTGGCTGGAGTCCAGATTGCCTCTCCTATGATCTATCGAACGGCACAGGTCATAGCCGGAAACCGGAACTGGTCGACCACCGTGACCGGGAACGATACTGGTTATCTCCTGGCCCGCGAGTGGGCCTTGGTCGCCGGACGCACATTTAACCAAGCCGAGATCGAATCCGCAGCGAAGGTGGTGATTATCGGCCAGGTGCTAGCAGAGAAGCTCTTCGACAATCAGCCTAGTCCCGGCGGCACTTTGCGCATCGGAAGCGTTCCTTTCACGATCATTGGCTTGCTCGACGAAAAGGGCCAAAATGCCTCAGGCCAGAGCCGTGATGACGTCGCCATCGTTCCACTAACGACGGCGCGAAGCCGTGTCCCAGGGTTAGAGAACGAAGGTGAGATCAATCGCCAAGCGCTCGATTACATCATCGTGAAATTCTATGACGCAGCCACTCTCGAGCAAGTCGAGCAGCAGATCACAGAGCTGCTGCGTCAACGCCATCGGTTGAAGAGCGATGCTCCGGACGACTTCAGCATTTACAATCCCGCCGATGTTCTGGCGACCCAAGAAGAGTCCGCTCGAATTTTCGGCATTCTTCTAGCGTCTATCGCCTCAGTTGCAATGATCGTTGGGGGCATCAGCATCATGAACATCATGCTGGTCTCAATTTCAGAACGCACGCGCGAGATTGGCTTGCGTATGGCAGTTGGTGCACGACGTCGTGACATCCGACGCCAGTTTCTGATCGAAGCGATTGTGCTGGCCGTGATTGGCGGGGCGATCGGGGTCGCTCTTGGGTCAGCAGCGGCTGTTGTCGTCGCCCTCTACAGCGGCTGGCCGGTACTAATCAGTCCGTGGGTAGTTATACTGGCGTGCGGGTTTTCGACCGCTGTCGGTCTGTTGTTCGGCGCATACCCGGCATCTCGCGCAGCACGAATGGATCCGATGGTCGCCCTGCGCTACGAGTGAGCAGGCGCGACGCACCTTGTCTGCTAAGGTCTGCTAATGATGCTGTGGACGGCTCCCGCCACCGGCATCTAGGTGCCAAATTGCGGTTGCTGTTTAGGAACCGCCAAGGGGGAGCCGTCCATGAGCGAAGTTACCACGATCGGACTTGATCTCGCGAAGAACGTATTTCAGGTGCACGGCATTGATGCATCGGGCCGGGTTGTCGTGCGTCGGCAGCTGAGACGCGGCCAGGTTCTGCCGTTCTTCGAGAAGCAAGCTGCATGTGTGGTGGGCATTGAAGCCTGCGC
>CAZUKP010000176.1:0-4636 GCA_964620915.1 uncultured Hyphomicrobium sp. | reverse complement strand
AGTGCCATAAGCAGGCCTTGATGCCCTAACAAAAAGAGCCCCGGCGCCAGGAGAGGAGCAGTTGGCCACCGGGGGTAGATCAGATGTCGTAAAACGACAATGGAAGCGAGGTCTCTATCAGTCTGCCGCCGTATCTTGTTTCAGGTTCAGGCTGGATTCTTGTGCTGGGCGTCTCAGTTGCCGGACTTTGGGACCTCGGGGTTGAAAAGCAGGTTTGACCATCTTATCGCCGACTTTAGCCTCCAGCTCTACAATCCGGCGTTCAAGGTCGGCTACGGTAGTTCCGACGCTCGCGTCGCTCCCGCTGCCCAAGGTTTCATCCGCAACGGAACGGTTTGGAACGCCCGCAAACACAGCGAGGCAAGCTGCTGAGATAACAAATATCTTTCTCATGGGATTCCTCCTTGATTATCACACAAAGAGCTTGGAGGAAGAGGGGTCCTAGGTCCCGAAATAGTGCCGAAATTACCCGAAACTAAATGAAATACGATGCCTGGCTGCACGGCCATTCAATACCTATGCGACCAGACGCCTCGGAGCCCTGTGAGCTTCGTACTGCTCCTTTACCCAGCGCATAACGGGACGGCGCTGCCAACGCTTAGTATCGGCAACCAGGTCATCCGGAAACATCCCACCTTTAAGCGCGGGTATTTCTTCCGGACACGCCAAGGGAGCTAGAAGGCTCGATACAGTCAAATCTGCTCGGCTGAAGCTGTCGCCAACAAGGTAAGAACGGTCGTCAGAGAGTTCGCTGTCGAGCCAATCAAGTTCCGCTTCCAATTTCGCGCGACTCTCCGAGGCAGCCTCAGGCGTAATGTCATACATTTGCATCATGACCCTACGCGTAACCGGCCACATCAGGTTGCCGACCAGCTGATGGGTGCGTGATACGTTCTGGAACAAGCCCGGTTTGGCCAGATGAGAATACTTGGGAAGCATTTCGGCATAAGCCAGCCGACGCACGTGAACCCCGACAGTGTTATCAACTCGCTCCTCGATCTCGCGGGCTTGTGGCCGCGTTAGCTCTCGATCACCTCCTTGCGCTCTTTGATCGGCCCAGTCGATGATTGCGCCACTGCCTTGAATGACCGTCTCGCCATCCAACAGGATAGGGAGCGTTGTGTCCTTGGCACCACAACGCTTGGCCAGGATCTGGTGTAGGCCCGGTGGCCAGCCTACTTCCCGGTAATCAATTCCATGCCAATCGAGGGCCCATCTCGCCTTCTCGCAGAAATGGGAAGCCCCGAACACAATGAGCTTTGGTCTGCCCTGTTTCATGGGACTCTCCATCACTCGTCCTGCCATGAGATAGGGGCCGCATTAGCGGACCCCTATCTTATAAGTGTTACTCCTTAGATTTTGCCATTGCCTCCTTGGGCTGGGACCGCAAGCCTTTCCAATCGATGTGGAATTTATCCTCCGCGGTGAAGTATCCTGCATAAGTCCCTTCGCCCTCGATTTCGGCGAGCGCACCGGTTCCGCCAACGAGGACGTACTTGCCCTTCATTGATGTGTTCGGCTTTCCGTCCTTCATGGTCGTCGTGACTGTACCCTCCCACTTGACCACCTGCTGATCGGAACCATTTTTGTAGATCACGTAGCCTTGATGCAACCCGTTACCCTGGCGAAGGTCGGCGATTTCGTACACGGTCGTTGCAAAACCGTCTATAAGTCCGCCGGGATTGCTGCTCGTGCCGCTCGACTCGGTCTGGAGCAACACATGCCCCTCCTGATCGGGGACCGGTAGAGCCTCGCGCTTCACGTAAGTCGCCTCGAAGCTGCCTTCATCCCTGATCTCTTTGGCCACCGCCGTGGTCGTGACCATGCCTGCAGCGCTTAGCGCGGCTAAGATCACTATGGCTCGTACGAGCTTGCTAAGCATAGTGTTCACCTCCCATGGACTGAAACCACCAGCACGGTGGCTCCTTGGGTTTCCTTCGGCTCCTCAAATTGAGGACCTTTGAGAGGCGTGGGCCCACGCCAATGCTGTAAGTGTAGGACGAACAGGACAGCAGGTCCTGAAGGGCATCCGAAAAAAACTATGAACTTTCTGAAAGCTTTTATTGAACGGAAA
The DNA here is from genome assembly GCA_964620915.1 of uncultured Hyphomicrobium sp. Lineage (GTDB taxonomy): Bacteria > Pseudomonadota > Alphaproteobacteria > Rhizobiales > Hyphomicrobiaceae > Hyphomicrobium_A. The sequence continues at coordinate 2,562 of CAZUKP010000176.1, read as the reverse complement.
ATTTGCTTGGTGTTTGGGGTCGCTTGCCCCTGAAACGAAGCACTAAACTGCCTTTCGGTGCGGGGCGAGTGAAGGCCGCCAGCCGGCAGCGTGTAAGTCCTCCAAGAAGCGCCTGGCTAGGTCTGGGGCTTGGGGAGGCATCACCTGGGGAGGATTAGGTCGTGCGTGATATTTTGCAATTTGCTCTCTGGCTTCGGCGACACGACCGAGCCCGACGAGTGCGAGCGCGCGCCAAACTTCATTGCCGGGAACTGAGTCAAGCTGTGTCAGCACCTCCTCGAAACGCTCATTCGCCCACAGAATCATAGCATAGAAGTATGAGTAGTAAGACGGTCGCAGAGGATGCAGTGACAGCGCTTGCTCGATCTTCTCAGTGGCCTCGGCCAACTCCCCGGATTCGAATAAGGCAATCCCAAGAAAAAGTAGGTTGTCGGGGTCGCTTGGACCAAGCTCGAAGCCGCGGCGTGACACCGTCACACCCTGCGCAACATCTCCTTTGAGGACCATCGCCTGAGCCAAGCCACGGTAGGCTCTGGATAAGTTCGGATCCAGTTCAACAGCTCGGGAGAACTGGTCAATCACCTCGTCAAGCTGCGATAAGTGCCAATCGCCAGTGAGTTGTATCCAGGCATCAAGCATGTTGACCCAAGCCAACTGCGTCCATGCCAGTGCAAAATTGGGATCGCGACGGATCACTTCTTCCAAAACTTGTCGATTCGCGCGTGTCGCTTCAGGGGTGAAGCGATGTTCGCTCATGGCTCGAAGCGTTAGCTGATAAACATCGAGATCACACGGCCCCTTACTGAGAGCATCGTGCTTCTCCGTTTCGTGCATTCCTATGCGGAGACTTGCAGCAATTTTGTTGGCAATCTCTCGCTGAACTTGCGCTATGTCCGTGGCCCTTGCGGAGAAACGGGTGCCCCAAGCGACCGTGCCGTCCTGTGTATTCACAAGTTGAACATCGATCAAAATCTCGTTCTCCAGGCGCTGTGCTGTGCCCTCCACGAGATATCGAGCACCGAGTTGCACGCCGAGATCTTGTGCCTTAGCGGGTTGACTGCCGAGCGCAAATGAAGAGCCGAGTCCGATCAGTCGAAGATCTCTGTTGCGGGCAAGTTCGTTGAAAATTTCCGCCGCTATACCCCGAGCCAAATCTTCTCCTTTGGCACTCGTCAATGACTTGAAGGGAAGGACCGCTATAGCGGGCTTCTGGTGGTCCGAGTCTGTGACATGCTTTGGTTCTGAGGCGGTAAGGATATAACCCCGCCGCGGTACTGTGCGCAGAATGCGCCGATCGTGATCACCGATAGCTCGACGAATTTCACCGATGCATTGTGTCAGTGAGTCCTCCGTGACAGTCGCGTCATCCCATACATTCTCAAAAAGCTGATCTTTTGTGACTAGGTTGCCAGCTCGCTCTGCTAGGACCTGCAGAACAGCGAAAGAGCGGGGACGTAAGTCTACATGCTCTCCGGCTGCGTTACGAAGCTCACCCGCAGCAAGGTCCACAAGATGCGACGGCAACCTGACTAGCTCATCCGCCATCCGTCAGCTCTCATGTATTTGTTGCGCCGGAATATCTAGGTATTCCAGCATGAGCGCAGACCGCTAGCTACACTGCACATTAAGCTGATACGGACAGAATATCCAGGTTGTGAAATAGATGTCGACTCAGTAAGGGAGATGCGGTGAAGCTCTATTATTTCCCGATCGCGCCGAATCCGACCCGGGTGCGGATTTACCTGGGCGAGAAGGGAATCGATGACCTAGAGATGGAACTTGTGAGCCTCATTGAGGGGCAGCAAAACTCCGAAGCCCACAGGAGGCGCAGCCCTCTCGGTACATTGCCCGTGCTCGAGCTCGAGGACGGCAGGTTCCTCACCGAGTCAGCGGCGATCATCGAGTATCTCGAGGAGCTTCATCCCGATCCTCCAATGATTGGAACGACACCGGAGGAACGGGCGAAGGTGCGTGAGCTCGACCGCCTCGCCGACATTGGCGTGCTGATCAGCTTCGCGCGGCACGTCCATGCAACGAAGTCACCGCTCGGCCGACCTCCCTGCCATGAGGTAGCCATAGACGCCATTCGCCGTGTACCCGAAGTCCTAGGGATCCTAGATCGGCGGCTCGAGCAGCATGCGTTCCTCGGCGGCAGTCGCCCCTGCATCGCCGACTGCACATTGCGCGCGGCCTATGGCTTCGCGGAATTCGGGGGCATTGAGGTGCCGTCGGGCTTCCCGCAGATCGATCGCTGGCGAAAATCGATGGACGAGCGGCCAAGCGTGAGGCGTCTGTAGCCTCCAGGATGCACTGGCGCAGGTCCCCTACGAGGGAAAAAAAGTCGGAGATTCCGGTCGTGCCGTGGGACGACCGCGGTGGAAGCCGCCGTATCAGGCTCCCAAGAAAGGGCTTTCACTGGCTGTAGCTCGACCCGGGGGGTGCGCTGTTGACCTTCGGGCTCTGTACACCCTCTTGGACCTATGCCGACTTCAAGCCCCGCGCACCGCTAAACAAGCGCCTAGCAGCAATGTCTGCTCTGCTCCTGAAAGCGGAGGTCCTGAG
>CAZUKP010000175.1:0-4697 GCA_964620915.1 uncultured Hyphomicrobium sp. | reverse complement strand
TTGCACGCCTGCCGGTTTTCAAGACCGGTGCCTTCAACCACTCGGCCACCCCTCCGTGTTGAGTTTCAACGCTTATATGATCCGTCTGCGGCTTAAATGCTACCCGATTGGTCCCCATTACTCCTTGGGCAGCGCCAACTGGAGCGTTTTGTTCCACTCAGCGGCTGCGCTCTCCTGCTGGCCTTTCAGCAGGTGGGCATAGGTGTTCAGTGTGACTGTGGGGTTAGCGTGGCCCGCCCGCTCTGAGACAACGTGGACCGGAACGCCGCTCCTCAGAAGGTGGGTTATGTGAGTGTGGCGCAGCCCGTGGAACGTGACATGCGGCAGCTTGGCGGCAGCGACCTCGCGACTAAAAGCTTTGGTGAAGTGCGAGGGGTTGCGAAGCTGACCGTCCCAATTGGGAAAGACCAGCTCGAACTTACCGACGCCGAGCTTTAGGCAGAGTTCCCACTGTTCCTTTCGGTAGGTGCGGAGTTCCTGAACAAGCCGATCGGGAAGGGCGATGGTGCGGCGGCTGCGTTCGGTCTTGGGTTCCTTTAGTGAGACCTTGCCGCCGACGAGCTCGACCACCTGGGTAACTTGTAAGGTTGCCTGGTCTAGGTCCACGGCCTTCCAATGCAAACCTAGAACTTCGCCGCGGCGCATTCCGGTGGAAGCTGCCAGCATGACCGGCATGTAAAGCGGGCGGCTCCGTAGATGAGCGAACAGAACCGCAATCTCTTCGTTGTCGAGGACTTGGATCTTTGGACTTGGCACCCTTGGCGTGGTTTGCACGGCTGCCATTGGAGAGATGTTCAGCTTCTTAGCCTTCACTGCCGACGCGAGGATGAGCGATAGCAAGCGGTGGATATGGCGCACGGTCATTGCTGCTCAGGGCTCTTGATCGGCACAAAGCGCATCGTGGGGCGTTGTTGGCAGCGCATCAATGCGATCGGTCAGCGCAGTCTGGGCATATTGATAGCCTCGGTACGCATGCCTTGTTGCCGATGCCAGTTTAGCGATGTACAGTTCCACGAATGTTAAGTTGTCTCCTTGAGCGGCCAGGAGGGCAACATGCTTACATTGAAGAATTCGATCCCAAGTTCGATTTTTGATGATCGGTTAACCACGAACGCGATCGTTTTCGGAGCCTTTGTAGGACTGATCATCGGGCTGGTCCTCTTTTGGATTATAAGAAGCAGCAGCCAACGGAGGGCCCTTAAGCTAAAGTGGTGGCATTTTTTTATTCCCGGCGTTGGTGCATTCTTGGGTGGCGCCGGGATGGTTTACGGTTTTATAGGATTGGGTTTTTGGTTTAAAGACTTGTTTTCCCTGGACCGTACCCCCATTTGCGTAGCAATCGGCTGCGATGGGGCAAACGTTGCTGCCGGCCCCAACTACATTTGTCGGAATGACAATGTGACAGTTACGTGGGCTCCTAACACATCGTTATGCAGCGCCGCGAACTGCCAGCCCAGGATCCCAGTGCCTTGTGTAACCGCCGTTGATTGTGGCGATCCTAGACAGTTTTGCCTCGATGGCGCCTGCAACTGGGCTTATTGCGCACCGGGCACCTGCTCAAGCCCTCTCGGTGTGAACCAGTGTACTGTCTCAGGAACCTGCGTCCAACCAACGTATCTTACGGTACGAACAGGCACCGCGCCGTTAACGGCGGAATTGCCGGCGGCAGATCCGCGCCAATCTGGTTCGGTTTCCTTCACACCGACGCAAAGCGGTTCAGTTAATATTGACCCTGGGGTTCCATATTGGGGTCAATTCAGCCCCGTCACAATCATCGAAACAACAGTAGATCAAGTTCTCTACGCTGATTTTGTCTGTCAGCATGAAGTGCCTGATTGGAAGTACAGGCTTCGCATTCGAGGCTCGGGTAACCAGTCTTTGAACGAACCTGCTGAAGTCACCGTATCCGACACTGTCATTATGCGGACTATCCAAAATGAGAGTGATCGGGCGCTACTACTTCGCCTGCCCGATGGGACGGGTGGCTTCACCGAACAAACGCTTCCAGCACGTGATGCATTAGGGCCACTGACAGTTAGTAACAATGCCGGCGAGGTATTAGCGAACGACGTGAGCGCACGAATTGGAGAATGCCCAGCCGGAAGCCCGCCGCCAGCCACGACAGCCCCGTCTTCTCACATACCGTACGGACCGCCTGAAGAACCAGTAATCCCCGCGATCCTGACACTTACGTGTCCAACGCCCTGATGCTTCTGCGGCCGTCCTAAGGACGAAACGCGCTGTAGACGCCGCTAAGGTCCGGACTCTGATGTCTGCTTTTGATGCTGTGGACGGCTCCTCCACCGGCATCCAGGTGCCACACTGTGGTTGCTGTTGTTGAAGCGATCCCAGTTGAGAGGAGCCATCCATGCAAGAGATTACAACGATTGGTTTGGATATCGCCAAGTCGGTTTTTCGAGTTCACGGGATTGATGCATTCGGCGCGGTGATCGTACGTCGGCAACTGAGGCGGTCTCAGGTCTTGCCCTTCTTTCGCAAGCTGTCGGGGTGCGTGATCGGCATTGAGGCCTGTGCGACTGCGCATCACTGGGCTCGAGAGCTTGAGAATGTGGGGCCATGAGGTGCGGCTAATGCCGCCGCGCTATGTGAAGCCTTACGTCAAGCGCAACAAGAACGATGCTGCCGATGCTGAGGCGATCTGTGAAGCGGTTCAACGCCCCACGATGCGCTTTGTGCCGATCAAGAGCCCTGAGCAGCAATCGGTCCTGATGCTACACCGGACCCGGCAGTTGTTTATTCGCGAGCGTACGGCGTTGGTCAACGCGATCCGGGCGCATCTTGCAGAGTTCGGCATTGTTGCCGGTATTGGCCGCAACGGCGTCGAGAAGTTGTTGGATCTCATCACCAGGGGCGAGGATGAGCGCATACCACCGGCAGCCCACGCGTGCCTGATGGCCCTGGCGGCACAGCTTGCAATGGTGAAGCGCCAGATCCTGATTCGCCACATCACAGCAATGCGCCGCGCCTCATCGAACGTCAGCACCTTGGCGATGCTGGCTTGTTCAGGCGTCTCGCGAGCGTAGACGTAGACTAGGGCTTGGCCGGTAGCGTCCAGCACCTTGTAGCCGCCCGGTATCTGCTCGACTTGCCATGGTGGTGGGAAACGGCGTGATGTCATGGGAGCCTCCCTTAATTGGCTCCCCCCACATGCAGGTAGGGGGAGCCCGAAGGCCGCCCCACGTTAGGGCATGGAATGCGGGAGCCAACGTTCTCCGCTGTGACGAAGAAAGCAGTCTAATCTAGTCGAGGCGGTTGTCGGCTGAGATGAGAGGCTGTACCTGCGAAACCAACTCTCCCGGAGTGTTGAAGCGGTACAGGCCCTTTGGCGTCTCAATCACAACAAAGCCGTCGCTGAATACCACGTATTGGCTCCCGCCGACCTGGCCGCTGACTTTGACGTCTATAGACGCTGACTGCCGCGATAGTTTCTCGAACAAACGCATTGCTAAACTCCCTCGCTACGCAACGCCCCTCAGATACCCCAGTGCGAGGCTCTCAACGTTGGACATCGATAGAAGTTCCGTGCGCCGCGTGATGTCATGGGAGTTTCCCTCATTGGCTCCCCCGCGTGGTCAGCATCGCAAGAATAGAAGCAGGCGGCTAAACGCTCGCTTGATTGGACCGACGGCGATAACCACATTCCTCTTATGAACGGTCACACGCACTTTGGAGCATCTAGCGTGATGCAAAAGGGTTTCTTCGATATTGACGGTCGTCAGCAGTACGAGCTCATGGTTGGCCTGCTCCAGCGTTTTGCTGACAGTGGCGCCCCGACGCTGGAGGATCTGTCAGAGAAGGAAGGCAGTACGCCTGACGCCATCTGGAAGGACGTGTGCATAGCCAAAGGGGTGGAGCCGTGTGGCGTCCCCGAGTTCCTGATGCCAAGCCGCGCGTGACCCTCCCACTCGGCCTCAAAGTGAGTTAGCGACGGGCTACGGTCGGGCAACTGCGTTCGGTCTTGCTCCAGAACTCTCTTCCTTGCCCGTTGTGGTCGTTCTTGGTCTCACTGTTTACGTCTCTGGAGATAATGTAGTTCCGCAAGGCCGCCGTTGAGGCTGGGGACAATCTTAGCCGCCTCAACGCACAGCAGTTTGCTGCAATCTCGTTTCGGTGTCCAAGGTGGTGACAGCACTCATGGGCACGAACGAAACTCTTAAAGTAGGCAGGGGCCTGAGCGTATCTGCGATAGTAGATGATTACCGGACGCCCTGAAGCGGGGTCGTGCGTGGACTCGGCAAAATACCGCCTTGGGTGACTGACGCTCGTCCGATAAATTTGGTGGACCGACTGGCGCTGCTTGGTCTTGCTGTTAACACCGACGCAGGCGGCAGTAGCTGGTGCGCCAACCAACAGCGATGCCGCCAAGAAAACGGTGAGCCTGTGAAAGCCACGGCTTACTCGCTCCGGTGTGCCCATTGGACTACCCCTACCGCCAATCATAGCAGCCTGGGGTCATGCGCCAAGGTTGTGGCACTCCCCTAGCAACCGCTAACAGCAATGACTGCATTCACTAGAGCGGGACAAGAGGGTAAAAAACGGCTATAATAGAATGTAGTAGGCTCCTTAGATTGGGCTAAAGCCTGTCTCGGTTAGAGCCTCTCCTTTTGACGTCGCCCGATCGTGAGGAGCCATCGTCAGGGAGGTTCAGATGACACGCATATTCTCAGTTACGCTCT
>CAZUKP010000174.1:0-4789 GCA_964620915.1 uncultured Hyphomicrobium sp. | reverse complement strand
CCTCACCCCTGGCCAATACCGCAGGATGTTCCGCCCGTTCTCAAATGCAGCCGACAACACTGCTCCAGAAGAAGCGCAAGGCGCACAATAGTTGGCTGAGTTCCGGACCGGGAAAATGTTCGGCCTGGGTCCGATGCTGTCGATAAAAGATTTTCGACCCAGGAGTCAGCAACATTGAATCAAAACAGAAGTCTGTCGCGCAACATTGATTCAAAGAACGCGGCAATTAGATTCGATTATTGCCAATGCGCTGCTTGACTAAGACTTTATCGACAGCATCGGTCATATCCGGACGTGAGCGTTTGCCAACTGACGCATCGCCCGAACTTCAAGCCGGCTTATCTAAGTCTCGGTGAGAACAGAACCTTCACGTAGGAACGCAGGAGCATGATCTGCTGCGCCGTGATTGAAGGCTCCGCGAGTGCACGCGACATAACGATGCCGCCCTCAATGACGGAACTCACCATGTCCGCGAGCTGGTCCAAGTCGACATCGTCGTGCGCTGGGTAGACCGCGGCGATATCATCAAACATGGCTCGGAAACGAAGACGCCAGCCGAGGACGGCGCGGCGATTGGCTTCGCGAACATCACGGTCGAAGAGCCGATCCTGATAGACGGCGGTCGCCACCACGCACCCGGGATGCCCGTTGGGCATGTCTTCGATCAACTCCGCCAGCAATTTGAGCGCGATCAACGCTGTCTGCAAAGGGTCGTCGGTTAGATCCTTTGCGCGTCCGAGTAGGTCATCGAAGAGCTGATCCTCCACCTCGATGTGGCGTTCGATCAAGGCGCGTGCGAGTGCGTTTTTGTCCCGGAAGTGATAGAAGAAGCCGCTTTTCGTGATCTCGGCATTGGCCACAATCTCGTCAATCGAGGTTGCATCGAACCCCTTCGCCAATACGGCATCCTGAGCCACGTCCATAATTCTTCTGCGTGTCTCTTCCCCACGCGCCACGTCGTTCCCCTCCTGAATCCACACCGCAGGTACAGTACCATCGGTACGGTTTTCCCGTCTCTCAATAGGGCCGGCCCGCAACAAAACGCCTAAGACATTGACATTGTTTCGAAAATATCCTCCACCGACCTGTACCGCAAGTCGGCTTATCTCACCAGTGCCTTAGCTTACATACCGTGTCTCAAGATTAGCACCCTATGGAGATGCAAGATGTCCAACGTAGAGACACTGCTGAGGACCGATCGGCCGTTCCTGACCGACGGCGGCTTCGAGACATGGTTGTTCTTCCAAAAAGGCTTCGAAGCGCCGAAGTTCGCAGCGATAGTCCTGATGGACGATGACGAAGCGCGGCAGGCGATGCGCAGTTATTTTGACGGCTTTTTGACGATGGCCGCGAGCGCGCGAACAGGGTTCGTACTCGACACCAACACGTGGCGCGGCTGCACACGCTGGGGGCTCGAACTGAATAGATCCGCGTCGGAGATGCTGCGGCTGACTATGGATGCCGTAGCCTTTGCCGAGGAAGTACGTGCTGACTGGCAGTCTCGTGTATCGCCGGTCCTATTGAACGGAGTCGTCGGGCCTGCAGGGGATGGATATGCGCCGGGCGAGGTGCCGGAGGCTGGCCCAGCACGTGACATGCATCAGCCGCAGATCGACTGTCTAGCCCGCGCCGGTGTCGACATGGTTTCGGCGATAACTATGACTAATACCAGTGAGGCCATCGGGATCACGCAGGCGGCCGTCGACGTTGGTCTGCCCATCGTCGTGTCGTTTACGGTCGAGACTAATGGACGGCTCCCGACGGGCGAGCCCTTGGGCGAGGCGGTCGACCGGGTCGATGCGGCGACCGGCAACGCACCGATCTATTACATGGTGAACTGCGCCCACCCCGATCATTTCATTGACGCCATTGAAATGGGAGCAGATTGGGTTGGCCGCATCGGGGGCGTCCGTGCAAACGCATCGCGCTTGAGCCACGCTGAGCTCGACGTGGCCGAGTCTCTGGATGAAGGCGATCCAGAGGAGTTCGGTGCACTGTATTCCGAATTCGTCGATCTCCTGCCGAACCTGCGCGTTGTAGGTGGTTGCTGTGGCACCGACCATCGGCATGTCGGCTGCGTTTCGAAACGATTACTCGCGAAAGCGGCAGCCTAGCGGGGACTACGAGCAGGAGTATTTTGATCTCTCGGCTAGTTCTACGGTTTTGGCCCCAACCCGCTTTGTGGCGTTGTGGCCAATATCGTTTCAACACCTCCGTTTAGCGCAGAAATTTATCGGGAGGTCTGCTTTGGGTCGATGCTGTCGATAAAGGCGTTGAGACTGGCGCCGAACGGTGATTCCGTCTGCTGAGGAGATCGGGGACGGAGGACCGGGCGATGATGGGGCGGCAGAGGCGGGACCAGGGCAAGCTGTTCTACAAGTTCCATCCCGTGCCGGCCATTGCCAACCAGGAGCGGCTGACCATCGGCTACCTGTCTCGCCTGCTGCGGCTGCCGTCACCAGCCATCATCAACGGCAAACACCCGCCGGAGTTCAGCGCGAAGCGACTGACACGGCTGGCGCTCAAACTCCCCACCGACTGGGCCGAACAGCGCAAGATGCTCGGGTTTCGGCGGCAATAGTGCGAGTTTTGCGCACGTTGTTGCGCGATGCTTTCCGATGCACTCGTGCGAAAATGTTGACCCCCAAATGGCCTCCGAGAGACTTTCGCGCCGGCGGCGCCCCTCGGTTCCCGCAATAGCGTCTCTGTCGCTTGAACGACGCCGGGACGGAGGGCAAATGCGCCGGAAACAGCCCGAAAAAGGGGGTTCCGTGAAACGCTATTTTACGTGCTATAACAATGACTTAGTATGGCTGTGCTAGCAGTCCGCTGCGAACCCTTCTCTCCCTGCACATAGGCCAAATGCAGGGAGATTCCGCCAAATTGCAGGGAAAGCGCCGACTTATCCCTGGAGAAAATCTAAGCATATCAACGCGTTGGATGGCTCTCTCCCTAACCTAAAGAGCAGGGAGAACCTCGTTCAGAGTAGGGACGGAGAAAAGCGGATGAGGTTTTCGGTATACACAGGAGCCTTGGCCGTGTCGCCGACGCCGAGGAGCTTTAGACAATGAGAGGTTCTCTGGCGGTTGTTTTTGATGAAATGGGCCTCGTCCAGGATGATGCCCGACCAGTCTACGCTCTGGAGCCGCTCGGCTTGCTTGCGCAAAATGTCGTAATTGACGATCACCCATCGTGGCTCCGACTGCCCTTCCTTGTCGAAGCCGAGAACCTCAATCTTAGCGTCCTTGTCGACAAGCAGGATCTCGCGCCAGCGGGTGTCAGAATTTAATTGTGGTTCGCGCGCCGACCACCATGGCGTTGTCCAAGGGACTTTTACCCGACGCATTCGGCAAATTGGCTCCAGGTTGCCAGATGTACTGGAAGTCCGGTTGAAGCGTCCAACTTGAGGCGATTTGGATCGTGTAGCAGATTTCAAAGAGTGCCTCGTAGTCGCCTGTTCCTGGCATCACCACGTCCAAGTCAGCGGCGTCGACCTCATCGGAAATGCCAGTGTAGGCAAAGCCGATAGCGAGACTGTCCTCCGGGCGATTTGGGATCATCCCCAAGAAGGAAACACCGCCGTCGGCGTAGAAGTCGACGACGTTCCGATCTGAAGGCATGCCCACAACCCGTCCAAACAGTTGCACGCCCTTTGGATCCTTACCCCCCGGCGCGCGCCAAACAAACTGTTCGATGATGCCGTATAGGCCATAGTTGCTATTTGCGCGGCGGGACGCTCTGGCATCCTGCAGCTCGAATTTGCCGAAGTGGTTGAAGCCGCCAATCTTGATCGTGCCAGCGAGTCCGTCCTGGCTGTGTCGATAGTCTCCCTCAATCATCAACAGCGGCGGGTCGTCTAGACGGAAGTCAAGACCGTTGCGGTTACAGACCTGTGGATTGCCCTTGCAGTCGGGCCCGGCAGGATCGCCGTTGTAAACGCCTACCTGAAGCGTGAGCTGATCGTTTGGGGTTGCAACAACGTGTGCCCCCGGCGTGGCGAGGGGATAGGCGGGACCACCACTCGGCAGATTGATGGCCATGATCGACGGCCAACCCCAAGTTCCATTCAGAAATACACCGCCGCCCAAAACATAGGTCGCGTCTGCTGCGAGTTGTCCTACATTTACGGCAAGCCGGTCATCGAACAAACGCTGTTGGACCCAAAGCTCGAACAGGCGCGTTGCGGGCGTAGCCTCGAGATCGCTTACCGGCATCAGGCTACCAACGGCGTCCGCCGTTATACTTTGTCCGTGAATCTGAAGCCCGTTGGTATGAAAGCACAGCCCTCTCCAAAAGCCGAGTCTGTGCATGTCGACATACATGGCGAGGTGCAGGAGGCCATCATAGTAGGTGCCCTGCTTAAGGCCCCCAGCAGTATTGGAGAACGCTTCTGCGTAATACACGCCCGCAAGGGAGATCCCAGACTCTGCCAGGGCTGCGCGTGAAGTCAGGGACTTGCCTGAACGCGGGCCAAGGTTGGAATGTAGTGTATCCACCAGAAATTCGGGATCTGGAATATTGCAGTCCGCTTTGGCGCTCCCCGCTAACAGGGTGAGACCGGTAACGAGCAGCAGAGCAAATGCGGCTCCGCGCAAGAATCGCCCCAAGCAAGACATGCGCGGCTCTTCTAAACTGCCATTCATCGTCAAAAATAGCATGCTCTGAACGCACCGCGTAAGTAGGGCGATCCGGGTTAGAACTGCTCAGACGGACATGCTCCCCCATGTCAGATTTGGGTCATGTGTGGACGGCTCCATTTTGGCAAGGTGTATTTTGGCTGCAAATTGGT
>CAZUKP010000173.1:3368-4879 GCA_964620915.1 uncultured Hyphomicrobium sp. | reverse complement strand
CTCCGGCAGTTTAGCAACATTCACGACGATCCGCCGCGCCTCATCGAACGTCAGCACCCCGGCAATGCTGGCTTGCTGTTGTGTCTCACGAGCATAGACGTAGGCGAGGGCTTGGCCGTTGGCGTCCGTCACCTTGAAGCCACCGGGGATTTCCTCGACTTGCCAGGGCGGCGGGAAGCGGCGTGGCGATGTCATGGGAACTCCCTCATTGGTTCCTCCGCGCAGGACGCAGTTTAAAATACAAAGGGCGTCGACCGAAGCCGACGCCCTTTGCAAAGTATCTCATACGACTACTTTTTACATTTCATCATACCAGCCATCGCCATTTTGGCGTTTTCCTCGGAGCCGTACTGACCCATCATACTAAACTTCTCGGTCTCGGTCGGGGGTGTCGTCGCAACTGAGCATGTCTTTGTTGTCTTGTCGAACATGACGTAGAAGGTGGCGGCTGAGGCGGGAGCCGCAAATGCTGCGACGAGCGCTGCTGCAAGCAAATACTTTTTCATGGGGAAACTCCTAACAAGAGAGGCCTGAATGCCTCACAAAGGTATCTTAGTGGAAAACGGCGCGATGTCATGAGCCTGCTCGCACCGTGAGCAGTCGAAATTCCTAGCCGCTGACGAGAGCCTGACCCGTCGCGTCCAGCACCTTGTAGCCGCCCGGTATCTGCTCAACCTGCCACGGTGTTGGGAAGCGGCGTGGTGATGTCATTGCTTGTAGCGATAAAGAGAGCGTCAGCTTGGATAGCTGACGCCCCACTGTTGCAAGTTACCGTTGCTGGATTAGTTACTAGTCTTCCTCGACCTTCTTGGTGACCTTGAAGTCCTTGTCGAGATAGACATCGAACTGTTTGTCGTCCTTGCAAACGACGTCGTCGGCCTCGTATCCGCCTTTCTCCATCTCGATGTCGGTATCCTCGACGGTACAACCCATACCTTTGATCGTATTCTGTACACCTTCGATTTACTGCTCGGTAAGCGCTTCGTCCATCGCGTAGGCGGACGCAGCCGTGACGAAGGCAAGGGCGAGAGCTGCTGCAAAAATACGCATGGGTTTCTTCCTCCATAGCAAGCTGGGCATCCAGCATACCAGCCTGGGGTCATGCGCCAAGGAACGGGGGGCACCTCAACCAATTTAACCTTCAGTTTCCAGGGTTGTTGAAATCTCGCGCTCAGCGCGCAAAACTCTTCCATTAACGTCACGTCGGCAGGCAGGGCTTACAAGGGAGATCGAGCCGTCATCGGCCTGATACTACCTTTTTTGCCTAAGCCGACGTCTCGTAGACCGAGAAGGGAGAGAGCCATGAGTGCAAAAGTTTTGCTTGGTGCTGCGGCGCTAGCACTTTTGATTGTTCCGTTTGGTCCTACTCCGCCCCAGAAAGCAGAGGCTTACTGTGCCGACGGGACTGTCAAGAGATCGGGCGGATCGGCCGCATTGAGCAAGAGGCTGAGGCGTATACGGTCATTGCGGCGGGCAGAGCGCAGATGGAAAGCTACTGTCACACGGCGATA
>CAZUKP010000173.1:0-3358 GCA_964620915.1 uncultured Hyphomicrobium sp. | reverse complement strand
ATGGATCAGCATTTGCCAATTTCGGCTACGCCAGAAACAGCCTGAGGTTCTGCACTGCACCAAGCTATTGCTTCGTCAGAGGCCTGCCTTGTGATGCCAACAGATAGCCGTACAATCTGACCTCTGAGACGGTGAAACGAGAAGTGAGCGTTCCTATGAGCATCGCCTTGCGCGCATGATTGGACCTCTCACACCCACCAAGCATAGCGGGCGGGCAGATTGATCCGAACGCTTGCCAGAACTCTAAGGTCACCACTGGACCCCCTGTGTCCAGCACCTTGAACCCTCGAAGGCGTCTGCTCGACTTGCCATGGCGGTGGGAAGCGGCGTGTCATGCTGGCGATACTTGGGGCTTCCGTCGCGCTTGCAAAGTTGCAACCCAAATTGCAACCCCGATGGGTCCCACGTTTCAGCGTTGTATTCTTGGAAGCGCCTAAAATCGGTGATCAGCGAAGATGGGAAGGGCTAGCTAAACACCAGAAAAACGGTTGCTTCCGCTCTGGGGGACCGGGGGTCGGGAGTTCAAATCTCCCCGCTCCGACCACTTTCTCGCAAGTAAGGCGTCTGCGACGGACGCGCCAAAGCCATCCCCCAAATCATGGCCATGATCAGATAGAAGTGCCGCCAATGGTCCGTATCGACCACCGCGCCTTCCAGCATCATGCCGATAAAGGCCGCCACCAGCACAGCGCTCACCCCGTCGCCGCCCCGGTCGCGAACCACGAGTTTGAGCCCGAGCACCAAGGTCGCGAGCACGAGGAAAATGTAGAGCGTGCCCCCAGCCAGCCGGTGTTCAGATACATGTTGAGGTAGACCTCGTGCACATCGTCGTGGTGATGGACGCGTCCGAACTCGAGGGCGCCGATGCCGAGGGGATGTTGCATGACAAGATGCGCGGCCTTCTCCTGGCCGCCGAACCGGCCCTCGGGACCGACATCGTAGGACTGCTCGAAGCTGGCACGCTCTCCCAATAGCTCCACCACCTTGGGGATGCTCTGAGCCGCGGCGAGCACGCCGACGGCCAGAACGCCCGCCAGGACGATTGAGAGGATGAGCTTGATGCGCTCGCGGTTTGTCGCGGCGATCACGAAGACGAAGAAGCAATAGGCCGTCAGCGCGACAAAGAGATTGAGCCAGGCGCCGCGCGAGAAGCTGAGCAGCGTGCCGAACAGCAGGATCGTCATGGCGACGGCCCAGAGGCTCGCGCGCGACAAGCGAGACGTCAGCACCGCGTGGAAGGCATAGAGCAGCGCCGGCACAAGAAAAGCGCCGAACACATTGGGGTCCTTGAAGGTTCCGCGCGCGCGCCCGAACTCTGTCAGGATCTCGTAAAGCGCCGGCACCACGTTGAAATAGCCGATCAGGGCCGCGGACGCGGCGACCAGCGCGGCCGCCGTGTAGGCCGAGAGAATGAGGCGCACGTGAGCTTCAGGGCGGTAAGCCACGAACCCGGCGATCACCACCGACGAAAGGGCCAGATAGAGCGTGACGGTGACATGGGTGACGGGCACACCAAGCACGCCCGCTTGCGTGCTGGCGAAATAGCCGCCGGCAACGATTCCGCTTAATAGCATGAGATAGACGACAAGGCCCCGCGGCAGGGCGACGAGCCCCACCAGCGGCAGCACGGCCATCGCGCCGACCATCAGCGCGTCGTACGGCGACGGCTCGAAATAGACCACGCCGCCTGTGGCAATCGTGATCCAGACATAGAGGAGCGCGAGGCGCCTGAGACCGGGGCTGGCGCGGCTACCGACGCGTGGTGGCGCCCGGTCGCGCGCGGCATCGTAGGTGATAGCCACAGCGTCGCCCCTCGCTAGTACGCGTTGTCGCCCTTAAGCAGGGCGATAGGTGTCATGACAAGGATGTAGAGGTCAAAGGTCACCGACCAGTTCTCGATATAGAATAGGTCGTGCTCCACACGGCGCAGGATCTTCTCCTGCGTATCGGTCTCGCCGCGCCAGCCGTTGATTTGCGCCCAGCCGGCGACGCCGGGCTTCACCCGGTGCCGCGCGAAATAGCCGTCCACGGCGTCCGCGTAGAGCTTGTCGGCCGCTTTGGCCTTGAGCGCGTGGGGGCGGGGCCCCACGAGCAACAGATCGCCCTTCACCACATTGAAGAATTGCGGCAGCTCGTCGAGGCTCGTCTTCCGCAAGAACCGGCCCACCGAGGTCACACGGGGGTCGCCTTTGGTGACGAGCTTCGCGGCTTCCGCGTCGGTCGCATCCGCGAACATGGTGCGGAACTTGTAGACGTCGATCTGCTCGTTGTTGAAGCCAAGACGCTTCTGCCGGAATAGCACCGGGCCCTTGGAGTCGAGCTTGATGGCGAGGGCGATCAGCAGCATCACCGGGGCGAGAGCAATCAGCGCCAGCGACGCGACGATCTTGTCGAACAGCCACTTCTTGACGACGTCCCAGTTGGCGATCGGCTTGTCGCTGATGTCGATGAACGGGACGTTGCCGATATAGGAATAAGCCCGCGGCCGGAAGCGCAGCTTGTTGGTGTGCGCCGAGAGCCGGATATCGACAGGCAGCACCCACAGCTTCTTCAGAAGCTCTAGCAAGCGGGTTTCCGCCGTGACCGGTAAAGACACAATGAGAAGATCGAGCCAAGAGTTGCGGGCAAAGTCGACCAGCTGATCGATATTTCCGAGCTTCGGATAGCCCGCGACGATGGGCGAGACGCGATCGGCGCCACGATCGTCGAAGATGCCGACAATGCGGATATCCGTGTCGGCCGAGGCTTCGAGCGCCTTGATCAGCTGCTCCCGCCTCCGGTCCGCCGCCGACGATGACGGCGCGGCGGTAGAGGCGCCCTTCGCGGATCCATTTCTTGGCGAGCAACGAGAGCGCAAGTCGCTCGACGAACAGCACGGCGAGGCCCGAGACGTACCAGCTGGCAATCCACACGCGGGAGAACTCGGCGCCGACCTTGATGAAGAAGGCGAGCGACATGATGCCCGCCATGACCAGCGTCCAGGCGAATATCACCCGGGTGAAGCTGCGCACGAAGGCATTGAAGGCCGTCATCCGGTAGAGGTTGAGCGCCTGGAAGATCGCCATATTGGCGGTCGCCGCGACCACCACCGCACCGAGATAGATCAGGTGAGCGTCTTCGCTCTCATACTCCACATAGGCGAGATAGATGGCGAAGCCGAGTACGGCCACGATGAGGAACTCGGCCGTTCGCACCGCGCCCGAGACCATCACAGGCGGCAACAGATTCAGCTTGCCGCCGCGCCGGATTTCTGCGAGCGGGGGCCGTGGCTTTCGCCGTCGGTCCGGAAACGGCGGCATCCGTCCGCCGCGATCGCGCGCGGGCGGATTGACCAGCGCTTGCTGCGGTTCGCTTCCGT
>CAZUKP010000172.1:0-4907 GCA_964620915.1 uncultured Hyphomicrobium sp. | reverse complement strand
CTGCAACGTGATCAATCCCTTGACAACCAGGAGCCGTCCACACATGGCCCTTAGCAGACATCGATGTCGCCTCGCAGAATGTCCGCGTTCGGGGGTAAAGCGGACATCCCTTTCTTGGCCTGCCCTCCTCAAATGGCACCAAGTTGATTGAGCAAATTCGCTGGGCATGCTGAGGACGTCGTGCGATGCGCCCTCAGGCATTTAGCTACGCAATCGTGCCAACACGCGACCCGGCTCGTCGGAAGCTGAAACTGCCAGCACATGAGCAATCACCAAGCCTGCACACATGACCCAGATCAATGGGTCGTGGCCCAGCAGCCCTATAGTACTTACTCTCCAAACACCTGCGAACCCGTCGTGGAACCGGCAACAGTCCTCTTGTAAATCTCGGGGTAACAACAAGCGCTAAGAAACGGCAACTTGGGTATGCCAGATGAATTTTGCGCAACAACGTGAACAGATGGTTGTCGAGCAGATCGAAGCACGCGGTGTGCGCGACACAAAAGTATTGGATGCGATGCGAAAGGTCCGCCGAGAGGCCTTCGTACCCGAACACGTGCGTGATCTTGCTTATGAGGACATGCCTTTGCCGATTGCGGGCGGGCAAACGATCTCGCAGCCTTATATCGTCGCCTACATGATTGAGGCCCTATCTCTTAAGGGGGGAGAGAAAGTCCTCGAGATCGGCGCCGGATGCGGTTATGCGGCAGCCGTTATGGCAGAAATCGCTGCCAGCGTTTTCACCATCGAACGGATTGGCCAATTGGCTGAAATAGCGGCCACTCATCTGATCGATGAAGGCTATCAAAATGTTCATGTCCTTCACGCAGACGGAACCCGGGGTTGGCTCGATGAAGCACCCTTTGACGCTATCCTTGTCTCCGCCGGAGCGCCCAATATTCCCGAAACGCTACAAAGCCAGCTTGCAACAGGGGGACGCATGGTCGTGCCTGTGGGCGCCGATATTCTCGCCCAGGAGCTGGTCCGCATCACCCGACGGGAGAGGGGGCAATTTGACCGCGAAGATTTGGCCGATGTGCGATTTGTGCCGCTGATCGGCGAGGAGGGCTGGGAAGTCGAGGAGCCCAGACCAGAGACCGCTCGTCCGCGCGTCATACAGGCCAGGCCAAAGGTGAGCGAACCGCTGCCTGGTCTCATTTCACGCCATGGCGAGTCCTTCGATACGATGGAAAGCGTCAATCTCGATCCACTATTGGAGCGTATTGGCAAAGCCCGCGTTGTTCTCATCGGTGAAGCGAGTCACGGAACGTCGGAATTCTATCGCATGAGGGCACGCATCACGCAGCGGCTCATCGAAGAAAAGGGTTTTAAAATCGTCGCCGCTGAAGCGGACTGGCCGGACGCCGCCCGAATTGATCATTATGTGCGCCACCGCGACGTATCTCCATCCGAGTGGATGGCCTTTGCGCGATTTCCGACCTGGATGTGGCGCAATGCGGAGGTTCGCGATTTTGTCGATTGGCTTCATGAGCGGAACAAACCGCTCGACATGTCTGAACGTGCCGGGTTCTACGGGCTCGATCTTTACAGCCTTTACAGCTCCGTACATGCCGTCATCGAGTATCTGGACGACGTCGACCCTGATCTCGCAGCGGTCGCGCGCTGGCGTTATGGTTGCCTGAGCCCTTGGGAGGCGGACCCGGCGGCCTATGGCCATGCGGCACTCACCGGCGCATATCATGATTGCGAACCGCAAGTCGTGAATATGCTCGTCGAGCTATACAGAAGACGTCAAGACTACACCCTTAAGGACGGCGAGCGTTTTTTCGACGCATCACAAAACGCTTATCTGGTCGCAAATGCAGAACGTTACTACCGGATCATGTATTACGGTTCCCGCGCGTCCTGGAACCTGCGGGATGGGCATATGTTTGATACACTCGAACAGGTTATGGCGCACCACGGTGAAGAATCGAAGGCCGTCGTGTGGGCGCACAATTCGCATGTCGGCAATGCTGCGGCAACGGAAATGTCGGCACGTGGCGAGCATAATATCGGCGAGCTCTGCCGCAAGGCCTTTGCTGCTGAGTCCTATCACATTGGTTTTGGCACCGATCACGGAACCGTGGCGGCGGCCTCAAACTGGGATGGTCCCATGGAGGTCAAACAAGTCCAGCCCTCTCACCGGCAAAGTTACGAGTGGCTTTTTCACCGGACCAACAAAGCCGGCCTTATTTTACCACTCGGGGCTGGCCAAGATCTGGATGTCGTTGCCGAACTCGCGCAGCCGCGGCTCGAACGCGCCATCGGTGTCATCTACCGGCCGGAGACGGAACTGGCCAGCCATTATTTCGAGGCAGAATTGCCGCGCCAATTTGATGAGTACATCTGGATCGACGAAACGAGAGCTATTCAACCGCTGACAACGAGTGAACTTCAAGGCTTGCCGGAAACATACCCCTTCGGTGTTTGATACTTACGGCTCAGGGTAATGAAGCAGGAGGAGATAGCGGCCGAAGTCCGGGACATCATGATCAAGTTTGCCAATCAAACTGGGCTTTCCACGTCGAAAAATCCCCCGCGGCGCTACTTATGGACCGATGCTTTTGCAGTGTGCAACTTCCTGATCCTTTTTCGTCAGACAGGTGAAGACGAATTTAGAGATCTTGCGCTTTGTCTCATCGATCAGGTCCACAACATCCTTGGCAAGTATAGCCCCGATGATGCACGTACAGGCTGGATAAGCGGCCTCAGCGAGGAGGAAGGCCGAAATCACCCAACCGCAGGCGGGTTCAGGATTGGTAAGAAGCGAAAGGAACGCGGGCCCACCGATCCCTTTGATGAAAGATTAGAATGGGAGCGGGACGGGCAGTATTATCACTACCTGACAAAGTGGATGCATGCTCTTGAGCGGGTCGCCTTAGTCACAGGTGATCCAAAATATTGGCGCTGGTCCGTGGAACTAGCGCAAGCGGCACATGCGGGATTCACGTACGTTTCGCCCACAAGCGGCGCAATGCGCATGCATTGGAAAATGAGCATCGATCTAATACGTCCGCTTGTCCCATCAATGGGTCTCCATGATCCGCTCGACGGGTTTGTCACCTACAATGAACTTTGCTTGTGCTCAGAACACCATTTTGACGCCTCTATGGCTCCTGATCTCGACACGCAGATCACCGAAACGGCCAAAATGTGCGAGGGCCAGAACTGGGAAACCGATGATCCGCTTGGGATAGGTGGTCTCCTGTTCGATGCCTGTCGAATAACCCAAATGAAAGCTCAAGGCCGTTTCAGGGTCGCTGGTTTCTTGGAGGTTTTGTTGAGGTCTTCGCTACATGGGTTGCATGCTTTCCTCAGACACAATCCTATGAACGACTCGGCAGACTACCGGATTGCGTTTCGCGAGTTCGGGCTCTCGATAGGGTTAAAGGCGGTTGCCAAAATGCGAGATCTCGTTGATCGCAATCCCAGCGTGTACGGCGAGCACCCTTCTCAGCAGATTGAAGGCCTGACACGATATGTTCCGTTGAGCGCAACAATAGAAAATTTCTGGCGTGATCAGGCTAATCAGAAGACGAAAAGCTGGCTCGATCATCGCGATATCAACATGGTCATGCTGGCAACAAGCCTTTCACCAGAAGAATTCTTGTCGCTTCAATAAACGTGACTCTCCCCCAAAGATGGGGCCCGTGCTCGTAGATGAATCCGGTAGATTTCGGGTGGCACCCAACTTAGTGCCGTTCCCGGCACAGCAATGTCCGCTGTTGGCTCGAAGCGGAACTTAGTCCAAGCATGATTTATGTCTGCTTATGACCCTTAGCGGACGTCCGTCCGACATGTCTCAAAGTCAATTACTGGCTCGTAACTCGCACATTTATCATGAGCCACTACGGCGGGCGCACGGAATGGATTGGTCTCCGGCCGTCTCGAACGCCGAACCACGTTGTCGACCTGCCGCCCTCACTTTGAGTTGGTCGACGCCTCGATCAATTGCCCCTGGGAGTCGGCGGGCTGGGGAAAGTCCACGTGCCGTCCTAGATCGCCTTGCTCGGCTCATACATGCGGACGGCATAGTTCCAGCCGTCCATGATGGGCAGGCAGTTCTCGACGCCGTCGCCGCATCCGCCGAAGCGGATGGTGTAGGACCCGTCGGCGTTCTGCTTCGCGGTCAGTCGTTGAGGCTGTAGGCCTTGAGGGCATTCTCCTGGAAATAGCCCTTGGCGTTATAGAGGCTGATCGACAGAAACCCTTGACCGTCACATCCTTGACCGTCAGTTCGTATTCGCCAACCGGCAGGTTTGGCTGCACATTGACGTAGACGGCATCCTTGTCCGGCATCGCGAAAGGCGTGTCGGAGCCGGCCGAAATCTTAATTATGTCCTGAAGTTTGTGGGCGGCGTCGAGATCGGCCTCGTCCTCGGCATTCGCGAGCGTCCGGATCACCAGGCCGACGACCGGTGTGTCGAACTTCTCCACGGGCAGCCGCGTTGGTCGCCAGCGGAAGTGCGGTGAACGCAAGCGCGCACATCAGCGAATAGGAAGGCTGGTGTTTCATATCGAATGAAGGTCTTGGTTGTCTGGTCATCTCAGAGTGAGGAAACCCGGGTCGCGTATCGGGGGCCGGTGCCCCCGATACGCATAGGCAGTGATCGGTAGCGGCCGGCCGCTACTCCACCGGCTCGATCTCTCCGGGCTTCCACGTCTTGTCGAACCACGGCTCCAGCGGGCCGTAGAGACGCAGCACGACGTTCCAGCCCTTGCCCGGCACCGTCTGCACCCAGTTCGCCTCATGGCCTTCCGGCGCGGTCGGTCCGAACCAGACATCCACCGAGGAATCGGCGTTGACGACGATGTCCTCGGTGTTGCTGCCGATGCTCGGGAACTGCTGGTCGGTCTGCAGCATCGAGCGGGTCTGGTTGTCATAGACGACGAAGGACCAGAAG
>CAZUKP010000171.1:0-4914 GCA_964620915.1 uncultured Hyphomicrobium sp. | reverse complement strand
CCTCAGCGTGCGCGCCGAGGAGGAGGCGATCCTCTCGCGCTCGGCGCGGGAGATCAGCGCCTGCAGGACAGGAGCGATGAGTCCTAACTGGCCCAGTTGGCGAGTGTCGCAAAGGAATGCGCTTCGCGGTGAGAACGGCCTACGAAGCGCATTGCCATCGCCCGTCTGTTTCGTCGGAATTAAGCCTGCTCGCCCATTATTACTTCCCGATTTGGTGATTTTACGACAACACTAATTCGATGGGTTGGTTTTTTCGGCAGATGCCCCGGCCGCCGACATATCACTACCCTTGTTACTTGCCGTCTTGCCCGACTTATCGCTCGGCTTGGGAACATCAGCCAGGGCAACTGTCTCAAGCACCAAGCCGTCTTCTACGGCCTTTAGGGCCAGATTTGCCTCATAATACTTCTGGTCATCGAGTAGGCTCTCGGCTGCCTTAACGTGCTCCTGAGTTGTCTGGAGCGGCATCATTATGCGGGTGTAGTTGACGTCGATATCGGCGAGCTTGAGTTCCTCGACGGCCTTTTGCTTATTGCCGGTCTTGAATTGACCGTTGGCATTTGTGATGTGCTTCTGCTTCTCGGCAGTAACAAAAAAATTGTCCGCGATGTCGACAGATGCATCTACAGGGATCCAGTCCTCCGAACTTTGGGCCGCATTGGAGCGCCCATAGAATTTCTTTGCGTCGACCTTCGTCTTTGCGAGGTCGCTGCTGGCGTCCTTGACATTCTTCATCGCTTTTTCGGGCTGGCCGTTGAAGATGGCGACGCGTGCGAGATGAACGTTGCGCACCGCCTTTAAGCCATCGTCCGAAAGCTTCATTAGGCGGTCGTAGTCGAGATCAGTGTTAGTCGGCGATCCTGATTTCACCGTCGATTCCGACAGAGCGTTTGGCGTGGCGGCCATGACTCGCTCTGTCATGGCGACGGGCGCAACCAGCATTGACGTAACAAGAAGGCTAGTGATCAGCGTGCGTTTCATCGTGGGTTTCCTTGCTTTGACTAAATTCTTGTGTCGAGCAATGTGCTTTGTGGCGGCCATAAGAGCACCGCTACTACTCTACAGGTGTATCGCCGAGGCCAAGTGCGCTTGCGCGATATTGCTTTCGATGTGGCGTTCTTGATGCAATTTGTGCAGCTGCGTTGCTACCGTAGAGCGCTTGATCAGCACATCGCGCAGCTAGGGCAAACCAAGTTTGGTCAGTCGAGCGTCGCCAATTATATGGTCAAGACGGCCTGTTGGACTTTGTGGAGTCGATCAGCGGTCGTCCCAAAGATTAAGCGCGGCAGGCGATTAGGCTTCGACGGTCCGATTGGAGGCTGGCTAAGATAATGGGGAATTGTGATTAGGTACGGCATTTTATCTTCGGCTTGGAACAGATTAATAACTAGTGCGTTGGCCAGAATTGGAGGAAGCGTCTTGATGCAAGGGCTAGGTTTCGCAGGTTTGATTGTTGCCAGTGTCACGGCGACCTGTGTGATCGCGTCAGCGGCACCCAAAGACGATCCCGTAGAGCAGGGTGCCTATGTGGCGACGGCAGCCGACTGCCAATCCTGCCATACGAAGACCGACGGAAAGCCCTTCGCCGGCGGCCTGACTTTGCAAACGCCGTTCGGACCGTTGGTCACGCCCAATATCACCCCCGACAAGGCAACCGGAATCGGCAACTGGACGCGTGACGATTTCGCGAACGCTCTTCACCGCGGTATCGACGACGAGGGCATGCCGCTGTACCCGGCGATGCCCTATGTCAGCTACACGAAGATCACGGACGCTGACCTCAATGCCCTCTGGGCCTACATGCAAACGGTGACCCCCGTTGCGAATAAAGTCGAGGTCAACCGCCTTCCGTTTCCTTTTGACGTGCGGGCCAGTCTGTTCGCCTGGCAGGCGCTGTTCTTCAAGCCGGGACGTTTTCAGCCGGATCCTACGAAAAGCGCGGAATACAACCGTGGGGCCTATCTCGTGCAGGCGCTGGAGCATTGCGGCAGTTGCCACACGCCGCGCAACGCCATGGGCGCGACCATCGCCGACAAGGCGCTGGAAGGATCGGAAATCCAGGAATGGTATGCGCCGGACATTTCGAATGGCCAGGACTCCATCATTCGGTCCTGGAGCAAGGAACGGCTTGCGAGCTTCTTGGAAGGGCATAATGGCAGGAGCCTCATGCCGCCCTTCGGACCGATGGCCGAAGCTGTCCATAACAGCACGACCAAGTTGAAGCCGGGCGATATCGAAGCAATTGCGGACTATCTGAAGACCCGGCCCGCGCCGGCGGAAACAGCGGTTGCGGCGAACGAGGAGCCGTTTCCGCGCGAGAAATTCGGCCGTGCCGTCTTCGAAAACCAATGTGCAAACTGTCATGGCGCGGACGGGCAAGGCCAAGCCGGCGTCGCCGCGAAGCTTGCAGGCAACGAGGCGCTCGCGACCAAGAAACCCTACAACATCCTGTCCGTCCTCATCGAAGGCATCGAGCCCCATGGGATCTGGGGCGAAATGCCCTCGTTCGCGAATGTCTTGTCCAATCAAGAGATTGCCGACGTCGCCAACTACGTGCGCACCGCATGGGACAATGGCGGCGTTGCGAACGTCACCCCGAATGATGTCGGCGCGTGGCGGCAATTCGCTTCGGCGCCGAGCGCGGAGCTTGAGCGCGCCATGACCTGCCCGAACGTTCCGGCCGCCTGGCTCGATGATGACGTGCGCGCCTCGCTCAAAACAATTGGAATGGGCAGCATCGACGAGGCAAAGGTCCGGGAAATTCTCGACCAATATGCCGAACGTTTCCCCAATCTGAGTGACGAGGATCGCATGGTCGCTCTGATGGCCACCTATTGTCGGGACGCCGCGGTGTCTCTGCCGAACAAGACCTCGGTGATTCGCCAGCAACTTGAGTTCGCGTACGCGTTAGGCATTTCGGACCCTGGTGCTACGAAGCCGGGCCGGAGCGCCAAGCCCTAGAGTTTAGTCGCTAACAATGAATACGGGCAGGATGTTGAACAAACAAACGCATCAATCTCCCGCCATATGGGCGAAATCAGCCAGGTTTTCTTGGTAAACACAGGGAGCAAAGAGCATCGATCTATCTCTCGTAGCCATTCAAGGCCAAGTGCGTAAATTCAAGAGACAGCAATCGCAGGCCCTCGTGGAAGGGACCCCCTCCTACCTCGAGAGAACGCGTCGTCGCACCCAAGCGGCAAGCACCGCGACGGCCGCAATAGTGATGCCGATGGTGAGGATTTTCGTAGTGAGGTTTTCTTGGCCCAGCAAGCGAGCCAGCCGATCACCGAAAAGCACAAGCGCCGGCGCCCAAATCAAAGCAGATAAGATGTTCGCAGTATAGAAGGGCAATGGCTGCATGCGCATCATGCCAGCCGCTAAAGGAACCGCTGCACGGAATGGGCCAAAGAACCGCCCGATGAAAACGCTGCTGCCACCAAATTGCTGGAAAAACGTGACGCCGCGGCCAAGCCGCTCCGGATGCTCTCGGAACGGCCAGATTCTTGTAAGAGCAGGTCCAAACTTCCTGCCCAGCCAGAACGAGACCATGTCGCCCAAAATTGCACCGATGATCCCGGCGGAGATTACCGGGATCGCATTGAGAGCCCCCTCCGACACCAATGTGCCCGCGGCAATGAGGAGGGCAGTCCCCGGAAACAGCAGACTGAGAAAAACAAACGACTCCCCGAAGGCCGTCAGACCTATGACGAAAACGCTCCATTCAGGATTGGCCTTGATGAAGATAATTGTTTGAGCCGCGAGATAGTCCATTGGGTAGCCACGCCATTGTGTGCATGAATTGAGACGTGACCCTGAACCCTGGCGTGCTTCGGGTCGACCTCCGGAGCTGGCTCTCTGAAGCTTTCACCACGACACGCTACGGACAAGCGAGGAGCATCCTACCTCTGCTGATAAATATATGATGTCGTAACACCATATTTTTTCGCAAGCGCAGCTGCGCTTATTCAGTGCTGCGCGCTTTCAGCACAACCGATCTTCCGGATATTACTTTCGGAAAGGACACGCAAAAAAGGCGACGGTGCTACGCCGACTTGTCGGCACAAAGCTCGCGCCATCCGGTTTGACTGATCGGGCTCTCTACGATGTTGGAGGCAGACGGCGGCTCGAAATGAACGCACGTCGAGCACTGCTGCCGATACGGAGCTTATCTTCGGACAAAGAGCGCTAACCGCCTCCCGCGGTGGTGTCCTTCACGACCTGTCCCCGCCGGGGGAAAGAACTGGGATGAATTTTCTACTCAACTATGCCCTTGCAGCCCTCGTGATCTTTGATGGCCTTTTTTGCGGCATCCTTCGAGTTATAGCCGCGCTGCTCTCCAAGGATCTTCAGGTCAGGGACTGGCGCAGCCTCAAGCACGGAACAGTTTCCGACTGTATCGATAACCGCGTAATATTTGGTGGCGGCAAAAGCCGGGGTAGTGAGTGTCGTGGCGAGTGTCAGCGAAATCGCGGAAGTAACGCCTATGGCGGAATTTCTAAGCATCCAGATCTATCCTTGCTTATTTGATCGTCACGGGATGAGACGGCTATTTTAAATCTATGCAACCAAGGGTCAGCCTGCTTGCGCGATATTGCTCCCATTGTGCCGATTTTGGGGCGATCAGGGGTGTGGGCGACGGTGGGCGCGCGACCTTTTCAACTCTTCCGCATGAGAACGCTACGGGGAATTGGATATAAAGTGGCGCAGCGGTTTACGGTGTAGATTCGCATAACCGATCCGGTACGGCACCAGAACGAGTCATTGCAAGTGGAGGCAAGCGCCACAGTAACCGTCGACACGGTTTCGCACTAAGCATCGAACGGAAGCAGCCAAGAAAACAAGGTATTTCGTTACCCCAAAGCTAGAAGCTTGCACTCCAACGAAACTGGTCGGGCCGGGCCTCGGGATGGGTTC
>CAZUKP010000170.1:2351-4943 GCA_964620915.1 uncultured Hyphomicrobium sp. | reverse complement strand
TCACCGACGCCGAGAAAGCCGCCGACGTCGACGACGACTCCGTCAAGCCGGTCATCGTCATTCATCAGGAGGCGATCGACCTCGCCGACCTCCTCATTATTCTCGCCATAGACCGTCGCGCCCTTGAGCTTGTCCGTCTTGGAAAGGTCCTTTGCCTCGACCTCGCTATACCCATCCCGCTTGATCGAAGGAGGAGTCAGTTTCGGACCGTTATTTGCAGGGTTCGTGGCGGCTGTCTTGGTCATCTCTGTCTTAGACCTGGAGTCCTTCATGGCCGTATCGTCAGCCTTGGACTTGGAGTCCTTCATCGGCCTGGAGTCCTTCATGGCCGTATCGGATTTTTCCGTCTTGTCTCTTTGCTGCGCGCTTACGGTACGCCCAGTCCGCTCATAGGCCCGCGCATTCATCAGCTTGTCCTTGTCGGTGCTGACCACAAGGAAGAAGTCATCGGCATCGTCAGACTCGCGAACCATGTTTAGGCTGGACATTTTTACGGCGATGTCGCGTTCGCCGATGCCCAAGAATCCCCCAACGCCCAGGATGACGGCTTTCACTTCGCCGTTATCCGTCAAGATGATATCGTTCACCTCGCCGATATCCTCCCAGTCGGCTTTGGTAGACTTGTCGCGCACGTCCTTATCCGTGGCGTAGACGCTCATACCGATAAGCTTGGACGCATAAAGATCGCCGTGCTCCTGTTTGTCGACGGTGGTGAACGGTTTCTCGGTGTCGCTTGCCGAAAAGGCTGGCGTCGCCAGCGTCAAGGCAAGCACAGTGGTAGCAATCAATGTTTTCACGTTCGTTCTCCTCAAATTTTGACAGTCACAGTCTGTGACAATCATTGTGCACATGGTGCAGGCATGGACCTTCCCGCATTGCCATCGCAACACCACGGTCTCGGCTTTGTTCCGGAAACGCGCGCTCAGTAAGGTTGACCGCGCGGCCAAGGTGCAAAACGAAAATTAGATTGTGCAGGTTTCAGTCAGAAGAATGCTCGGCACGATCGGTGTAATCATCGATCGGTGGAACAAAAGCATTCGGTCCGTGTTGACTATGGCAATAGCAATCGACAGCAGGATATTGGCATGCACAGCATCTTTTACATTGTCGGAGTTATCGTCGTAGTCGCGCTTATCCTGTCCTTCCTCGGCCTTGTCTGACATCGCGTCGGGTACCTAACGTTATGCAAGATCGCGGGAGAGGTAACCACTCGCGCGGGAACGGCTGAGTACCCGCGCCACCGAATTTAGGGAGAGCACGAAATGAGCTTAGCAACGATCCTGATCATTATTCTGGTCCTCATCTTACTGGGCGTGATTCCGAGTTGGGGATATAGCCGCGGCTGGGGATACGGCCCCTCGGGTATTGTGGGTCTGATACTCGTCATCGTGCTTGTTTTAGCGCTGCTCGGGAGACTTTAGGCCCGCGGCGCAATTTGCTGCCTGGTTAATCGAGTTCTCAAATCAGCGCCACGCTTTGCCGACAGTGTCGGCCATGACGGCGCCGCGCATGCCGATCGGTCGGTCTGGCGGCACCGTCGTGTCGTGCGCGGTTTGATGCTCGGTCTCTGCATTGAGCTCAGCGCCAACCAAAATAACGATCACCGATAGCCAGAGCCACATCATCAGTCCGATCGCGGCCCCCAGAGATCCGTACGTCGCGTTATAGTCCGCGAAGTTGGACAGATACCACGAGAACAGGCTCGACCCCGCGAGCCATAACAGTGCGGCGACGACGCTACCGACACTGAGCCATTGCCACTGCGCATAGCTTCGGCTGGGGCCGTACCGATAAAGAACCGCGAGCCAGGCCAGCACTGCGACAAGCAGGGCCGGCCAGCGGAGAAGCTTGATCAAGCGGGCATCAACCAAATCGAGACCGATCCAAGGCAGAACCAATGGCAAGACAAGGACGGCTGCGATGGCCACGAACACAAATGCGAAGCTACCGATCGTAAAGGCGAAAGAGACCAGAGTGAGCCGCACGAAGCTCCGCTTTTCCTGTTCGTCATAAACGACGTTGAGGGAATCGATAATCGCTTTCATGCCGCTATTTGTGCTCCACAGCGCCAAGCCGAGCCCGAAGAAAAAGCCCAAACTGAGGGAACCGGTGCGTGCATCCGCTACGCGGGTGACCTGCTCGCGAATGATAGCAATCCCGCCTTCCGGCACGACGCCAGTCAGAAGCGAGAGGTGCGCGTGAATCTCGGCCGGATCGGCGACCAAGCCGTAGAACGACACGAGCGCCGTGAGGGCAGGGAACAGAGCTAAAAGCATGTAGAACACAACGCCGGCCGCAACTGCGAGCAGCCTGTCACTCTGCAGCTCGTTGTAAACACGCCACAGCACGTCCATCCAGCCTTTGGCGGGAATTTCCCCGGGGGACGATGCCGATCTGCCCCGGCCGCCTTGTTTGCTTCGGGACGCCTGGAGGCCGTGCGGCTCTTGCGATGGACGAAGATCTCTCGTGCGCCGAAGCGACTGTGCAGTGATACCGCCACGGGATCGGAACAGCGGTTCCAATTGAAACGCAAGAAGGATCAGCCCCGCAACCAAAGCAACGTCGAGGTAGCGTGAGGTTTGTTTGTCTCTC
>CAZUKP010000170.1:0-2246 GCA_964620915.1 uncultured Hyphomicrobium sp. | reverse complement strand
TCAAGGCGTTGACAAGCTCTACGACCAGGTCGAGACGCTGCAATCGGAGCTGAAAACACTCAGCTCGAAAGTCGCCCGCATCGCCGATGAGGGTTTGAGCCGCGCGCGAGAAAGCGTGGTGGACACCGTTCAGGATGCGGAACGGGCCGTGAAAAGCAATCCGTTTTCGGCCATTGGCATTGCCGTGGGTGTTGGGTTTTTGCTCGGCATCCTTCTTCGCCGCTAATTCGTGGGCGCAATGCTGTTCACGATCATATCCGGGATCAAGTCCCGCATACGACGGACCGTTGACGTCCTCGTGTGGAAGGCCGTCCTGATCGCGGCGGCTGTCGTGGTGCTGCTATTGGCGCTCATGTTCGGACTGATCGCGGGATACCACGCGCTGATCGAAGCAGCGGGCTTCACCCCTATTGAGGCGGCAGGCCTTGTCGCCCTCTGCTTGGCGGGTGTCGGTGTTTTGGTGCTCGCTGTCTTGCCATTGGCGGCAAAGTCCAGTGGAAATGATCGCGAGCTCATTCCGTCGGCCGGAGAGGGGCTGGCGATGATCGATACAGGGCTCAGCAAGGCCACCCAGCAAGTGGGCGCGCTGCCGGTGCTGGCGATCGCCTTTGCCGTGGGCTTTCTCGTAAGCCGGCGGTAACGCGCAAAAATCTCAATGCACGAGATGGATCAATTGAGCGACCGGGACTTGCGAGCCGCTCTCGCCAGCCCGAATCTTGATGGGCGCGAGCGCGCCTATGCCAGAGAGCTGCTGCGACGACGCTATCAGACGAGACCCAATGCTGCATGGCGGCAGTTTTGGCTTTCGGTGCTCCACGGTTGGGGTCGGACCCGCGCGGCGATTTCACGGACGCTCAACGGAAAGTCATGAAAGGAAAGGGGTGGCCCTTGGGACCACCCCCATCTATTTAAGGGACCGCTTCTAGCGGGTCCTACATACTATTAAGCCAAGTGTCGATTTGGCGCTCGGCTTCGTCCTTGGCAACGCCATAGCGTTCTTGGATCTTTCCAGCCAATTCATCGCGACGGCCTTCGACGACATCGAGGTCGTCATTGGTCAAGCGGCCCCATTGCTGTTGAGCCTTGCCGCGCACCTGCTTCCAGTTTCCTTCGATCTGATCCCAATTCATCTGCTTCATCCTCCTTGTAAACTCGCTTCATGTCTGGAGAACATCTGAGGAGCAGTCATGTTCCCTCGAAGCGCACTCAGTGCGTTCTCCTCATAAACGCGCGTGGCTGAGCAGGGGTGGCAGTCAGCGGAACATCGCCGCAGCCCCGGTGTTGCTTTCTATAAGTGCCGCGCGAATGGGGTGCTGAGACTGAAAAGGTCAATGTTAGTGAGGAGATTTTCCGATGAGAACAACGACCCTGACTGCGATCATGTTGTTGTCGAGCGCCACCTACGCCGTCGCCGGCGGCGGCGCACCTGTGCCTGAGGGTGCGATGAAGGATGACCCTTCGGGACGTCCGGGCAAGGTCCTGAGCGACGCCGAGTGCCAGAAGGCTTGGGAGACTGCCGGTCCTGATGGTGACACTCTTTCGAAGGACAAGGCCACGCCATACATTCTGAACTTCCAGATGGTCGATTCATCCGATGACGCCAAAATTTCCCAGGAGGAGTGGAAAAAGGGCTGCTCGAAAGGGTGGGTGAGTGCTGACGCCAAGACTGCCGACGATATGGAAGGCACGCCCGCCGGCGAAAGTACGTCGGCCGACAGTGACACGTCTGCGAACAAAGACACGTCCGGTGACAAGGACAAGATGGATCAATAGCGATCAATAACGCAGACCGAGACTTTTCAGGAAACGGCCTCGACGCGCGGGGCCGTTTTCGCACCGATTGCCGACCGGACCTTAGTCTGACGGCGAGGCCCTAAACTTTCGCCGGATCCGGCGCACGAGCAGAACGAATCCGTAGCATACGAGCCAGACGACGATGAGCGGGCCGAGCGCAACGATGGTCGCGCTCACGCCTCTCGGGACAGCAAGCGCCGTGTTCCGCGTGTTGCGGCAAGCTTCAAGGTCGGCTGCATTTTCGATGGCGTTAACACAGACTACGAAATCCGGATTGACCTTGTCATAGGCGTGCCTCCAGCCCCAGCTTCCACCGATGACGATCCAAATCAGGGAGAGGGCAATGAAGATGCGTTGCCAGCGGGTGAGACGGAATATCCGCATGGAGCAGCCCTTAGATGTTGGTGCGCCCGGCACGGCTCGAACGTGCAACCCCCAGATTCGAAGTCTGG
>CAZUKP010000169.1:0-4970 GCA_964620915.1 uncultured Hyphomicrobium sp. | reverse complement strand
TCGGCAAGCGTACGGCCGGCCTTTGGATATGTGAGTCGAAGTCCGCTTTCGGCCTGATCCGGGCGCGCTGGACGGTGAGGGCCAGATGGCAGGGCTGGAATTGACCCTCAGCGGACACCGCTGAAGTACAACGGTACCGGCTACTCTGCCGCCCGGGCCACCAAATGCTTGGGGCTCGGCGCGAAGCGTGTCCATGCAGCACGGCGAGATCTGATGGTCACCTAGGAGCTTCGAGAGCTCCCCGGACGCCGCTATGTGAGCCTCCATGGCGTCCGGCCAAAGATCATGTCCCGCCATGACCCCGGTTCTTCCGGTCACGATTGCCGGTTTTTTTGCCGGTCTTCATTGAGCTGTCATATAAAGCGGCGAGGAAGGTCGGTTACATGTGGGCATTTGGAGGTTCAAATGGAGCTGAATGTCGAGACTCTCGATAACGACATAACGAAAGTTTCCCTTTCGGGACGCATGGATATCGAAGGTGCCCTCAAGGTCGATGATGATTTCAACAAGATCGCGCAGGAGCAGAACAAGCTGCTGGTCGATCTCTCCGATGTCGGGTTTATCGCTTCGCTCGGTATCCGGACGCTGATCACCGGCGCGAAGTCGATCGCCAACAATGGCGGCAAGATGGTGCTTCTCAATCCCCAGCCAAATGTCGAGAAGGTGCTGCGGACGAGCCGTGTCGACACGTTAATGCCGATCATTCATGATTCGGCGGATATCCAGTCCGTGTTCGGCGGTTGAGCGCAGCCTCGCCTTAGATGGTCCCACAGAACAGCTGGCACCGTGTTTTCCGGGCCTCCGTGGCGGACATCGCTGCCGCGGCGGACTGGATACAATCGATTGCCGAGGACTTGGATTTACCGGCCTCGCAAGGCTTTGCCATGCAAGTTTGCCTCGAAGAGCTCATGGGCAATATCGTGCGGCATGGCGGAGACCAGCTTTCTCCAGGTGCACACTGGTCGCAGATCCATGGGTCGGACAAGCTTTCGATCTCCATCGTGGTCAACGCCTCTGCCGAGCGCGTAACTATGACCATAGAGGACAATGGGCCGCCCTTCGATATCACCGAAGCGGCGGGTAATTCGATCGATCGGCCACTGCACCAGATTGAGCCAGGTGGCCTGGGCATTCAGCTCATCAGAAGTTTCGCGAACAACCTGGAATATCGGCGCACCGGGCAGGGTAATTGCGTCATTGCCGAGTTCACTTCCTAGGTTGTTGTCGGCTTGGGGGCAGCAATTGCTGGAAAACTACGGCGCGCAATGGCTAAATGATTGAATCGATTTGATGGCGCCGCCGCCTCCCTTGTTTACAGACCCTTGATTATCGACGCTTGAAAGCGTCTGCAGACCTTGCCCCAATGATGTCGAGCCCCGGTCGCAAGCTTGTGCTGATCGTCGACGACACGCCGACCACCGTTGCCGTGGTCTCCGGCGTGCTCAAGGACTCGTTCAGGACAAAGGTAGCGACCAACGGCGAGAAAGCCCTGGCGATCGCCAATGGTGCAGACAAGCCGGACCTGATCTTGCTTGACGTCATGATGGCTGACATGGACGGGCTTGAGGTCTGCCGCCGGCTGAAAGCGAACCCCAATACGCGTGATATCCCCGTCATCTTCCTGACCGCCAAGTCCGACGCCATCGACGAGGCGAAAGGCTTCGAGGCCGGCGCGGCCGACTACATCCATAAGCCTTTCGCCGCACCGGTCGTCCTTGCCAGGGTCAAGAGCCAGCTTGCCTTGCAGGCGGCCCTTGCGGATTCGCCGGACGCCGTGGCGCAGAGCTATGTGTCCTCCGAGGCGTTGGCCAAGGTTCTCGACTCTCTTGATCCCCTCATCCTTCAGCCAGAAGAGGTTCTCCTTCGTCAGGGCGAGGAGAGCGACGCCGCGTTCTTCTTGGATAGCGGCTTGGTGCAGGTATATGAGGAGACCCGCTACGGACCTGTCGTGCTCGCAACGCTACGGGCGCCGCGGCTGATCGGAGAGATCGGCGCCCTGGCCGGCCTTCGCCGCACCGCCAGCATCAAGGCGCTGACCCCGGCCACGCTGTTTCGCATCAACCGCGCGCAGCTGTTCAAGCTCTCGCGGCGGGCGCCGGAACTGCTGATGGGCGTCGTACGGCAGCTAGGGCAGCAGATCGAATCTGTCAGCCAGGCAGTGGCGCTTTACACAAACGCGCTCGCCGCACTCGAACGGCGGGAGCTCGACAGCTCGATCTTGGAGGATCTGGCCAATCCCCCCGGCCAGCTTGCCGAATTCTCGGTCGCCTTCAACCGCCTTGCCAATCAGATCCGCACCAAGCAGCGGCAACAGGAGGAGATGGCGAGCGCTGCCATGATCCAATACTCCTTCCTGCCTAAGGAAACAGCGCTTAACGCTATCGACAAGAGTGTCGAAGTCCACGCACAGATACGGCCCACGCGCGAGGTCGGCGGCGATTTCTACGACATCTTTATGCTGGATCAGGACCGGCTGGCGATCGTTATGGGCGATGTCTGCGGCAAGGGCATTCCCGCCAGCATCTTCATGGCCGTGGTCGTGACGGTATTGCGCATGGCCGCGAGAGAGGAACCCGATCCGGCCTCTGCGATCGCGCGCACTAACGCGATTCTGTGCCGCGACAACACAGCGTCCCTGTTCGCCACCACTTTTTATGGCGTGCTGAACCTGCGCACTGGCGCGCTCGACTATTGTAACTGCGGTCACACTGAGCCCGTGCGCCTGCCGGCCTCGGGCCCCCCCATAAGGCTTGACGCCACGGCGCTTCCGCTTGCCCTCTTTGACGACCGTCCCGCCGCGGCAGCATCTACGCGGCTCGATCCGGGCGACCGCCTGATCCTGTTCACCGATGGCGTCACCGAGGCGGCCAATGCGCTTAATGAGGAGTTCGGTGACGAGCGCCTGATCGAGGCGATCGTAAAGAGCCGCAATGCCACGACCCCCGAACTCGTAACGGCGCTGTTTGCCGCGGTTGATGGTTTTTCGGAAGGCGCCGCACAAGCCGATGATATTGCCTGTGTCGCCGTCACGCGCGTTTGAAGCGCCGCCTGCATTCTGGGCCAGGGAGTGGGCTGAGTTCTGGGGCGAACAACCGGCCCCAGACGCTCGCCCGCCGCCAGCGAACGAAGCGATTGTAGCAAGTCGTATGGGGACCGTAGCTGTTAGGTAGATCGCGCCATGGTGCACCTGAGCGCAAGACCCAAAGGATGCCATTGAGAATGCGCCGATCCTCAACGCGAGGAATTCCGCGCTTGCAGGGGAGCATCGGCCTGATGACGCTCCATTCGTAGTTGCTTGAGTTCATAGCGCATGATTCGAAGCTCCCGTTTGGGAGCTTGAATTCACGTCTATGCCGACGGCATCAATACGCTATTCTGGCAGTTGGAAGGAATGCGGACTAACCGCGGACATGGCTCTTTGGGCCGGGTTTGCCCACAGCGGATACTGCCAGGGAGCCAAAGAGAGGATTGATTTAGGCCGCCATTCCCGCTGGCGTTTTAGGCAGTTCGCTTGCCGGCTGGAAACTGTCCGCGCGGGCGAGGCGCCATTCCTCTCGAAATCTCGGGTTTTCTGTACCGGCCAACAGCTCGCCTGGTTCGAGACCTCGATAAAGCTCGCGGAAAGTCAGGGTACAGTCCTCGGCGCGGGTCACAAAATGGTGCGGTTGAAGCTCGCTTGGATGCTCGAGCCCCGCAGCAGCGATTAGTTCGCCGAGGGCCAAAACTGTCTCCCTGTGGAAGTTCGCCACGCGCGCCGCCTTATCTCGTACCACAAGGGCACGCTGCCGGGTCTTGTCTTGTGTGGCCACTCCCGTAGGACACCGGTCCGTATGGCACTGCTGCGACTGAATGCAGCCGACCGCGAACATGAAGCCGCGTGCGGCGTTGCACCAGTCAGCGCCGAGCGCCATGACGCGAGCCATATCGAAGGCCGAAGTGATCTTGCCTGAGGCTGCAAGCTTGATGTGGTCCCGCAAATTTGTGCCGACCAGTGCCGCGTGGGCAAACGTCAGTCCGTCGCGCAGCGGCATCCCGAGATGGTCCATGAACTCTAGCGGCGCTGCCCCTGTTCCGCCTTCGGTGCCGTCAATAACGATGAAGTCTGGTGTGATGCCGGAGGTGAGCATTGCCTTCACCACCGCGAGGAACTCCCAAGGATGCCCTATGCAAAGTTTGAAGCCGACCGGCTTGCCGCCGGCAAGGCGCCTGAGCGTGGCGACGAACTCCATGAGCTCGGCTGGGGTGGTGAAGGTTGAATGACGCGCGGGCGAGACACAGTCTAAGCCCAGCGGGATATGCCGAACGCCCGCGATCTCCTTCGAGATCTTGGCCGCAGGCAGTATCCCGCCATGACCGGGCTTGGCGCCCTGCGACAGCTTGATCTCGATCATTTTGATTTGCGGCAAGGCAGCGGTCGCCGCAAACTCATCGGGTGAGAATGATCCGTCATGGCTGCGGCAGCCGAAATAGCCTGAGCCGATCTCCCAGATCAGGTCGCCGTCGTGCTCTCGATGGTAGGGGCTTACGCCGCCTTCACCGGTGTCGTGGGCGAAGCCACCGAGCTTCGCACCCTTGTTGAGAGCGCGGACGGCATTGGCCGAGATCGAGCCAAAGCTCATGGCGGAGATGTTGAACACGGAAGCCATGTAAGGTTGCGCGCAGTCGGAGCTACCGACCTTGATGCGGAATTGCTCGCCGGTGGGGGTCTTTGGCACCATCGAGTGGTGCAGCCACTCGTAGCGATCACGATAAACGTCGTAGTGCGTTCCGAAGGGGCGCGTGTCGAGCGCCTTCTTTGCCCTCTGATAAACAAGGGCGCGCTTGTCGCGCGGGAACGGCATGCCGTCCTTTTCCGCCTCGAAAAAGTACTGACGCAGCTCTGGACGAATGTGTTCGAGGATGAACCGGATATGCGCCGCGATCGGATAGTTGCGGAGGATCGCATGCTTTTCCTGGATCAGGTCGTGAAT
>CAZUKP010000168.1:0-5023 GCA_964620915.1 uncultured Hyphomicrobium sp. | reverse complement strand
GCTTGGATCGGGTGATGGCTCTGGGCGAGCGACCCGATATCCCGCGCCTGCTGCGCGGCATGGATGTCGTTGTGCTCAGTTCTGCCTATGGCGAGGGCACGCCGAACGTGCTCGCCGAGGCTATGGCGACAGGCGTCCCTTGCGTAACGACTGATGTCGGCGATGCGGCGGTTTTAGTGGAAGATTCCGGACTCATCATCTCGCCGCGTAACCCCGAAGAGCTCGCCGGAGCGATTGAGATTCTGGTCTCTGAGGCCGAGCAAGCCAGGTCACTGAGAGGACAGCGGGCGCGCGAGACAATATTGAGATGGCATAGCTTGGAGCACGCAACCACCAAGTATGACGAGCTATGCAATATCGTGCTTCACCCGGAGTTGGCGAAGCGGTCGGCCGAGCACGGCGTGGCAGCCTAAGACCTGGCTCGGCTTTTCTAGCGAGACGTCCAGAAATTGACTTTCGACGGTGCCGGCGTCACGGCGGCTGTTCGCTGTAGCACAGCCCTTTTTGAGTGGTCCCTATACTGATTTGCGGCGTCACGCGTTTTTGTTACGCTAGTTGCGTGGAGCGTCATAGGGAATGACTGAGACTTTGGCGAACAGCACGGGATCCGGTGACGACAATCCGAGCGGCGTCTCGAGAGCCAGCGGCATCGGTTGTTTGGTTCAGGCGCTGGCTGCGCGAGGGATTCCCTATCGTTATTTGCGGCCTGACGAGATCACACGGACCTCGTTGGCAAAAAGGGCTATCGCCGAATTTCAGGTCAATGGGGCGACGTATTATTTCGGCGGCGGGTGCCTGCACATCGCCGATCCTCGTGGGGTCCTCGTCCCGGGGGGCTGGGGAGTAGACGGCCCAACCGCAGGAATCGCCAGAAAGAAGGATCTCGTAAAAACGTTCGTGCGAAAGCATGGCATCAGCGTTCCAGAAGGCACGATTTTCTTCCGTGACGCTCAACGCGAAGCAGAAACATACTTTGCAGAGTTATTGCGGTCCAAGGAACACGGGATTTGTGTCAAGCCAGGCCGTGGCATGTGGGGCCACATGGTCCATGTAGGCATTCGTGACAAGGATTCTTTTCGCGCGGCTTTTGCGGAAGTCGGCCAGCGCTATAGGCGAATCCTGGTTGAGGAGACGGTTCCCGGGCCGGTCTACCGATTCACTTGCGTTAGCGGCCGCGTCATTGCGGCAGAGCTTTCACGCCCGGCCAACGTCGAGGGCGACGGCATCCACACGATAGCCGAACTCGTTGAACTCAAGAATGCACAGCGCCGTGGTCATCCGACGCATTCCAGCCCGCTCCAGCTTGAACAGCCCGAACGCGAGTTTCTTGAACAGGCTGGCCTCCAGACCGATCACGTTCCAGAGCCGGGAAAGCTGGTGTTTTTGAATAACCTGTCAAACTTCCATCAAGGCGGCGAAGCCATTGCCGTTATGAGCGAGGTGCATCGGTCCTATGTCGAGGTGGTCGAGCGAGCGCTGAGTTTCCTCCCGGACCTGGTGATTTGTGGGGTGGATATCACCATCCCCGATGCCACAAAGCCGGCGACGGCTGACAGCTATCATATCCTCGACCTCAATTGCTGCCCTGGGTTCTCCACCGCTCATTATCCCTGGCATGGGCAGCCCCAAGATGTGGCAGGGGCCATCCTCGACTACCTTGAGACGACCCGCCGAGTCGGCAAGCCGGGGTCTGCGAAACCCTTTTCCAAGGGCAGCGGCGGCGACTGCATGATCGAGGCTTTGACGGCGCGAGGCATCGCGCACCGGTATTTGTCGCCGGAGGAGGTGACCAATCCTCTCCTGACGGGGAGGACGATCCTCACCTTCGAAATCGGCGGCGTACCCTATTATTTCGATGGTGGATCTTTGCGGGTTTCCGATCCGCACGGGGTTAGGGTCCCGGGACCGTTGATTGACGGCCGGACGGCGCTGTTCGTGAAACGGAAAGATCTGGTGAAGTCGTTCCTCCGGCGACATGGGGTCAGCGCTCCTCGCGGCGCCGCGTTCCCCCGCGATGCCGACAATGAAGCGGAATCGTACTTCACGTCCTTGTGCGAGTCTGTGCCAGGCGGCGTCTGCGTCAAGCCCATCCGCGGCAAGAAGGGTCAGCAGGTCCATGTCGGACTGAGCGACCTGGCATCGTTCCGCACAGCGTTTGCCGACGTCGGTGAGAACCACGAGCATGTCTTGATCGAAGAGACAGTCTCGGGCCAAGTCTACCGGTTCACCTGTCTCGACGGGCGCGTCATTTCGATCGAATGCGGACGGCCTGCCAATGTCGAAGGAGACGGCATCCACACCATCGAGGAACTGATCGCGCTCAAGAATGTCGAGCGCCGGCTCAATCCCGGCCATGCCGGAACCCTATTGCGGCTCCGGAAACGGGAATACAACTTTCTCAGCCGGGCCGGTCTTGAACCGGAGCATATCCCCGAAGCGGGGCAACAGGTGCTGCTCACGGACGTGTCGAATATGCATCAGGGCGGCGAATTCATCGAAGTCAGCGATGCGATGCACCAATCTTACGTCGACGTGATCGAACGGGCCGTCAAGCTCATACCTGGCCTCGTTCTGTGCGGCGCCGATGTCGTGATCGAGAATGCCAACGTGCCAGCCACAAGAGACAATTATCATGTGTTGGAAATAAATTGCGGGCCGGGCTTCTCGACCAATCATTTCCCTTGGCGGGGACAGCCCAAGGACGTAGCCGGAGCCATTGTAGATTTTCTTATCAATGCACGGCGCGCGGGCTGAACAGGTCCGGCTAACGAGGCCGACCGTATGCAGGTGACTGTCTTACATGTGATTCCAGATCTCAGTTCCCGGCGCGTGGCGCCGTTGCTCGCACGCATGGTGTCAGCTGACCGAGGACCTCACGCCGCTCGGCACATTGTCGTTTCTTTTGCAGAAGGCGCCCCGTCCCGAGACGCTCTCCAGGAGTCCGGCGTCAAGGTGCATTGCGTTGGACGGGCAACACTATTGCACACGCCGGCTGTGTTGGTTCGTTTGATGCTCCTCATGCGACGGACTCAGCCTGATGTCGTGATGACATGGCTATATCGCGCGCACGTTCTGGGGATGCTTGCCGCTATCACCAGCGGTCGGGGCGCGAGCCGGGTGGTATGGAACGTCTCGGGTTCGAGTACGAACTCGCCCACTCTTACCCTCAAGTCACGCTTGAAGCTCGTGCCGCTTGCGGTCCTTTCGCCCCTTCCGTGGGGGATTGCCGCCGGCTCTCGCTCTGAGTGGCAGG
Organism: uncultured Hyphomicrobium sp.; assembly: GCA_964620915.1. GTDB lineage: Bacteria > Pseudomonadota > Alphaproteobacteria > Rhizobiales > Hyphomicrobiaceae > Hyphomicrobium_A. The sequence continues at coordinate 1,770 of CAZUKP010000168.1, read as the reverse complement.
CACATAAGTCTCTTGGACTTCGTCCCCGCCGTTGGTGCCGGCTGCACAACAGTGCGCGCGAGTCTGCAACCGAGAAGGTGCTGAACTCATACCGGCAATTGTGGCGATTTGCCTCCGGTATCGAGGCGCTTCCAGCGCGGCGCGGTATCTTTCGGCGTCGAATACGCCCGCGGCTACGGTACTGGTCGGGCCAGCTTCGCCGCCGGTTGCTGGTGCGGACTACCTTTGTCGGTGTCACTGGCAGCTGCGGTAAGACGACGACCGTGAGTTTGGCTGCAGACCTGCTGGCGACCGACGGATCCTGCTATTGCCGCGAATACCAGAATACTCCAGGCATCTCTGCGACAACTGTTCTATCGGCTCCTGCTTGGAGCAAATATTGCATTCAAGAAATATCTGGAGACTTTCCCGGCGCGATCACCGCACATGTCGGCGTTCTTAAACCCCATATCGGAATTGTCACGACGGTTGGCACCGATCATTACACGACATTCCGCAGTCTGGAGGCAATTGCAGAAGAAAAGGGACAACTGGTCGAAGCGTTGCCGAAGCGCGGCACGGCTATTCTCAACGCCGACGACCCCAATGTACGAGCCATGGCGGCTCGAACCCGTGCGCGGGTGCTTCTATTTGGACTCTCCCCCGATGCCGACATACGGGCGACGGAGGTCTCGAGCGTATGGCCCGACCGCCTGTCGCTGACCGTCATCCGTGGTCAAGAGCGCGTGCACATCCAGACCAAGCTTGTCGGCGAGTACTGGACAACATCCATTCTCGCCGCGATGGCCTGCGCTATTGCCTGCGGCATCGACCTCGAAACATGCGCAAGGATCATCGAAACGTTTGAGCCGACCACCGGCCGCAATTCAATTCACGGCGAGCCTGGCGGCCCGGTCTTTATACTCGACAACGCAAAGGCACCGTTTTGGACAATCCCAGCCAGTCTGGCCTTCCTCGCTCAAGCCAACGCCCCTCGGAAAACCGCGGTGTTCGGCACCATATCGGACATGCCCGGCAGGGGTCACAAGAAGTATCGCCAGGTCGCACGCAAAGCATTGGAGGTTGCAGACCGGGTCATCTTCGTGGGGCCGCAGGCCGATGCCGTCGACAAGATGTTGCGTCAAAAAGGCCTGCAAGAGAGGTTGTCATCCTTTCAGACGAGCTACCAAGCGAGCGCGTTCCTGTCCGAGAATCCCCTGGCGGACGAGCTCATCTACATCAAAGCTTCATTGACCGACCACCTAGAACGAATAATGCTGTCACAGCTCGACCGCGTGGTCTGCTGGCGCGAGCGATGTCGAATAGGAGTAGCGTGCCCAAGGTGCAGCGACTATGGCAAGCCGCATCCCCCGCCTTTCGGTCTCGTCGTCGGCGACTCAATCCGTCCCATTGGAGGCTAAAGTATCCGCGGCTAAGAAACCGATGGGCGCACCTTCAGAAAGACAATCGCCCATAGCTGCCCCCTCGCTGCGAACGTGATCGGCGTTGGCCGGTTTACTGACGTGCGCTGGCCTTATGGCCCGAAGCGTTCCGCTGTCTTTGCCTGCCCACGCGTTTGGCCGGCCGATTTTTATGAGGGGCACAAGAAACCTGCTGCATCTCACGCAGGGCCCATGTCTTCCGCAGTCTTGCTCCCAGCAATTCATGCGATGCGGAAAGTCGAGGAAAATTCTGTCTAAGTGCAGATTCTGTGCGCTCTTTCCACGAGACGGCAAGCGCGGTAGACATCCCGGTATTTCGGGTTGGTGTTGCCGGCGTCGCTAATTTGGC
>CAZUKP010000167.1:0-5061 GCA_964620915.1 uncultured Hyphomicrobium sp. | reverse complement strand
AGCCCGTCACCATGGCGCGGACGAGGTTCTCACGATAGGCAAAGCTGGCAAGCACCACAGCGGCGATGTGGACAAAGATGAGGCCGAGCGTGATGTTGGCGAAGACCTCGTGCCATTCCTCCATGGCCTCGCCGGTGTCCTCGGTGAACAATCCGGCAAGCGGCCCGGCCTGTTGCTCGCCACCATAAACGACGAGCCCAGTAACAACGGTCGCGGCCAGAAATAGGAGCAGCAACAGGACCATGTAGCCGCCGCCCGGGCTATGGCCGAGATAGCGGTGGCTACCGCGGAAGGTGGCAAGGTCGCGCACATAGCGGAAGGCCGTCGCTGGCGCGTAGACGAAATCGGAGAACCGCGCGTGCGCTGATCCAACGAAGCCCCAAAGGATGCGGGCAAGGACGAGAGCGCCGACCAAATAGCCAGCCCAGACATGCACGGTCAGCGGGTCATCTTCGATGAGATAGGCGACAGTGAAGGCCACGACCAAGGCCCAATGAAAGAGCCGCACGAACGGATCCCAGACATAGACCTGAGGTGGCATTCCCTTATTGGTCTTGGACATGGTCATTCCCCTATCAGAATTGGGGAAGGCACGGTTTGACAAAGGTCAATGCTTCAGTGGCCTCGGAGGCGCTGAATTGAACAGAAGACTTCGCGGTCCACAAGAGAAGGAGGCTCTGATGCAGAGACTTGATGCTCTCAGCTTCGCTATCGCGGGATCGATTTACGGAGCAGTTGTCATGGCGCTGGTCACGATCGCGGCACTTTTGGCCATCCCCGGCCTCAGGCCGTTTGCGGACCTTGTCGCGCAATTCTATGGGCCTTACGGCTACTCGGTTTCGCCCTTGGGCGTTGTAGCAGGCGCCATCTGGGGCGCTGTTGAGGGCTTCTTCCATTTCGGCATTTTTGCCTTGCTCTACAATCTAGTGCTAGGGCGAGTGCGAAGCTGACTTCCCAACGAAAGTCCGCTAAGCGGATTTGATTATCGAGGCGCCGATTCTCGTGCCCGGCTTCCCTTTTGCCGCTGAGTACTCGAATGTCCGCTTTTGGTACTAAGTAATGCCGCGCCAAAATGAGTCCGAGATCGCTTGGCATGCGCTCCCGGCAAGGGATGCCCTGGCGGCATTCGAGTCCGGGATGCGTGGGCTCAGTGCGGAAGAGGCCATAGGGCGCAAGGCGCGGTTCGGTCACAATCGGTTGCCCACGGCGCGCGCGCGGAGCGCAGTCCTTCGCTTCCTCTCACAGTTCAACAACCTCCTGATCCACGTGCTGCTTGTCGCCGCGGCGCTTGCGCTGACGATTGGGGAAATTGCCGACGCCAGCGTGGTGCTGGCCGTGGTGCTGCTCAACGCCATCATCGGCTATCTCCAGGAAGGCCGCGCCGAGAGGGCGCTCGAGGCGATAAGGGGAATGATCGATCCTTGCGCCACGGTCGTTCGCGATGGGAGGCGGATTAGCATCGCCGCCGAGGACATCGTGCCCGGTGACCTCGTGCTGCTTGAGCCCGGTGATCGCGTGCCGGCCGATCTTCGCATGGTCCGGCTGCGGAATCTCAGCATCGATGAGGCGGCGTTAACCGGCGAGTCGGTGCCGGTCGACAAATCGATAGCGCCGGTCACGGTGACTGCGCCGATCGGCGACAGAGTATCGATGGCTTTCTCGGGCACCATGGTTGCAAGTGGAAACGGGGCCGGCGTCGCCGTGGCCACCGGAAGCGCGAGCCAGCTTGGACGTATCAGCACGCTGGTCGGCACCATCGAGACGCTGACCACGCCGCTCCTCCGCCAGATGAACCGGCTCGCGCGCACGCTCACCCTTCTCATTCTCGTGGGCAGCGCTTCGCTGTTCGCCTTCGCAGTGCTGGTGCGCGGCTATCACTGGCAGGAAGCGTTCATGGTGATGATCGGGCTCGCCGTGGCGGCGATTCCCGAAGGCCTCCCGGCGGTGATGACCATCACGCTTGCCATTGGCGTTCAGCGCATGGCGGCGCGGAATGCCATCGTCAGGCACCTCCCGGCAGTCGAGACCTTGGGCTCTGTCTCAGTGATTTGCTCGGACAAGACCGGGACCTTGACCCGCAACGAAATGACAGTGCGCACGGTGCTGACCGCCGATGGACAGTTGGAGGTCTCGGGCGCGGGCTATCGGCCCGAGGGTGCCTTCGAGCTCAATCAGGCGATGGTCGATCCCGCGCATCACCCGGTGCTCGCAGAGCTCACGAAAGCGGCCATCCTCTGCAACGACGCCGAGCTCCGCGAAAGCGGCGGTGCGTGGTCTGTGCATGGCGATCCCATGGAGGGCGCCTTAGTGAGCCTCGGTGTCAAGGCCGGTTACGACCAAGACCTTCTTCGCAAACAGCTCCCGCGCACCGATGAGATCCCGTTCGACACGCAGCACCAGTTCATGGCGACTCTACATCACGGCCACGAGGATGGAACTGCGCTCGCCTATATCAAGGGCGCACCAGAGCGGGTGCTAGCCATGTGCAGCAAGCAGGGCGGGCCGGCCAGCGAGGAGCCTCTCGACTGGAGGTTCTGGCACGAAGCCACCGACGCCACGGCGCGGCAGGGAAAACGCATGCTCGCGGTGGCGATGAAGCGGCTGCCTAAAGGCCGTCGCAATCTCTGTTTTCCCGATGTCGAGCACGGAGCGACGCTGCTGGGCCTGCTCGGCCTCATCGACCCGCCGCGCGTAGAGGTTCTTGCCGCCATCCGCGAGTGTCACGAGGCCGGGATTGGGGTGAAGATGATCACTGGCGATCACGCCGCCACAGCCCAAGCCATCGCGCGGGAACTCAAGCTCGCTCCCGACCCTAAGACGATCACGGGTCAGGCCCTCGACCGCATCGACGACGCAAGCCTTAGGAGAGTTGCGCGCGAAGTCACTGTCTTCGCTCGCACGAGCCCGATACACAAGCTGCGCCTCGTGAAGGCCTTGCAGGCCGATAACGCGGTTACAGCCATGACCGGCGACGGCGTCAACGACGCGCCGGCCTTGAAACGCGCCGATATCGGTGTGGCGATGGGAGGGAAGGGCACGGAGGCCGCCAAGGAAGCGGCCCAACTAGTGTTAGCTGACGATAATTTCGCCTCGATAGTGGCGGCCGTGCGCGAAGGCCGCACGGTCTACGACAATCTTCGAAAGGTGATCGAATGGACGTTACCCACCAATGGCGGAGAGGCGAGCACTATCGTCGGTGCGATCGCCTTGGGCCTCACGCTGCCGATGACCGCAATCCAGATTCTGTGGATTAACCTGGTCACCGCGGTCACGCTCGGTCTTGCGCTTGCCTTCGAGCCGACCGAGCCGGGGACGATGCAGCGGCCGCCCCGCAGCCCGGACGAGCCGCTGCTCACGCCGCGCCTGCTCTGGCGCGTCGGCTTCGTGTCAGTCCTGTTCGTGATGGGCGCGTTCGGCATTTTTTTCTATTCGATCGAGCGCAACTATTCGATCGAGCTTGCCCGCACCATGGTGGTCAACACCATTGTGGTAATGGAGATCTTCTACCTGTTCAATGTGCGCTATATCCACGGCTCGTCGTTGACTTGGCAGGGCGTTCTCGGCACGCGGGCAGTACTGATCTCTGTGTGCACGGCGGTGATCGCGCAGTTCGCTTTCACTTATGTCCCATTCATGCAGAAGATATTCAAGACCGAGCCGATCTCAATCCTCGACGGAGCTCTAATCCTCGGCGTCGGAGTTGTGGTCCTGATCGCGGTGGAGATGGAGAAGTGGCTCATGACGACTTTGACGCAAGGCCAAATTTGGAGGTCGGCTTCTGGCACTTAGCGGACATCCACTCCGCTAGTGCGCATGTCTGCTTTCGGGCGTAAAGCAGACATCGTCAGCAAGAGTGCAATAGATGTCCATCGCGGCTGAAACAGGCAAATCAACCATCCGCAAAGAAAATCCAGGCAAAGCGGCCTGGTGTTTGACAAAACTCGTTAGCGCGTGCTTCTGTTTTTCGACAGCACAACGCCATGTTCCAAGGAAGCCTACTAAAGGAAGGGGTTTCGTCAATGTTAAGCAAGTTGTCTTTGGTCCTTACCTGCGGTGTACTGGCATCGTCATTTCCGATGAGTGCGCAGGCTGCTCCAATTTCTTCGGTTCGACTGCAACCGGCAACAACGTCCATCACGTTGGTGCGCAACGGTTGCGGATTGGGTTTCCACTGGGCGCCGTGCGGTTGCATTCGTAATTACACGGCGTGCCCCGTGATCGTCGCTCCGGCAGCGCCGGTCGTCGTTGAGCCACAGTACGCGCCACCAGTCGTCACACGACGCGCCGTCTGTCCATACGGCTATTACCTCGATCAGTACGGTAGATGCCTGCCGTACTGAATTAGCCCAAGCTCATGAGCAGCGCATATTAAATTCTCGCCGGTGCGTTGGTCGGCACGTCACGAACCCGTAACGGGTAATGGCAGCACTGGTCAGAAATGGGTTTGCCAACTATCTAGCTCAATGTCGGCTTTTGGCACTTAGCGGACATTGTTTCCGAAGCTGAGAATGGCCGCTTTTGGGGCTAAAACTAAAGCGGACATAGCTGACGCGCTCCTCTGGATCTAAAAGCGAATGGTTTGCAGCTGGTTTGCAATTGTGGCCGGCGACAGATTTGAGCGCTTTAAAAATTGGCGGTGGAGGCAGTCATCGGCGAACCCGTCTCCGAACGCGTATTCCCTGTTCAGTGGGAAAATACAGGGAATTTCCGCTGATTCAGCCCCAGGAACGGGATCGGGCTCTGTTTTCCGCACGATAAATCAGGTGGTTGCCGCGAAATTCCCTACGCAAAAGAACAGGGAATTTTCTCGAGAGAACAGCGAATGTCCCCAGCATATCAAGGAACTCGAGCCGTTTGAGCTTGTTGGTCCCCGCGGCCTTCTTCGAGGGTCATGTGAGAACCCCAGCACGGATGGAATTTTCGGAAAGGACAGGTGGCGGCGTAGGGGGCCGTGCACGTGCAGGCCGCAAAGGCCTTCCGCCGAGCCCGCTTTGCCCCCTGCGGCAAGATGTCCATTTCGCAAGTGCGAAAAGGTGGTACCCGTGCACACCGATGGGTTTT
>CAZUKP010000166.1:0-5109 GCA_964620915.1 uncultured Hyphomicrobium sp. | reverse complement strand
TCTGCGAGGAATAATTAGTAACACCACCTGATACGGCTTCTTGCTCGTGTTTGGTCAGTTCGCGCATGTGGATTCTTGGACCTCCCATGCAAAGACCGGCATCGTCAATGCCGGACCAGGAGGGAGTATATCGTATGGCTTAGGTCCCTAAAAGCACTATCGCATTGGCCCACGCCCTTTATTGGGATTTCCGCTTACCGCTGCCCGGCAGCTGAAAGCAACGTAAAGGCCGGTGTTCATCAAGTCGGCAAGGTAGCGCCGGCAGACTTTGTCGAATGAAAAGAGCAGCTTACGTATATCGGTGTCAATTCTCGCGCTGCGTGATAACTCGCGCTTTTTCAGGTAAAGAGGCCGCCCAGCCCGGGCCAACGAAGTGAAGCATGAGGTCCGCCGACGCCGCCATCTCTGATCGATGAGCGATACTAATCCGCGTTATTTCTAGGGCCTGCAAATCCTGGCTAATTTGCTGCTCCTTGTCAGAGTCGAGATGGGCGGTGGCTTCGTCCAGAAATAGCATCCTTGGTCGACGATACAGCGCCCGTGCCAAGATGATCCGCTGCTTCTGGCCGCCCGACAATGAGCTCCCCATGTCACCAATCAGGCTGTTGTAGGCCATCGGCATCTTGAGAATGTCATCATGAATTCCGGCCATCATGGCGCATTGTCGCATCCACTCTTCGTCTGGAGCGTTGGCAAAAAAGCAAATATTGTCACCGATCGTTCCTGAAAGAAGCGTGTCCTCCTGCATCACGGCAGCGATCTGATCGCGGTATGGCCGTACGCCAAGCGTGTTCAGGGGAATACCATCAATCAGCACCTCGCCACTTGTGGGCTGTAGCAATCCAACGAGAATCTTCATCAAAGTTGTTTTGCCGCAGCCCGACGGGCCGATGATCGTGGCAAACTGCCCCGCGCCGACGGCAAAGCTTACGTTCTCGAGAACAAAACTTTCCGTCTCTGAGTAGCGAAACGAGAGGTCCCGAGCCTCTATGCTTCCGCGGATAGGCCGGGCTATCAGCGGGACGTCATGGCCTTCTTCGAGAGGTGTCAGAGCAATGTCTGACAATCGCTCCAGATGTAAACCGACGATGCCAAAATCGAGCGCCTTTTCGACTAGGAGATTGGCCTTGCTGATAAATAGCTGTTTATAAGCAATAAAGGCAAAAACCATTCCGATGCTGAACACATTGTCCAGCGCCAAGCCTGCTGCTAGATAGATGATTAGGATATTCTCCGCGCCAAACAGGAACTGATTCACGGCTGCGAAGCGAATGTTCGCCTGCTCTAGGCGTGCATTTGCGTTCACGTCATCGGCAAACCGATTAAGCCATTGTCCTTCCCGTTCATTCTCATGATTGAACAGCTTCACGGTTTGCATTGCCCTCAGGCTTTCTACGAAGTTTGATGTTTCTCTGGCTTTCGTTTGGATTGCCGTCTCGTTCAAGTCTCGTACGACACGAAACAGAGCGAGTCGGATGAGGCAATAGCAGAGGAACACAGCCAAAACGATGAGTGCCAACTTTGTGCTGTAGGCAAACATCACGGCGAGCGTTAACGCGACCATGATGCCATCGATAATGGCTACGATCAGGCTTTCGCTAATGAGATCGCGTACCGGCTCAATCGACGCGAATCTCGACAGGACGTCACCGATGTGGCGCTTTTCGAAGAACGAAAGTGGAAGCCGGATGAGATGACGGAATAGTCGAGCCCCGAAGGCGAAGTGCAGCGTGTTCTGAACGATGACGACGATAAGTGACCTTAGCCAAGTGACAGCTACCGTGAGGACGATCACGAGAGAAAAGCCAAACGCCAACACCAGCAGCAGATCGACATCTCCTCGTGCAACGACTTCATCTATGGTGAGCTGCAAATAGAAGGGTCCTGCGATCACGAGGATTTCCAGGACCAGTGACAGCACGAGGAGCTGGAGCAGCGCACCTTTGGCCCCCCCTGCCTGTTCCAGAAAGATTGAGAGGCCCAGCCGCTTGCGTTCATCCTTACGGGTAAAGCCGGTGGTAGGCGTTAGTTCAAGCGCCACTCCTGAGAAATGCTTTGACGCTTCTTTCCACGACATTCGTTTCTCGCCCCGGGCCGGGTCGTGGAGAATAAGACCACTCCTCTTAGCGGATTTCAGAACAACGAAGTGGTTCACGTCCCAATGTAGGATCGCCGGCAGCTTCAACCGTACGAGTTCCTCGAGCTCAATCCGTACGGCGCGTGATGTCAGGCTTAGGTGGCGCGCGACCTCCATCAGAGATTTCAGGGTAATGCCGTTCAGCGACATTTGATGCTGCCGGCGAAGTGTGTTTAGGTCAATGCGGTGCCCGTAATAGCTCGCAACCATAGCCAGGCATGCTAATCCGCATTCTGAAGCTTCCGACTGAACAATAACGGGTAACGTATGTCTGGCGCTGAAGTTCAGCATTCACTTCGCCCCGATCTACATTCTCACTTTCAAGATGGGATCCAATATCAAGGCGACGAGCTTGCGCCTTTCAAGCAAGATGTCGGCACGGAGTAGCATCCCAGCCTGGAGCGGAACCTTCTGCCCATTCGCATCTATGTCGGGGCGATCGAGGGCCACGATCACCTTGTAAGACGGCTCTTGAATCTGAAGTGGCGCGGATACATCGGCTTCGACCAAAATAGTCTTGGACACACTGACAACACGTCCAGAGTAGGTCCCGAATCTCTCGTAGGGAAAAGCCTCGTACAAGAGGCGGACTTTCTGACCGGGCCTGACAAACCCGACGGCTCGCGTCGGCACATACAGCACGGCCTGAAGCGGGCTTTCGAGTGGCATGATGTTTAGTTGCAATCTCTTCGGGTCGGCGACCTGTCCCACGGTCGCCTGGATATTGGCGATGCGGCCTGCTACCGGCGCACGAATGGCGTAGGAACTCCGTCCGGCGGCTTCGGTCATGCGCTGGGCAATCTCTTCTAATTCGCTCCGCAGAGGCTGGATCCTTCGGGCGGACTCCGTGGGCAACTGTTCGAGCGCAGAGCGAGTCTGCCTCAGTTCAGTTTGACGTGCGGCATAACGTTGCTTGAGGGAACTTAGAGCTTGCTTTGCCTCTAACAGCGATTCTTGACGTGCGTAGAGCTCAGGAGCCGACAGATATCCGGAAGTGCGCATTTTTGTTGCGCTGTCGACAAGGTTTTGTGCAAGTTGGATCTGTTCTTCTTGCAGTTTAATCTGTGATGACAGTTGCGTTAATTCTGCCTCTCCGCTGCTTATTGCAGCTGTGAGGCGGGCCTTCTCGGTCCGCATGCTCCTCTCTTCGGCATCAATTTGGTTTCTGAGCAGCAGCTTCTGTGTCGAGAGACCCTTAACTCTGGCTTCATTCACATCGATGCCATCACCGGTTAACTGCGCGGTATCGATAGTGAGTAAGACATCACCTTGCGCGACGGTCTGTCCTTCCCCAACCTGGATAGCCGTAACGGTGCCTTGTTGAGGGACGACTACTTGGGCCGTACCCATCGCGGGAACGAGATACCCCCCAACGGTTTCCTTGCGTGTGTAGTCAGCGATGCAAATAAAGACGAGCATCGCTCCAACAGCAGTCACTAGAAACCAAAAGAGAGCCGTCAGTGAGGGCGTCAGAAGCCCAGCAACTTGACCGAATTCGCGATCTTGTCTCGCGAATTCAAGAACTTCGGGGCGGAATAAGGAGTTCGCCATAGTCAAGCCTTACACGGTAACAATCTACCCTTTCCACGCTTTGGAACTCGCAATGCTTACTTGGTACCTGGGGTTTGGTCGATTAACTTCTCAGAGTATTATCCTAACTTAAGAAGCTCTTCTAGTGTATACACTTGCACATGAGCCGCTGGTGTTTCGCGGGCCGCTTTTGCCGAATGCGCGATCTGCCACCAGATCAGTCCCGACGCCAAGTCTGTGGTCGGGCCGCCGACGCTACCGTTACTATGTCGAACGCTCTCTGTTGGTATGCCCATCATGTGCGCTTTGCCCAACCGAGAGGGCTCGGACTCAAAGTCAGCGGCGAGCTCACAGTGCCGCTTTGCGCCATTCATCCTACCGAAAACCACGCAACGGGTGATGAGCGGGGTTGGTGGAAGGCGCGCAAGATCGATCCCCTGCCGATAGCAAGGACACTGTGGCAGAAGAGTGGCGGGGAAGGCGGCACGTGCGTGGGTAAGACCTAGGGTGGTGCCATGCCACGCGAGCACTCCCATCTGATCGGTCCAAGCTGATGCCGGACCATTATTCCATCGACCGCGAGTCAAGCGCCATTGGAAATGGATGATGCGTCCAGCACCTTAATGGCCGTCGGTCTAAGCCCCGGGGCCCAAATGCCAGCGGTCAGGAGCAAGGCGCTTTACTCGCGCGCGTGCCCGGAGGTGCTCGTGTGTCCTGTTCTTTTTTGCTTGCCGCTTTCGTCCGCTCTCGACCTGCATTTATCGGTCCAGACAAATCAATCACGATCTCTGCCGCCTCGGATAGCGATGTGGCGTAACCATCGGCCGCTTTGCAAGCCAATTACAAAGTAACCCGGTTTTGCGCGCTTATTCCGCGGTGTAGCCGAATTCGGCGGCAGACGACGCCAGCCAGTGCCAGAAGCTCCCGGCAAAGCTTGAGGGAAGGGCGAGGTCGTAGGTCGGCGTCGCGTCGATCTGCCAGATCTGGCAATCGATCAGCGCGACAGGCGTGGTCGCGGCGTCGCCCGGCTTGAATGCGCGCGGATCGAGATCGAGCGAGCAGCCCCTGGCAAGCGCGTCGCGAATGTGCGGCCCGCTCACCCGCAACACCGCCTTGCCGTCGCTGATCTCCGCTGTGGTAGCGAGGCCCGACAGGGCGAGCGCGAGCTCATCGAGCTTTTTGCGTGCGGCGTCTCCGTCGGCCACCGCCAGCCATTGGCCCGGGGCCGTGCCGATCAGGGAAAGTCCGCTTTTGCTGACGCGCTTCGGTCCGGCCGGCAGATCGAGACCGGTGAGCGCTTTCACCTGCCCGGCGAGGCCGCCGCTTTTTCCTGACGCCGCCGATATAATATAAAGTGTCAGGCCCGCACGCTCCGCGATCGTGATTGGACTTTTCCCCTCGAACCGGTTGCCGAAGCGCCCGGGCTTAAGGTCTGCGCCGAC
>CAZUKP010000165.1:1634-5116 GCA_964620915.1 uncultured Hyphomicrobium sp. | reverse complement strand
TTGGAAGTGCGTCAAAACCGATCGCTACGGACTTGTTTCGAAGTTGTTCGAACTCAGACTGCACGGCTTCGTGGAGTTGTTGTTGAAGAGCGGGACTGTGCTCCGACGCCTCTTCGAGCTTGTCGAGCGGATAACTGCTGATCGTGCTCGCAACAATCGCCCGCGCCGATGAGTGATGTTCGGACAGAAAGCCCAATCCAATGTACTCGCCCGGGAAAACCAATCTCATCCCACCAAGCGAGCCGTCCGCGGCCGGCGTGGATATCAATAGTGCGCCCGCTTCAACGCGGTAGAACTCGTTCTTTCTCTCACCAGCAACGAATAGAGCCTGCCTAGGTTGGAGCGCCGCTAGTTCGCCGCTCTGCTCCAAAGACTCGTTCCTGGGAAACGGCACCTCAAATGTTGGCGGCGTCCCAGGCTCAACCTGACTTAATGTCTCGCAATCCGAATACGCAGTACTGGTCATAGCATTCGCTCCGACAGGGGGTACGTCGTGAAACGTTTTGAATTGAACTTTGGTTCAATCGAGCCCGGCCACAAGATGACGCAGATGCGTTTGTGCCCCGTGGAATAGGCCCTTTGGCTGCTGAAATATTTGATGCGCGGCTAGTGTGCTTGGCGCGCGGCAAGCGTAGTCGACCTGGTACTCACTGAAGTCCTCCCCTCGGTTCCCCCGCAACTTGAGAGATATGCTCAAGTTCGCCGGTCGAAGCCCGTCCCTTGTTTGGGTTCGTTGTAGGGAAAACAATCAGGCAATTAGGGATTTCGATCTACTATTCACACGGAACTTGCTGGTATCGATTGGATTAGCAACACCTATACGAAGGTATAGGCGGTCAATCTGCTTCAGACAGCGCTGTTAGAGGGATTTCAAGTACTTGGTCAGGTTTCGTCGCTTTTTATGAGGGCAAGGTCCAAGCAAGCGAGAAGCGTATCTTCGTCGACCGGCTTACTCAGGAAACCCAGGGCTCCGGCTTTCAGCGCCCGGCTCCGGGCTTTCTCATCGGCAAACGCCGTGATGAAAATCACTGGAATTTGGTAGCCCTCGCCAATCAGGCGGCATTGCAACTCCAGGCCGGTAAGACCCGGCATTTGCACGTCGGTGATCAGGCACGATGTGTCGGATATGCTCTCAGAGCATAGAAAATCCTCCGCCGATTCATACGTGGCCGCCTGATAGCCGAGCGACCTGACAAGAGCCCTCGTCGCCTCGCGAACCGACACGTCATCGTCCACAATTGAGATCATGAGTCCTTTCCTATAGCCCCGAGCCATTCGCCCTTTCGCACCCGATCCACCGTCTGCGCCATGCGCAAACGACTCACCGGACACATGGACAGTTGGGGCAAAGGCACGTGAGACGAAAGTATACGTTGGTATAGGAAGCTAAGGCTTGTCTTTGTGCAGCTCGAGAACTTCAGCCATCCTCACCAGATCAGCCAGTGAGCGTGCCCCCATTTTCCTGGTGACGTTGCCACGATGCATCTTGGCAGTGATCTCGCTGATTCCCAGTTCACCGGCGACCTGCTTGTTCATAAGGCCGGTGGTAACAAGAGCCATGACCTCCTTTTCGCGAGGTGTCAGCGTTTCAAAATCGGCCTGCACTTTGGCATGAGCACTCTGTCCTTCGCGCCACTCCGTGTCTTGCTTGAGCGCTGCTTGAACAGCATCGAGCATCTCCTGATCTCGAAACGGTTTCGTGAGGAACTCAACTGCGCCGGCCTTCATTGCCCTTACACTCATCGGAATGTCGCCATGCCCGGTCATGAATATGATCGGGATCCTCAAATTTGCATTAGCCAATTCGGCTTGAAAATCGAGCCCACTTATTCCTGGAAGCCTGACATCCAGAACCAGACAGCTGGGATCGTCGGGCCGCGGATGCTTCAAAAACTCGCCGGCCGTGGCAAAGACCTCGGCGCGCAGACCGACGGACTGGAACAGGCTTTTGAGTGCATCCCGCAAGGAAGAGTCATCGTCCACAACGTAGACGAGTGACGTTTCTGAATGTTGCTCTTGCGTCATGCGTCGTCCACCCTACCGACCGGCAAAACGAGGAAAAACTTTGTCCCGAAAGGTGCGCCCGGCGATGCCCACAAACGTCCGTCATGGGACTCAATGATTGACCTGCAGATGAACAGCCCCATGCCCATTCCACTTGTCTTCGTCGTGAAGAGAGCGTCAAAGATTCTTTCCTGATCCTTCTTGGCGATGCCGGTACCCGTATCTTCCACGGTTATCAAAATGGTGTCTTTGTGTCCCGGTTCGAATTCGGAGCTTACTCGTAACACACGGGGGCGGAAGGTTACGTACGTCATCGCGTCAGCCGCGTTGGTAATAAGATTCAGAAGCACCTGCTGCAATTGAATCTGATCGACAACGACCTCTGGCAGCCCCTCGCTTAGGTGCGTTTGAATGGCGATATTGTGCTTTCGCAGATTGCTCCCACTAAGCCGCAGGACGTCGCCAATGAGATCGTTTACGGAAAGGTTGATCTTGTTACTTCCGTCCTTCTTGAAGGTGGCACGAATGCTGGCAATCACCTGACTGGCACGGTGACCATCGTCGACGATTCGCTTTAGTGCGCTCCGGACCTCGTCGAGATCGGGTTCCGCACGATTGAGCCACCTCGTGGCCGCATTGCTGTTGGTCACGATTGCAGCGAGTGGCTGATTGATCTCGTGAGCGACCGAAGCCGTCATCGCGCCGAGCGTGGTCATGCGCTGGATCCGCGCCAATTCGAGTTGTTCCGACATTTCCCGCTCGCGGGACGCGTCGAGTTCAGAAAGCATTTCGTTGAAGGCGTTCGCTAGTGCGCCAATCTCATCGCCGCCGGCTTCGGTAATCCGAAGCGTGTAGTCTTTGCTGTTGCTAATCTCTCTGGCGGTCGCCTCCAGGCGCTCGAGCGGGAGTACGAAGTGGCGATACGTAAGCATGGCGACAAAGATGCTTAGCGCAGCAAGTACGCCAGTCAGAATGAGGCTGTATTCCATCCCACCGAAAAGGCCGTCGATGCGTCGGTTCAAGAGGCGATCCAATTCGGATTGCGCGACCGTCCATGCGTCAATTGAACTGGCAACCGCACTGTTGCTGCTGGGAGCGACAGTTGCACCATTGGACGGGCTGGCATCGTCTTCGATGCGTGCACTCACCTCACCGACGTAACTATCGATATTACTCATCATCGCTGCAAAAACCGGTTGAACCTCCGGCTTTAGCTTCCCGTCGCGATTGCCACGATAGGCCCGCTCAAGATCTTCTCTCACCCTCGAAAGGTCGCTGCGAAGCAAGCTGTCCATGACGAGATCTCTTGTTCGGAATACATTGAGAGTGAGTCCAGGTTTGGCAGTTCCGGGTGTCCAATCCTGGAGTTTGCCCAGGCGGCCCAAAATGTCCGGCAGCTTGTTAACGATGATGGTCTGCAAATAGTAGGTGTCGAGGTCTGGATCGAGCGTCAGATTTGAATCGTCGCCAATGCGCAC
>CAZUKP010000165.1:0-1534 GCA_964620915.1 uncultured Hyphomicrobium sp. | reverse complement strand
AGAGCACAAGCGCCCCATGCTGAGTGCCGGCGCTACTTGTTCATCGCCTTCATGACGGCACCAACGATCCCGGTGAGGATTGCTCCGCCGCCCGCGCCGCCAACCGCATCGCCGAGGAGGCCGCCCAGAGCGCCGCCCGATGCAGGATCGCCACCGGCAGCACCGCCAAGAAGGCTGCCGAGAAGTGTACCTCCAGCGAGACCGCCGACCCCACCGCTGATAATCTTGGTCAACTGGCTCATCACCACCTGCTGCACGGCCGCACCGATAGCCTGACCGCCCAGGACGCCAGTTACAATTTGAACGATAATTGGAAGAATGGTTTCCACGTAGAAATCCTCCCTAAAGAACCAGGCCATCATCGTCCCGGCAGACGCGATACCGGGCCGTCCAACGCAGACAGTCAAGCTCAAACGTCTGGCGTCCACCAATTAACAACGGACCGGACGCTGTTGCCGTTAGGGAGTCGCGCTACGTCCTCTAAAGAACAACACAAACACATAAAACAGCCAGACGCCGATCGCCGACACGGCCGCGGCAACATACGTCCACGCCGCGGCATCGAGGACTTTGTCGACGCCCGTCACTTGCTCTCGGCCTTGAATGATGCCGTGGCTGACCAGCAAGTCTTTGGCCCGCGCGCTCGCGTTGAACTCAACCGGCAGCGTCACGAGCGCGAAAACGAAAGAAGATCCAAAGAGAATGACGCCGGCCCACGTCAGCGTATCGAACTGCAGAATGAGACCTGCAACGAACAGCCAAGGGGCGATTTTCGAGGCAAGCTGCACGATCGGCACGATGTATGTTCGCGCTTCCATCGGCATGTAATCCTCGGCGTCCTGTAATGCATGCCCGGTCTCGTGAGCGGCAATCCCCACCGCGGCGACGCTCGGCGTGTAGTAGACGTCCTGGCTTAAGCGCAGCACCTTGGTGCGCGGATCGTAGTGATCACTCAGCATTCCGGGTGTGGATTCGACCTTCACATCGTGAAGACCCTGCGCGTCGAGGAGTTTCCTCGCAGCCTGGGCACCCGTGATCCCGCTCTCGGTGCTAATCTGCGAATACTTCGCGACGTTCATCTTGATGCGTGATTGGGCATAGAGGCCAAGCACGAGACCCGGAAGAACAAACAGCCAGAAAAGTGGATCTTCGAACATTGCCACTCCCACCATGTGCGAGCCACGAGTGGGAGAGCGTGCGCGCGAATTGGGTTTGGTGCAAGCGTTCGAGGGGCCATCACGTCGGCGTTGGGTCTCCGTGACGTATTCTTGTGTCTGCGACGAGTCTTGCGCTGGTTCCCGGCTTAACGGTCGCTCCGCTCCCTTGGCCGGGATGACGGAATGGGTGGGTGTGGGTCTGCCCCCACTCCAATCTGAGTTGCACGGCTCCGCCATGACGGGAGGGGACCAACTTGCCTAACGCTTCGGGCGTGTTTCATCGTTCTCGCGGACTTGCATCCCGAGGCCTGTCAAAGAGCGTGGGAGCGCGGGCGCCAAACGACCGCCATCCGATTTCTAATCCGGCAGCCTTTCGG
>CAZUKP010000164.1:0-5127 GCA_964620915.1 uncultured Hyphomicrobium sp. | reverse complement strand
CCGATGACCGCTGCGACCAGCGCCAGCCAATAGGCTTTGCTCATACCGCTCGCGAACGCTTCCATCGCATTGCTTCCAGCCCCGTTTGCGCCCAGAGTCGAATACATGATCGCGGTCGCTCCTGCGACGCCAAGTGCTCCGATCACAAGATGAACCATGAAGCTGAGGCCCCCGGCGAGACCGGCGCGTTCTGGTGCAACGGCGCTGACAGCAACGGTGCCTGCTGATCCAACGCAAATGGCTGTGCCGAAGCCTATCAGCAGCATGGGTGGCACGATGGCCCAGTATCCCCATGAGGCAACGAAAAATACGGCAACCCACGCCGAACCCAGTGCGGCGAGCACATAGCCGGCGAGTAATAGCTTTTTCGGTCCGACGGCCTTGTAGAACTTCCCCGAGAAGATCGATCCAACGGCGAGCAAGGCCATCAACGGCAGGATGCCAAAAGAGGACTGCAACACCGACCACCCAAGGGCCCTTTGCATGTATTGGGGAAAGTACAGGAAAGCGATGAATGTTGCGGGCATAACCAAGCCGTTGGTCAAGAGCGCAAGGATGAACTGACCATTGCGCATCATCGGTGGCGCTACCATGGGATTGACGGCGCGCAGTTCAACAAAGGGAAAGATAACAAACAAAGCCAAGCTGATCGCAAACAGACCGATAAGAGGGGCCGACGTCCAGCCCCAGTCGGCCCCAACATCAAGGCCATAGAGCACAGCCATAATGGCTGCCGATAAGATCACCATGCCGGCGTAGTCGATACGTTCGTTGGCTTGCCCCCTTATCTCTTCCAGATTGATGCGCCACATGAAGAAAGCCGAAGCGATCGCCATTGCGGCGTTGACAAAAAAGAACAGCCGCCAATCGCCAAGTGTGACGACAACGCCACCGATCAGCGGTCCAATAACGTTGCCCATCGTGATTCCGGCCATTAGCAGACCCACGACGAGACCACGCTCGTCTTTATTTGCGAGGTTGGTACCGAGCGCGAGGACGCACGGCCAGACGATCGCGGCGCCAATGCCTTGGATGGCCCGGCAAGCGATGAGCAAACCCATCGACGGTGCCAGGTAGCAGCCGAGCGAGCCAAGCATAAAAACGGTGAGGCCGATCAGCATGAGACGACGACGCCCATATATGTCGGATAGCCGTCCGCCGGCGACCAAGAACATCGATATGGCCAAAGCATAGATGTTGAGAATCCACTGAGTGGTGGTGATGTCAGCGGAAAACTCCTTCTCAATCGGAGGGATCAACAACAAGGCCCCCGTGAAGTCGGTTCCGATCATGAAGGCCACGAACATCAAGGTGGCGATGCTTGTTTTGGTCTGTCTGTCCATAGGTCCCATTGCCTTCCGGAGGGGCATAGCCCTACTCGAGGTTCGTCGGGCACAAAGCGTATGCTGCGTCTCCCCAGACTTGGAACTTATCTGACCTGTGTATCGGTTCCAAGCCGAAGAGATTTCCGTGCACCACCCAACCGGAATGCAATTCCAGGCGCCGTCAATCTTGTTACGAGATGCGGCTTGAGCCTTAACGATCCCATCGGAATCCGGGGGCAGAACTTAACGTGTGCTTGCCCGCCGGTTGGGCGGGGGCTAGGACTCGAGCATGGGAGGCGCGTATACAAGATTCTATTTGGTGGCGATGCTGGCGCTGGTCTCAGCGACCCACGTGCACGCAGGTGGCGCGGGCGCGCCCACACAAGCTACGTGCGACAAGTCAGAGTTCGAAGCTGTGGTCGACGATGCGGCTGCTGCATTGCGTGATCTCAACGCAAAAAACAAGCCCGCTTTTCAGGAGAAGCTGCGTCAATTGAAGGACAAGCGCGGCTGGTCGCACGACGCCTTTCTTAAAGAGGCTGCTCCCTTCGTGCGTGATGAAAAGATCGATGTGTTCGATCAACAGTCCCAACGCTTGCTGGCCGACATTTCATCCCTCGGACAGGAAGGCGCCGATGCCTCAACACCAGACTGCGCGTTGTTGTTGGAGTTACACGCCAGCATGAAGGTTCTGGTGGAAACCCAGACGGCCAAGTGGAGCTACATGTTCGAAAAGCTCGACACGGCTCTGTGGCAATAAACTCTCTTCAGGCGTAGCGGAACCAGCCGTCGGGCCCCAGATGCTCTTGCGGCTGGAAGCGCATCTTGTAGCTCATCTTAGGCGAGCCTTTGATCCAGTAGCCGAGATAGAGGTAGGGCAGGCCGAGCTGGCGGGCATACTGGATGTGCTCAAGGATCATATAGGTGCCGAGGCTGAGCGATCGCGCATGCGTGTCGTAGAAGCTGTAGACCATCGAAATGCCGTCGGAGAGCAGATCGCATAGTGCAACGGCGTTGAGCGGCCAGGTGTCCGGCCGGCTGTTTAAGGACTCTTCGGGCCTTTGCCGGTATTCGGTCACGAAGGTGTTGATGACGCTATCCTCGACCATCATTGCATAGTCGAGCACGGTCATGTCCGCCATGCCGCCCTCCGCATGGCGTGCGTCGATGTAACGGCGAAAGAGTGCATACTGTTCGGAGGTAGGCTCGGGTGCGCGCCGGGCAATGTGGATGTTGCGATTCTTGTCGAGCACGCGGCGCAGACTGCGGCCCGTATCAAACTCATCAACGACGACCCTTACCGACACGCAGGCATGACAGCCTTCGCAATACGGCATGTAAGCGATGTTCTGACTGCGACGGAACCCGCCCTTCAACAGATTGTCGATGAGGGTCGATGGCTTCTCATTCGTGAGATGGGTGAAGAGCTTTCGTTCGAGGCGGCCGGGAAGATAGGGACAAGGCTGCGAGGCCGTAACGTAGAATTCCGGAAAGTGCTTTTGCTGTTCCGTCATTCTCGGTGGTCCCTCATCGCGTGTTGCCCCAAAGAGGCCAGTAGCCTGCCGTACCCGGCACATGATGTCACGGATGTCATGATAGTTGAGCTGCAGAACTGCAATCAAGCGCTAGGGTTTGCACTAACTTATTCATATCGCGCTGCAAAACCCTTGACAGAGTAAAAATTGCGGTCTCGTGGACTCATCCATATCCCTTTGTTTGGGCCCGGCCGACAGCAGCGTCTTCCTCAAGGATGGCGATGGTGTGCCCGCGCGATCGCGCCGCTTCGCCAAGGGGCAGACGCGAATAGAGGGTGCGACTGCGCGCGCGCATGACGAAGCCCACCGCGCGCTCTCATGGCGCTGGCTCTACCGGAACGAACCCTCAGCGGGCGAGGCCAATTCAAAGCGTTTGGGCGGCAATTGGAAGAAAAGTGAGGCCGTGGGGCCAGCGGCTCTTGGAGACCGCGGCGCGTTATCCCGGCTTTGAGGGATCGGCCGCGACGGGAACATGGCCGACGGGCGGACCAGAAGGTTTCGAGGAGACGGCGTCGGGAAGCCTGTCCTCGACCGGCTCAATGGAGGCGTAGAGCAGGTAGGCTGCCCCAGTGACAGTAAAGACCAGTATCAGGATGCCAAGGGCGATACGCCTCAGTGCCCAGCCCAGTGTGGGGGCTCTGAGTGGCGCAACTTCCCCTCCATCCACGCGCGATGGCGTCGCGGCCGTAGTCATCGTGCTTTGAGCTCTCTGTGGTTCCAAGTCGTGCTGGAAGGTTTCCCCCGAACCGGACGCGAAGCGCCCAGCGATTCCAATCCATGAAAGAGGCAGCCTTCTGGGTCAAGGCTCACGCGTGCTCACTGAACCATTCCGTATGCCCATCGTGGTGGGGAGGACACGGTCGGGGCCCGGCATGACCCTATGAGGTGGTCTGCTGCGATCTAACGTTGCGGCCGCGATTGGCGTGCCAACTCGTTGGCGGCCTGAAGATCGACTTTGCCCGATCCCAGGACCGGGATGGCAGCGACCACCTCGACGGACTTCGGAACCCAAAGCTCGGGGAACCCTTCGGCGCGGGCATGCGCGAGGAGTGCATCCTT
Source organism: uncultured Hyphomicrobium sp. (assembly GCA_964620915.1). Lineage (GTDB taxonomy): Bacteria > Pseudomonadota > Alphaproteobacteria > Rhizobiales > Hyphomicrobiaceae > Hyphomicrobium_A. Next base: position 1,208 of record CAZUKP010000164.1, on the reverse strand, counting down.
TTGCGCGTCAGGTTGGTCCGTGAGGAGTACGAGTTGCTCGCCTTTGCGCGGGTCGGGGACGCTGACGGCAACATGAAGCGCGTCGGTCCAAAGTGATGCCGCCAACGCTTCGACGGCCGCAAGAGAGACCATTTCGCCGCCAATCTTGGCGAACCTCTTCGCGCGACCGCAAATTGTGACAAAGCCGTCATCGTCGATGGTGACGATATCGCCGGTGTCGTGCCAACCATCGTGCGGTGGAACGACTTTGCCCGGGGTTTCGGGCAACAGATAGCCTGCCATCACATTGGGGCCACGCACGAAAAGGCGGCCGCCCTCGGTGATGCCCTCCACGGGCTCGACGCGTGCCGAAATTCCAGGAAGCAAGCGCCCGACCGTGCCGGCGTGATTTGCCTTGGGTTGGTTGCAGGCGAGAACCGGTGAACATTCGGTTGCGCCATAACCTTCCAAAACAACTGTGTTGGCGCCTGAGCAGAGCGTGCGTGTTTGCGGTTTGACGCGCTCGGCGCCTGCGAAGACATAGTGCAAGCTCGACAAATCGCCGGGCTCGGAAGAGCGAACATAACCGGCAAGGAAGGTATCGGTCGCAAAGAGGATGGTTGCTTTGCTTCGGCGAACGAACTTTGGGATCTGCCTGTAGTGCAACGGGCTCGGGTAGAGGACGACTTTGATGCCTTCCAGAAGTGGCGTCAGGGTCGCAGCCGTCAGCCCAAAAGAGTGAAACATCGGGAGAGGATTGAAGACCACCTCCTCACTCCCAAGGATCTCACTCAAGTGGTCGTGCATTTGATGAGCGTTGGCGATCAGATTGGCGTTGGTGAGTACGACGCCTTTGGGTGCGCCCTCCGTACCTGAGGTGAAGAGGATAATGGCTGGTTTGCTTGCACTCGCCGATGTTTGTCTGTTTGCCACCCGCGCGACCAGTGCGCGCGCGACGCCTGCGGCCTTGTCGAGGGCACCAATACTGGCGCGCACATCCTCCAGATAGACAATGCGAACGTTTTCACCTTCGGGCGTAGCGGTCGCGGCTAGCGTTTCCACGAGTTCTTCGAGTTTGCCCATTTCGACGAAGCGCCGCGAGGTTATGACGGTGCGCACGCCTCCTGTCTGCAAGGCAGAGACGAGCTGCTTTTTCCCAGCCGAGAAGTTGAGCAGGGCAGGGACCCGCCCATAGGCATTGAGACCGAAGATCGTCACGGTGAGCCCGA
>CAZUKP010000163.1:0-5147 GCA_964620915.1 uncultured Hyphomicrobium sp. | reverse complement strand
GCCAACAACAAACTCAAGCGAAGGGTCATCGGGGGCGGCGTGACGGCCTTAACGACCGTGTGGATAGTAGTCAGCAATTAGTCGAGGGAGCCGAACGTAGATGAGTTACCTCCGGAGTACCGGCAGGGGGGGTGGAACCTGTGATCTAGTTCACATGCGCGGCCGGACAAATATGACAAAATTGGGTCATGAATATTATCCTGATTTCTGGTGTAGCGCCATGAAAGCGATTGTAGCCAACCTCAGACCATTGCAGGCACCGCCAGCCATGCTCGTATCTTTAAACCCTGAGGTCAATCCCGTGCTCGGCCAGCTGTCCTCTATTAATACGCTACTTGTTACGGAAGGCGGGCTATCCCTGCCCTCTTACTTCAACATCGATCGGGGTATTCCGTTTGAGGTTAGCGAGGCGTGAGAACCTTTTGCCGGCTTCGAAAGCTATCTTGCGAATCCCGGCTCACCGAGGCCATGGGTCTCATTATTCACGCTTGCCGGGCGGTCTTGATTAGTGCCTTGCTCTCGTTTGCCGCCGGCCTTTTCGTTCCTGGAGCCGCTCTTCATTCCCAAGAAGCTTCGGCCTACAGTGAATCCGACTTGCTAACGGATATAGTTGCTTGCCTGCAAAATGACCAGGAAGCCGTGTTGCGGCCTGCTGACGTTGATTGTAAACCTTACCGACAGGGCAGCAAATCTCTGACCACCCCACCGTATAGCTTCGATATAACAAAATGTGGGAAAACAGGGAATTCAAAAAACGCGATTGCCGAACGTAAGGTTTTCGATAAAAGACAACTTTCGGCAAACGTGATCCACCGGCTTATGACTGATTTTAAGGAAAATATTGGAGCACATGGAATACGAATACTTGGAGAAATATTCTGTGAGGAAGTCACAATCATTGGGCACAAATTGCCGTTCTCCCTTGTTTTGGACGAGTCGGTCTTCGCGTCAGGCATTGAGATTCGAAACATTAAAATCAGGGGCGATGTCTCCGTCGACGGCAGCCTCGTTTTCAAACACTTAAAAATCCTTCGCTCGCAGATAGAAGGATCGGTGTTCGGCGATAATAGCTTTATAACAGATCTTCTCATAACCAATTCTGCTATTCACGGTTCAGTATCATTTAACGCAAGCGTGTTATACGGCACTACGCTATTTGACTCAGTTTCTATCGAAACAGAACTTAGCGTCCGCGCATCAGCCCTATCTGTCTTCATGACCCAGTTTAGCAAAATCGGGGGTCTGTTAGACCTAAGCCATAGCGAAGCACGTTGCGCATATCATATTAATAAGAGCACCGTCGGATATCTGCTCGCTAAAAGGGTCGGATTCGGCACTATAGGCTTACTGCAGGGGAAAAAGCCAATAGTTGTGATTTGGAATACTAGTCACGGACCCAAAACGGAAACACCCATAAGAGTATATAATTGGCGCAAAGAATTTATAGATTCCTTACAGGAACGCTCATTTAGACAAAAACTAGGGTCTAACAAGGAAGTAAGCAAATTTATATCTAAATCGGAGACGTGCCTCAACGAATACGGACTAGCATATAGGACTGAGTTCTTTGTATTTGACAGCACGATAGCGTCATCGTTATGCATAAACGAATTTAGGTGGCTTACTTTTGATCAGCCTAGTCTGGGCGATTACGCGGGGCTTTCGAAAGATGAGGATTATGACAAGTATTTAAAGGGTGTTATTGCAATTGACGGAAATACGGTTGGAAACAACTTAATTATTGATTTGCGGACTCGATCTGATGCCATTAAATCATGGCCGTTGCCTAGATTGCGCCACTTAGAGATTATTGGATTAAAGGCCGGAGCATTAATTATTGATTTTAAAGATATTAGTCCCAATCAGGAAATTGCTGTTGATGGGCTAGAGATGGAAGGCATCTATAGCGCACACGCTACGTGCGAATACGGCGGCAGCGAAGAGCGGCCACGCCCTTTGAATTTGGAGTCGAGAAAGAAGGAAATTGTTGTGGACTTCAGGGAGCAACTGCAGCTTCCAACAGTAAGTGACGTCTTGCAATGGCTAGAGCTAAACAAGATCGAATCGACCCAGCCATACGCTGCCTTCGCAGCGGGATTCCGTAAAGCTGGCGTTGACAGTACAGATATTAATATTGCGCGTGAAAATCTAGAGGTGTGCGACCGCGCGGCACGTTGGCTTCCTTTGTGGTTAATTAAGCCGTTCTGTAGAGGCGCGATCGAGCGCCGAAAGGACGCATATTTTCGGGCATGTAAGTGCGCCCCACGGTGGGTTCCGCCGTTCATCCTTAGGTCGTTTTGTGCGGTTAAACCGCCAAAGAGCGACGTAAGACAACCGGCGGACCAGGACTGTATAACTCCAGCGAGGCAGGCTCGAGCGTCAGAAGCTGTGTCCGCCCAACAATTGGGTGATAGCAACGAGCGCCTTAGCAAGGTTATCAATCAAATGATAACCCCGGCGAGCGAGGCTCAAGCGTCAGAAGCGGTGTCTGCCCAACAATCGGGTAATAGCGACGAGCGCGTCAGCAAGGCGGCGAGCGAGGTGCAAGCCTCAGAAGCGGCGTCCGCCCAAAAATCGGATAATAGCGACAACCTCGTCAGTAAATTCTTCGATAAGATGGTCGATCTATCGCAACTTTTGTTTAGGGGATTATTATATTTTCTTGCAGATCACGGCTATCGCCCGGGTAAAGTGTTGTGGTTTGTGAGCGGCACCGTAATTATGTTTTGGCTGATATTTCTTTTGCACTTACGGGTCGTAGCATACACCTCGAGTGCAGGATCTGAGGACGCGGGTCCATTTGTTAATGAGAATAAGCTAAGACCAATTGGAATAATATTTGTGATTGACCGATTAATGCCCGGATATCGGATTAGTGAAACACACTACAAAATAAGGGAATTTTATAAGATTAAAAGGGTATCGAATATAGAGCCAGCAATACGGCGACTACTGTTTATTAAATTATCGGTTGTTCCGGTAACGGATCAGGTTGAACTTGCGCGCATCGAGAGAACTTTGAATTTCCTACGGATAATCGGCATGATATACACGGTGTTCCTCGCAGCTGCCATTAGCTCCTTGTTCGTGCATTGAACCGGGGATGATCGGCCGGGTGATAAGGTTCTGGAGCGGATATGGTCGTCGCGGCATACCACCCCCAGCTGCGGATGCGGCTCAGCGATGCCCATTTTCTCGACCGAAGCTGAAGTGCGCTGGATCGGAGGGGGCCAGCTATTACCTATGTCGAGAGAGCTGAGGGCGTTTACATGCCGCCGAGATCAATAAAAACCGATGCCGGTGCAGCGGACACTGCTCCTCACGCACCGTCCGCCACGCTCATCTATGTCGTTGCTTTCGTTACCGGGGCGATCGTGATGAGCTTCGAAATGTTGGGCTCGCGCTACCTCAACCCCTATTTTGGCAGCGGCATATACACCTGGGCTGCCCTCATATCCACAGTGCTTGCCGCGCTCTGCGCCGGCTATTTTCTCGGTGGGTATCTTGCCGACCGCGCGCCTTCCGCACGCGTCCTTGGCGTGACGGTCATCGTCGGCTCGGCTTATCTTATTGCCCTGCCGGCCTTTTCGGAGAGCGTGCTCGAACTGTTTCTGGACGCCATCGAAGACCTTAAGGCCGGCAGCCTCGTCGCCGCCTTCGTGATCATGTTTTTTCCGGTCACGCTGCTCGGCATGTATTCCCCCTTCGCTATCCGTCTCATGCTGCAGTCGCCGCGCCGTTCCGGTACGGTATCAGGCACGGTATACGGCATCTCAACCGCGGGCAGCATCGTCGGGACGCTAGGTACCACCTTCTATCTTATCCCGATGATCGGGTCGCGCGCGATTACGATTTTGCTTGGTGTCGCGGGTGTAGTCGCCGGTTTTGCACTGATGACGGGTCGCGCAACGCTACGCCGAAACGCGCGGACTGTCGGTACGGCGGTCGCCATCGTTGCGCTGGCCATCGCGGCATTTGCTGGGCATGGCACGCACGCGGACGAGCCGTTCGACCTTGCTGTGCGGGCGGCGGTGCTCGCCCAGAAGGACGGGCAGCTCGCTCACATCGAGACCGAATACAACGACATTTTCATCACGAAGGAGCGCTCCGAGCTGAGCATGTCGTTCCAGCGCAAGGGCTGGGACTACACGCAATCGACGATCAATCTGCACGATCCTGACGACCTGCCGCTCGCCTTTGCTCGGACCATGACCGTCGCGGTGGCGTACCCGGAAGAGCTGAAGCGGATTCTGATGGTCGGCCTCGGCGGCGGGACAATTTCCGCCTATCTCGGGCATTTCATGCGTGACGTGAAAATCGACACGGTGGAGATTGATCCAGGGGTAATCGCCGCAGCGAAAACCTACTTCGGCCTACGCGACACCGGACGTATCCGCTACCTCGACGCCGACGGCCGCGTCTTCCTAAACCGCAACAGGCAGCTCTACGATCTCATCCTGCTCGACGCCTTTCACGGCGGTTATGTGCCGTTTCACCTGTTGACGAAGGAGTTCTACGCGCTGGTGAAGGCGCGGCTCAAGCCGAACGGCGCCGCCGCGTTCAACGTGCACGACGGCACCAAGCTTTATGTCAGCACCATCTTCACCTTGCAGGCGGTGTTCCCTACAGTCGATCTGTATCCGTCGGGCGAGGGCGAGGTGATTATGGTCGTTACCCCGCAGCCTGGCCCAGATCGTGCAACACTGGCAGCCCACGCGGCGGCACTCCAACAGCAGTACGGATTTCGGTTTCCGCTTCCCACTCTGCTTGCGCGCTACCAAGCAAAGGAAGATGTGTCGAGCGGCGTATTGCTGACGGACGACTTCGCGCCTACCGATATTTACAACGCCCTGCACGAAACACGCAGGCGGAAGAAGTCAGGGCACGATCGTTCGCGTTGAGTTGTGGAAGTGTCACGCCGGACGAACTGCTCACACTAGATCACAAATATGGATTTCAAAACAGACGCTCATTCCGCCCGACGCTCTCGATGAGGACGGTGCGGGCGAGTGTCGCCCCGCCGTGTCGCGCAATGTTGCACCATTGCGGAATCGCACGAGAAACGTTGGTCAGGACCGAGCTAAGTACTTGGAAATAGTGGTGGGCGCTGCAGGGATTGAACCTGCGACCTTTCCCGTGTGAAGGGA
>CAZUKP010000162.1:0-5175 GCA_964620915.1 uncultured Hyphomicrobium sp. | reverse complement strand
AGCAACCGCAATTTGGCACCTAGAGGCCGGTGGCGGGAGCCGTCCACAGCATCATAAGCAGACTCGAAGCAGGCCTGGCCACTAAGAGACAAAGGTTGAAATGGACTCGGCCAGATTTTCCTCAACCAGCTTTGGAAGGCTAAATAGTAGGCACCTTACAACCCAGAGTCGAGCTTTGGCGCCTAGATTCCTTACACCGTGGTCGCCGCGACGGCGATGGCGGGTAACTTCCTAACAGCATTGGCGCATGACCCCAGGCTGCTATGCTTGCAGAGTGGGGGACAGTCCAATGAGCAGATCGCAGCGAGGCGTTTTTTAAGGAGGCTTAGGATGTCGGAGTTGACAGGATTTCCACGTCTCTGGACCCACGGGGTAAATACCATCGCTGAATTCCCTGAGCGCGCAACACGAATTCAACATGCTGGATGGGGCACATTGGTGGAACAATCTGAGAGCGGCCATGGACAACAAAACAATTGGTTTCATTTGCCACTGAACTATCCAAGAGAATTTCCAGAGAACGTGTGGCGTCGCCTACCGAGCGGTGGATATATTCTCGAAGAGTGTTTTAATTATAGATCGTTGCTCCTCGGGGCTCGCCTTAAGGCTTCTCTAAATGAAAACGTACATATTCGCGAGCTGCACATAAGGGCTGGCCAAGAGCTATTCCTTGGCCGAAATGTTGATTTGAGAGGCCCCGAAGTAGATTATGAACTTTATACCGAATCTCGCGGGAGACCTTACGCCCGAGGTTTGAATCCTTATGAGGAAGGCGTAGCGCTGTGCGTTAGAGTAGTATTCTTGTCGGGCGCTCCTATAGGGCGGATTATATTTAGGGGAGCGGCCGTTTATTTCGATGACACCTCGACGGAGTCCCGCGACACTAGAGATGATTAAAGGCCATACATCGTGGCCCGCTAATTGAAGCAACATGTCTGGCTTATAATGCTTTGTCCGTGCGGGGGGAGCCAACAGAGGGAGGCTCCCATGACTGACGATGCGGTGGTTGGCCTCACTTTCAATCACTTCCCGCTCGTGGAGGCGGTTTAGGTGCTGCTCGTGGAGGTGGACACAACCTCATCCGATCCGTCGCGCAATCGAAGTGAATTTTTCCGAGAGACAGTGTCTCTGAAAAGAGATTTTTGCCCTTTCTTAGATTGCCGCATTCCTTGTCACCTGACACGGTGAGAATCGGTGGAAGGGCCCCTTTGGCATTCGGATCATTTTGTCCTTTGCAGCATCTGTTCCACCGCGCTCGGTCGCTCAAGTCGTTGCCGTGAGGGATCAAGATGATCTGATTCCACTGCAGCACCGCCGTCTCTACTCCGCGGCCGCCCTTACTTGCCAGTTCGCGATGCACCCAACTCGTATCCAGAACACCATCGATCCGGCGCACCAGATGATCGCCTGGCACATGATCCTCGAGACGAAATTAATTAGAAAATGACCCTGCTTGCGTTCCCCACGACTCATCATCGCCCGCCCCGCCATCGATTGCCTCGAACCGACGGAATCACGGACCAAACTCAACCTCAAGCAGAGTTTTGCAACACAATCACCCCTAATGCGGACATCCCAAGCACCCAAATCGATGTCTGTTATTCCACCACAATCGGCTCAGACTCAACACGCAACGCAGCGATCCCGTCCGAGACCGAGACTGCAAAACGCCCGTGTTTGCTTGGCGGTAGGTTACTGAAGTCGATCGGAAACTGTCTTTTGTGGCCAGGAAGCGCAGCAATCGGGTACCAGGTTTTGCCGTTGTCGGCGCTGTATTCGACGACCTGCTCCGCCGCTTCCGAAATGTCACCGACGACCTTCCAACGGATTATCTGAGTTGCCTTGCCCAATGTCGCGTTGTCCTTACCGCCGGAAGCTTCCAGAACAACATCGAGCTTGGTGGGACGATCTTGCTTGGTGAGGAGAACGTCTTTGCCATGTCGTATCACCAGCTTGGCCAGTTGGTCATTGTATGGTGCAACCAAGTTAAACCCCCAGCTTGGTCCGCGGCTTCCGGCAACGACATAAGGTTCGAAACCGATGACATGATCGAGACCTTTATCGGAGTGCAGTTCGAGGCTGTACTTTCCCGCCGTTGAAATCTGGAGCTGTTTTCTCGGCAGGCTCTTAGCGTTCACCTTCATGCTGTGGACCCTTCCGTCGGATGCCACAGCCCCGCTGACAATAAGGACTTTGATCCTCTCGCCATTGCCGGCGGGATAATTGGGAAAATCAGACTTCGAAAATGTGGTCTGGACCGGATCAGGGGCATCCTTTGTCTCTTGCCCCTGCAGCGCAGCCAAAAACAATGATCTTTCTATCGCACTACGGATGAGCCAACCCAAGTTCGAAGTGTTTGCTTCCCCTTCCGCAAAGTCGCCTGCCATCGCCACCAACTCAAAGTCTGGCAACGAATAGAGCGGAGGATCGAAGCATCGCGCATAAACAAGGCATTCGTAGAGTCGATAATAGGTGATGTCGGAAATCCAATTTGAGGATTCCCATTCCATCAAGTCATGCACGTAAAAATTCTCGAACCCAACAACAATACTTCCTCCTTCCGTACAATATGGGAAACGTGAGATGATGGATTGCCGTACGTGGCACGGGTTCCATAGATACCCATAGAGAGGATTTACGGTTATTAATGGTTCGAAGAAATCGGGATCATCATACCTGTGCCATGTGGGGTCACTGATACCTTCTATGCCTATGTTGCCCCACTTCTGAAGTGGTAAGGACTCATCGGCAACGCCCATGCCGCTTTCTATGTAAGGCCAAGATGGCTCGCACTCCGGCGTGCGGAATGGTCCTCGTGCTTCACAAAGCTCCACCAATCCAATGTTTCGCGCGAGTCCCACCGCAACTGTCTGGGCTCCGATCAAGCCGAACACCTTTCCGACGACCAAGGGAAATCCCCCGGGACCCTGAATCGCCGGAACGAAATCGCAAGGTGTCCATCCAGGATGGCCCTCGGCCACGGTTTCGACCGCGAGATGGGAAGTCCAATTCGTGCCAACGATCGGTTGCGCTCCCATGAACAGCGCAGCGCGATCGGCGAGGAAGGCCGCACAGTCATCAGGATAGGGGCGCAAATCGACGACGCCTGGTAGGCGATTGAACTCGATTGGATCACTTATAGGCAGATGCCATCTCAAATGAATCTGCAGCGCATCTTCCGTTGACATGTACATTCGGTCGAAGTGCCCTTCCGGCGGCGGCTCGCGCGCAACAACTATCACGTTCAGACCTAAGGTTACGGGTCGCTCGAATCTGATGCTTACTTCCCCAAGGACCTCGTCGTCGGATGAGTCAGCGTCGTATAGTTTTATTCGGGCATGCAAGGCACTGCGCGTGAAGCGCGGCGGAATGAACACATCAGCCGTTCCTTGACGGATGAGACCGGCTCTCAGCTGAAACAGTTCCTCGAAAACGGTATCTTCCGATGCGGACAGAGGAATATGGGGCACATTGGTGAGTGAGCGTACCGTGCCTGCAATAGGGCTCGGAGCAGTTTCTTGCCATTCCACTGCCCTTTCGAGGACCGAGCCGTCGTTATTGAAGATCTCGACGTTGAACCTTGGTTTGAACTCGCGGGACCTATATCGAGCTCCCAAATAGAAGCGGACAAGCGTGTCCTTCCTCGCTATGAGCGGAAGCAAACGTAGAGCGTCTCCGTCAATCATCAATCGTGTATCCGGGATTACGCTAGCCGCACCGTCCGGAACTTTGGTGGGGCGAGACATGACGCTCTGATTGGCCTCGACCGCAAGGACGCGTACGCTATTTCTTGCCGGCTCCGGCGGATTGAAAGCCCAGACATAGAGTTCATCGATTTTGATCGGAGGAGGCAACCGGGTGACACCGGTAGAGCTGCAAACGCCTGGGTCGAACGTGATCGCCAATCCCAGCAGAGGATTACCCCGAGAGGCCTCGGCCGCGGCGTCGGCGAGGCTCACCTCGATGTCGCTGTGGGTGTCGAGTGTAGGTATCGGTAGCGTCCCAGGGCGGTCGATTCTCTGCCAAGTCGTCCGTGTGACTTCATTGCGGTACTGAGCGACAATTCTCACGTCGACAGGACCCCAAGTTGGCATTCCCGTCAGCGTAAATTTCACTCGATGAACACGAAGTCGGGGTTCGAACGAAATCGCAAAGGAATTACATTGTTCCTGCGCAAGGAGTTGTCCATGCGGAACGCCGCGCTGGACGCGCGGCAAGTCACCACTGGCATGGCTAAACCCCTGTCGTGAGATCAGGGAGAAGGAAGTCACCAAACCGGATACCGAATGGTGCGAAACGATCGTTTATGTTGGATTGTTCGCCAAGTGCGAGGTTGGGAACGCTTCCACGGTCAAAGTCGAAGTGCATGTCCCAGCAACAGCCGTCGGCCAAGCCCGTTGACGGGCAATCGCTTTCACGATCGCGGGGACAGTAGGGGCCGTCTGTGAGGGCTGGCCCCGAAACCGTGAGCCCCAAAAAGAAAGACGAGAGCGCTGCGAAAAAGCCCGTTCTCACCATAAGCGTCTCCCTTCGTTCCGCTTGGATGCAGCGAGACACTATACGACGTTCCCACCCGCACTTTAATCGGATAAACAAAAGGTCGGCAATTTATTGATTTCTTAAGGGGGCTCGTGGAAAAGAGAAAAGGCCACGCGGTCGCTCTTCGGGCTGACCTCACTTCCGCTTTGGACACTAGCTGACATCGGTGGGCGGACCGGGGATGTCCGCTTCTCTAATCGGCCGGTTGGGGTCAAGCGCTATCAGACTGTCCGCGACTGCGGCGTCGATGTCGCTCACGGGCTCGTGCTTCTCTTCGGAATCGGCACCAAGGCCCTTCCATCATGGGATTCGAGAACTAGGCGGAACAATCTTTTGGACGGCCTTGCCATCGATGACGGCAGGTCCAAGCGGACATACGATCTCACCTCATCCGTCGTCCCGCGAGTTGTGTCACATCCGTGCAAAAACAAAGCCTTGCACAAAGGTGGGGGCGTAAGGGGCGCTTTGGCGCTCAAGAGAAATTTTCAGCGCCTCCCTCACCTGCTAGCGCTTGTCTGCTTTACCCCCCGAAAGCGGAGATTCTCAGCGCCGTAAACTGTCGGCTCAGTGCTGCCAAAAAGCAGACATTCCCTGACTCTAGTGCCAGAAAAGTTGCAACTCGTCGGGGGAAGCGCC
>CAZUKP010000161.1:0-5197 GCA_964620915.1 uncultured Hyphomicrobium sp. | reverse complement strand
GCGCTGATCCTCGGACGGGCTCAGACAGGATTGCAATCCTTCAACTGAGGAAAGCTTCCACTGGGAGTGAGTCATGAGAGACGCCATAAGAGAGAGCCATACTGGTCTGCGGTCGCTGTCGAAACCGGCGCGGGACGGGATCTGGATCGCCCTCGTGGCCGGCTCCAGCATCCTATTCAGCCTCGCTTTGGCGTGCGCCACGCCGTTCGCGGCGATCGCGACGGTCGCAGGTGGCATGATGGCGCGGCGCGATGCGGTGGTCCTGGTCGGGATCGCCTGGCTGGCCAATCAGGGGATCGGCTATCTCGTGCTCGATTATCCCCTAACCTTGGATAGTTTCGCCTGGGGCGGCATGATCGGTGTCGCCACTCTCTTGGCGACTCTTATGGCGGGTGAGATCGCTCGGCGCTGGCCGGCGCTCATGATCTCGCTCACGGTTGGCTACCTTGCTGCCTTCGCGACTTATGAATTGATAGTGTTCGCGGCCACCGCATTTCTTCCCTCGGTGGATGGCGCGTTTAGCCTCGAGATCGTGGCGCGCATCTTTGGCATCAACCTGCTGGCCTTGGCCGGGCTTCTTGTGCTTTACCGCGCCGCCGTTGCTATCGGGCTTCTCGCGCGCCGGCCTGGGAATCTCTCCGGAGCACATGCCTGACATGCGCCGGTTCCCACCGGAGCGGGTTGTCTGCCTGACCGAAGAGACTGTCGAGACGCTCTATCTTCTCGGCGAGCAGGATCGGATCGTCGGCGTATCGGGATATGCGGTGCGGCCGCGGCAAGTACGTCGCGAGAAGCCGCGTGTGTCGGCCTTCACGTCGGCGGATATCCCGAAGATCCTTGCGCTCGATCCCGATCTGGTTTTGACGTTTTCGGACCTTCAGGCAGAGATCGCCGCAGCGTTGATCAAAGCTGGTATTGCAGTCCACGCCTTCAACCACCGCGATGTTGCCGGGATCCTGGCCATGATTCGGACCACGGCGCCTTGGTCGGCGCCTCGGACAAGGCGGACAGGCTTGCGCTACAGTATGAACATCGCCTCGACGCGATCGCGAAGGCCACGCGGAGAGAAACCAAGCCGAAAGTCTATTTCGAGGAATGGGACGATCCGATGATCAGCGGCATCGGCTGGGTGTCCGAGTTGATCGAGATCGCCGGCGGCGAGGATGTGTTTCCTGAATTGAAGACGCGCCAAGCCGCAAAGGACCGGATCGTCATGCCGCAAGACGTCATCGACGCGGCACCGGACGTCATCCTCGCCTCGTGGTGCGGCAAGAAAGTCGTGCCGGGCAAGATCAGGCAACGTGCGGGATGGAGTACGATACCCGCGGTGCGGAACGACCGCATCACGGAAATCAAGTCGCCGCTCATTCTCCAGCCCGGCCCCGCGGCGTTGACCGACGGCCTTGATGCGATCTTGGCTGCATTGGGGCAAACGGTGCCAGAAACGGCTTAGAGGACGGCCCGTTCAATTGGTTGGGGGGGGCCCGCAACCAGCGTTGTTTGCACCTTGACTACGCTGTCTTCTAAGTCCGTTCAGCACTAGGTCCGAAAGCGATCCAGGGCACTGAGCGTGTCCGCTATTGGACATAACAGACATTCTCAATCCACCTTCCGATTTCAGCCTTTGACCCCAAACGGACGTTTTCGTTGTCAGGGGACAGGCCACCGGTTAATGCGGCGGCCCCCTATTGGCGCTCAGTGCGCGCCCGCCCTGACGGCGCCTTCGTCATCATTGGACAGCCGAGCGTCCTTTCCAGCGCGTCGACCAACTCCGCCTCTGTCTCCACTGCCGTGAACAGCCCGCCAGTTGCCTCGGCTAAGCACTTGGTCTCGACGACGGCCTGTTCGCCAGTCCAGGTAATGCCCCTGACGCGCAAGCCGATGACATGCACAGTGAGCCGCAATCCCTCTTTGCGGAGCGCCTTGCCGAGGTTGCACGGGCTGCCACCGCAGGTTTCCTCCCCATCGGTGAGAAGGACGATGACCCCCGGTTTGACCCGGTATTCAAGCACACGGGCCGCTTGCGCCACGGCCTCCGATAACGGAGTCTGACCGGCAGGCGTCAACTCATTCACCGTATCGAGAATACGCTTTGCCGCGTTCGGGACGGGCCTCAGGTCGAGTTGGACGTTACATTGCTGCCAAGGCCCAGGCCCGTAGGTGATAAGTCCGACGCGGCGCAAACGCGTTACGCGAGGCAGAATTTTGGCGAGCGCCAAACGAACCTTGTCGATCCTGCTTATGGCGTTTGGGTTCTCGCTGCCATAGCCCCAGCCATTGCCCGACATTGATCCTGAGGCATCGAACACCAGCATCGCGTCTTCGGTACAAGGCGCATGGGCATCTTTGGCTGCAAGCGCAGGCTCGCTTGCCAGGATGGCAGCCACGTAGGGAGCAAACGCCATGTACTTGCCAACGCTGCTCATGATCGGGAGTCTACCCCAAGCGCCCCTCACATCTGTGGCCCTCGTACCAATGAACCGATGGTTGATGCGCGTCGAGCGGGCGGTAGCATCCAAATGAGTGAATGGCCACAACAGATCAACGAGCGACAGCAGACAGGCGTTCGATCCTGGCTTGGGAAGGATTTAGCCCGGATGGCTTGCGAACCTCACTCTTCTAGAACCGGCAAGAAGGAAAGCGTTCTAGCCAGCGGCACGCCAGGCCTCCCTTTGCGGGTGTCCTGCTCCCGCCTGATTAGCCCACCACTGTGGACGTTCGGCACTACGCGGCAAAGTCAGTCGACCCATCGAGGTCGTGGTGTTGAAGGCCTGCCGCAGCCTCGGATTTGCGACTTCGGCGTCCGCTAATCCCACCAATGAGGAGCCGCGCGTCGCAGCACGGGGACTAATAACCAGCAGCTTACGGCCGCAGCGACACTCACCGCGACCACAAGACTGAACGCAGTTTCGCGCCCGTAGGGTGCTTTCGCGGCCTCAAACAGCCAGCCACCGAATGCTTCCGATCCCGACCCGGCAAAATTGGTAAGCGCCATGACTATAGCGAACACCGTCGCCGCGGCTCGCGCCGGTATAATACGGGCCGTCAAGTCCAATTGAATGAGCATGCCGGTTATATAAGCGGCACCGGCGATGGCCGAGACGATGTAAGCCGAGGTCGAACCGCCTAACTGCCAATAGACGGCGTTGGAGACGACTGCCGCTAGGATCGAAAGATGCAGTAACGTCGAAAGCCGCACTGATCGGCAGTAGAGACCGTATCCGACGCTGCCGAGCAACGAGCCCAGGAAAAAGGCCGAGGTGACATTACCGAAGGCCTGCTCGGAAAATCCGAGATCTTCGGTCATGTGGACATAGAGTACCGAGCCCCAGACCGGGTTGAAATTCCACAGCGTCAGCAGTGCGCACACCGAGAGAAACAGCTTGTCGCGTACCACGCTGAGCAGAGCTGTGCCGGTCTCTCTCAAGCTCGCCACATCGAGATGGGCGTCTTCACGGTCGCCTGCGTAGCGCCACGCCACGGCAAAAGCGAACAGCCACAGGACCCCGCAAAGTGCAAAGGCGACCGACTGGAGCCTATGCTCCGCGACGTAGCCGCCAAGGATCCCCGTCAGCAGCAGGGCCGCGTTCGCGGCCGCCCACTGGATGGATTGAAAGCGCCCGGTCAATCCGAGCGGCTGCCCTTTTTCCACCATTAGCGCATCGACGATCACATCGCCCAGGGCAATGGCTATCGTCGTTGGCAGCAGGAGCGCAAACAGTAACCCGAGGCTGCGGGGCTCAATCGGGACGAACGCGAGCAGCAGCAAGCTCAACGCCGCGAATCCGTTCGCTAGAAGCAGATAGTTGCGGCGTCGCGATCCGAACAGCGGAACGAAGTCCGACAACAGGCCGAAGATAGGCTTGATCGTCCAGGGTACGGCGAAAAGCGCCATCAGCGCCCCCAGAGCAGCGGGGGATTCTACCCAGCTCTTGAGGAGAGAGCGAACGGGCTGGGCTACAAGTCCGGATGTGGGGTCGCCCACACTCTGCACAAAATAAAGCGCTGCAAAGAAAAAATAGGCGCCCGCTGCGCCTGCCGGCCGCGGCTGTCTTGTATTGCTGGTTGCCTGCGAGCTTCGCCTAGCGTCGTCCGGCACTGGCCTTGGCCCGGAAATTCATCGAATCAGGCTGTTTGTCTACTCGATGTTGCGCGGCAAAATCTATGGAGTCGAAGCTGGCTGGAATTAGCGTGAAATGGGCCTGCTCGCCAAAGCCCTAAAATGGGTCTATGTCAATGCGTTAGCGTTGACCAGGCAAAGTATGGCGAACGCAGCTCGCCTATAACAAAGCGGCGGAGACAAACCATGAAAGGCATTCTGTTCGTATCGCTAATGGTCTTGCTCATGTCGAGCGCTTACGCCGCCCCGCTACCGGGGGACAGCGCCAACGGGAGGCGTCTATATGAAGCCAACTGCACGGGATGCCACGACACCAGCGTTCTCACCCGCAAAGACCGGCTCGTTCAGTCTTTGGATGCGCTGAAAGAGCAACTTGTCAGTTGCAGTCATATGGCAAACAAAGAATTCTCAGACAGTGAAATGCAGAACCTCCTCAAATACCTGAATGATCAGTTTTATGAATTCCGCTAGGGGCATCATCGGGCATGAGGGCCGTGCCACCATTCTCGGCACCAAGCACCTCGCGAGGAAAATGCTTCCAGTGCCTCGTCGACCAAGCAAAGTCAGGGGGGTGCAATGAGAGCGCTTATATTCGCGTTCGTCTAGCAACCCCCTTTGCCGCCCAAGGGGGCGAAGCGGTTACTTACATCGTCGATGGCGAGACGTTCTTGGGCTATCGCTTCTCAACCCCTGACGGCTCCAAAGGATTGATTCTGATCATCCATGACTGGGTTCAGTGTCGCGATTGATGTCCGTTACAGGCCGATTGTGTTGATAAGCGCTTGGAGGCCCAAGAGTGGGCATTATCGATTCAAGAAGGGGTACTTGCGCGCAATATTAAACTCAAAAAGACGTCATCTGGATTCGATCCTTGCGCGGAGGCTGCCCGTTGCCGACTAAATCAACACAATCGACCCATAGCGGACATCAGCGCCCGAGCCGTATGGCCCTTGATTGCCTTACGAAGAGGCGAAAGCCCTGCCAGTGGCGAAAGGAGCACGGGCAGGGCCAGCTCTAGACGCGTAGCGTCAGTTGTTAACCGGAGACAGCATGGCGCCCTTCTGGACCGTGCGCATG
>CAZUKP010000160.1:0-5277 GCA_964620915.1 uncultured Hyphomicrobium sp. | reverse complement strand
TGCTTCTTGCTGTTCTCAACGACGGCGCGATCCTGTCGATCGCCTACGACAACGTGCGCACGTCGGATATTCCAGAAGCATGGAACATGCGCCGCGTTCTTGGCATCTCGACCATACTCGGTATCGTTGGCGTCGTGGCCACCTTCGGCCTCTTTTATATTGGCGAGCGAGTGCTGCACCTGGACCGGGCTGTGATCCAGACCTTGATGTATTTGAAGCTATCCGTGGCCGGGCATCTGAATATCTTCGTGACCCGCACGCGGGGGCCGTTCTGGTCGATCCGGCCGGCCCGCATCCTGCTGATCGCGGTGTTCGGCACGCAAGCAATCGCAACCGTCATCGCGGTCTATGGATTCTTGATGCCGTCAATCGGCTGGGAGCTTGCCCTCATTGTATGGGGCTACGCGATCGTCTGGTTTCTTATCAACGACCGGGTCAAGCTGCTTGGCTACCGACTCTTGAGCCCATTCGATGAGCCCGTTTTCCTTGCCCACGCGAGTTCTCGGCGCAACGTTTCGCCCATCGGTTGAATTATGATGGCGGGACTGGGGACGTGCCAGCCGTGACGCTGCGCATGAATGCGTCACGGCATGGTTGGCCCTTAGAAGAAGCCTCGGTCGAAGTCGGCCACGTAAAGCTTGTTTCCGCTGATAGCACGACCCAAACCGATCGCCTCGAACGTGTCATCGACCTAAAAGGCGATCGTCCCGACGAGTAGCGGACCCATCTCGTCGAGATCGCCGACAAGTGCCCCGTCAGACAGACCCTCCAGCGATCATCGAGAATCGTCACTTCGCTTGCTCGAGTGTCCTAATCGAGATCCAGGCGTCTCGCGTGGGAACGGCCGATCAATGCGTTAGGGTGACAACTCCAGCAAGGTTGCCCCAAACACCGCAAGAAGGCCACAGCGCCAAGCCGGCGCAAACCGTAAATGCAAAGCTCTCAAACCCTAATCTGAGGGACTTGATATGCGCTACGGAACGCCGCAACTGTCTGGGCATCTCTTCTTCCTTTTCCTCCTGGTGACTGTTGCCGGCGGCGCGGCCTACGCCAAGGCGGCAGAGGATCAGACACCTGCGCAGTCGTCCGAGACTCAGACCGGCAAGTCTGTCTCCTCTGGGAGTTCGTCGGATGTCCAAAAGGACGCTAGGCCAGCGTTCCAAGCCAATGATACTCAGGCAGCATACAAGCCCGCTGCTGCCACTGCGCAGTTGGCGCCGGCATCAGCTTCAGAGGCCAATCCAGTCCGGGCTTCAGCTCGGGCAGGCAATGAGTCCAAGCCATTCTTCATCTCTGCTGGTGACTTCATTGGCCAGAAGGTGCGCGATAACTCGCGAAACGGCGAATTCGTTGGCCGCCTGGGCAGTCTCGTCATCGACGTCGAAAACGGGGAAACGGTCTATGCCATCATCGATCGCGGCGGGTTCTTGGGCTTTGGCCAGACCCACGTGGTCGTGCCCTTTGAACTCGTGGTCTTCCCAGAACAATGGGGTTTCCCCATTCTAGACGTCTCCGCATCGAAATTGGATGATGCTCCGCAGATGGTCGATCGCGATCTGGAGAGTTTGCTCCACAATCCCGCATGGCGCCGCTCGGTGGCCGATTATTACGGGTTAGGCTCGGGTGGTAAAAGGCCGAAGGCCACGTCATCAACGGCAGAGTCCACTAAGGAGGCAGCCTCCGCAGGCAAAGAGACTGCGGTAGCCGATGGACAATCCATAGCCCAGACGGTCTGTGCCACTTGTCACACCTTCAAAAAGGGCGGGGGGACACTTGTTGGCCCGAACCTGTTCGGCGTCGTAGGCCGACCGATCGCTAGCGTTGCCGGGTACTCCTACTCCACTGCTTTGAAGAAACTCAAAGGCGACTGGACGCCGGAGAGCCTCAACGCATGGCTGAGGAATCCGAGCAGCTACGCGCCCGGCACGATGATGACCTTTGCCGGCTTAAAGTCGGACAGCGACCGTCAAGGCGTCATCGACTATCTCGAATCTCTCAAAACTCAAGGTTCGGCATCCCGCTGATACGCGTAGACGTGGCGCAGGCAAAAAGATGTCACGCTGAAAAGCTGAAAGGAAACGTAGTGAAATCGACGCTTGCAATTATTGGTGGCGTGATCGCTCTGGCTGGAGCAATCGCAGGGGGGCTCGTCTACACCTACTGGAACAGTGCCGTACCAATTCTTGCAATGGGCATCAACTACGTACGCTATCTTTCTGCACCGGCCGGAACTATCGAGACGGAAGTCGCGGCCTCCAAAGGAGGTCGCCTGGAACCGTCGACACGGCCGCAGACCAACACACACGTGAGCAATGGAGATTGGCCGAGCTACAACAGGACGCTGACGTCGAATCGCTACTCACCTTTGAGTCAAATCGACACCGGCAACGTCAAAAACATGAAGGTTCTCTGCACCTACGACACTGGCCAATATACGGGCTTCAATAGCGGGCTACTCAAGGTGAACGACGCCCTCATTTTCTCGACCGAATTCGATATCTTCTCCATCGATCCGAGCACGTGCCACCTGAACTGGCGCAAGCACGAAGACTACAAGCCGGCGACGCCGCAAGGCGTCAATCGTGGGCCGGCCTATTTAGACGGGATGTTGTTCCGCGGGACCCAAGACGGTCGCGTGCTGGCTTACGACTTCAAGACCGGCAAACGCCTTTGGGAAACGACAATCGCCGATTCCAAGAAGGGCGAGTCCGTGCCCGCCGCGCCAATTGCTTGGAACGGCTTGGTATTCGTCGGCAATGCCGGCGGTGACCTTAAGGGGGTGAAGGGCCGGATGTATGCTCTTGATGCCAAGACCGGCGATATTGTGTGGGAATTCTACCTCGTGCCAAAGACCAAGGGCGACGTGGCGCGCGGTCCGGAGGGCGCATCCCCTCTTGGCATGTCCACGTGGGAAACTCCTTCCGGCTCGCCGATAACGGGCGGCGCGACCTGGACATCCTATACCTTGGACCCGGAGACAGGGCTCCTGTACATCCCTGGCGGAAACCCGGCACCTGATTTTGCTACTGCGCTGCGCAAGGGGTCCAACCTCTACACCGGTTCCGTCGTAGTCCTCGATGCCAAGACGGGCGCCTACAACGATCATTTCAAGATCGTGCCGAAAGACTGGCACGACTGGGACGTCTCAAGCGCGCCTGCGATCATCAAGACAGCCGGCGGTAAGAAGGTGCTATCTGTTGCGCCCAAAGACGGCCACCTCTACGGCTTCGATCTCGCTACCGATGAGATGCTCTACCGTAAACCGGTTACAAAAATCGAAAATCCGGAGACCGTGTTTTCAGTTGGCAAGCCGGTTCATTTTTGTCCGGGCTCCGTTGGTGGCGCTGAATGGAATGGTCCTGCGTACGACCCTGAGACCAACCTGATCCTGACTGGTGAGGTCGACTGGTGCTCCACCGTCAAACTGAAACCATCGAAAAAAATAGAGCAAGTCGCGGCAGCAAAGCCGTGGTCAGGCGAAGCTTCCATCAATCCGTTCAATACATGGGGTAAGCAGGATTCCTTTGGCGATTGGGCTGGCTGGCTCTACGCCAGCGACGCCGATACAGGCGCTTGGAAATGGAGAGTAAAGACGAACTATCCCATCCAGAGTGGCGTAACGCCCACCGGCGGCGGTGTCGCGTTCTTCGGTGACATGGGTGGCAATTTCTACGCAGTTGATGCGACCGATGGCCAAAAATTATGGGGCAAAAAAATAGGTGGTGCGATTGGGGGCGGCGTCATCACCTACAAGGCGGGCGGCACACAGAAGGTCGCCGTCGCGACCGGTCTCACAGAAGTGCTTTGGCCCACTGAAATCACAACGGCGAAGGTATCCATACTCGGATTGGGCCAGAGCAACTGAGGCTATTCGCTAGGCAAAGACGGTTCCAAATGGCGTGGAAAGTAGAAAAAATGAAACATACGGGTTCAAACCTCGTCCAGCATCCATTGGCAGGGCCCTACGGTCAGACGGCGTTCGTATTCCAAGGCGGTGGTGCGCTCGGGTCCTATCAGCCCGGCGTCTACCAGGCCCTGTCGGAAGCTGGCTTTGAGCCCGATTGGCTCGCCGCGACCTCAATAGGATCGATAAATTCAGCCATTATTGCAGGGAATGAACCCAGCCAGCGTCTGTCTCGACTGCGCGAATTCTGGGAGCGTTGCACAACGACATTTCCTTGGCCAACCGTAAACCTCGGTGACACGGCCCGGCGCGTGTTCGAGCAGGCGAGCGGCATGTCATCGATGCTCTTTGGACAGACCGGGTTCTTCGAGCCCCGCTACCCTCCCGCAATTTTGCTGCCTCATGGCGCTCCAGGGTCGCTTAGCGTCTACGATACCAGTCCGCTGCGCAGGACTTTGGAGGAGCTTGTTGACTTCGATCGCATCAACGATCGCAAGACCCGGCTGTCACTCGGCGCCGCAAATGTGCGCCGTGGTGATTTAGTCTATTTCGACAACAGCGAGCGCGAAATCACCGTCGATCATGTGATGGCCAGCGCAGCCTTGCCGCCCGGGTTTCCACCGGTTGAGATCGAGGGTGAATTTTATTGGGATGGCGGAGTTGTCTCCAACACGCCTCTCGTCGAGGTGCTCGACAACAAACTGGAAGACAACACGCTCGTCTTTCAAGTTGATCTCTTCAATTCCCAGGGCAGCTTGCCCGGCAACCTGCTCGAAGTAGAGCAGCGTAGGAAACACATCAACTTCTCGAGCCGCACGCAGTTAAACACGAGCAATTTCCGTGAAAAGTACGTGCTGCGCCAGGCAATAATGGAACTCTTCGAGGCGCTTCCGCCGCAGACGCGGGACGACGACAAGTTTCGAGAATTGAGTGCCCTAGGCGACAATCATAATGTCTCGATTGTCCATTTGGTTCGCCGCCGTGCCATCTATGATAGCCAGGACAGCGACTACGAATTTTCGCGCCGGTCGATGCGGGAGCACTGGAATTCAGGGCTCCACGATGGACGCCGCGCCCTCAGGAACACGCAATGGGAAACCAATTGCGCCGGACTGAAAATCTCAACTTGCGACGGATTCAATTGAGCATCGTCAGGCATTGTCAGAAAAAACTGCCTACTTCAGCGGTAACGTCCCTGTTTCCGCTCCAGAATTCCCTGTTTCCTTTGAAAAATTCCCTGATCCCTGTTTAGGGAATTTTGCCTTTTCCCGTTGTTGTGAAAGGGAAAACTCAGGTCCAGCAGGGCAGGGGGGTGCATGAAGAGCGGAAATTCCCTGTATTTTCCCGCAGATCAGGGAATTGGAAAGCAGAGA
>CAZUKP010000159.1:0-5335 GCA_964620915.1 uncultured Hyphomicrobium sp. | reverse complement strand
CCTGGATGCTCGTCGGCGGTCTTAAACCACTGCTCCAGCGTCTTGGTTCGCTTGGTACTGGTCCAGTACTGATATTTCATTTTGCTGGGCGGGTTGACGACGCCAGCGATGTGACCGGAACCCGAAACAACGAACTCAACGGGCCCGCCCAGAAGTGCAGCACCGGTAAAGACCGACTTCGCTGGTGCGATGTGGTCCTCTTTGGTTGATAGCTGAAATACCGGCAATTTTACTTTACGTACGTTGAGCCGCGTCCCGTTGATCACCAACTCACCTTTCGCGAGTCGATTCGCGCAATAGAATTCGCGCAGATAGAAGATGTGATTGGCGGCTGCCATGCGCGTCGCATCTTGATTCCAATAAAGCAGGTCGAAGGGGAGGGGCTTCTTGCCCAAGAGATAGTTGTTGACGAAGTAAGGCCAGATGAGGTCGCGGGGGCGCAACATATTGAACACGTTGGCCATGCGCGAGCCATCAAGGTAGCCCCGCTCCGCCATGAGTTCGCGTATCGAATCAAGCTGGTCTGCGCCGGTGAACAGCAACAAATCGCCAGCGTGGGTGAAGTCGATTTGCGCTGCCAAGAAAGTGGCTGAGTTGAAGTGTTCCTCTCGGCGTGCCGCAAGATAGGCGAGCGTCGTGGCGAGCAGAGTACCGCCAATGCAGTAGCCAACAACATTGCATTTATCGACGCCGGTCTCGCGTCTTAGAGCGTCCACTGCGCATAGAAGACCTTCTTGCATGTAGTCCTCAAAGGCCTTGTGCGCGAGCGTCTCATCAGGATTGACCCACGAGATTATGAAGACCGTGAAGCCCTGCTCGACCATGTACTTGACAAGGCTCTTGGCGGGGTGAAGGTCGAGGACATAGAATTTGTTTATCCAAGGAGGCACGATAAGCAGAGGGACCTCGCGCACCTTCTCGGTCGTGGGCTCATACTGAATGAGTTGGATGATGTCGTTCTGAAAGATGACCTTGCCAGGTGTGGCCGCGAGATTGCGCCCTACCTCGAAGGCAGACGTATCCGTTTGGGTGATCTTCAATAGATCGCCTGAGCGACTCATATCATCCGCGAGATAACGCATGCCGCGGACTAGATTTTCGCCGTTGCTGGCGAGTGTCTCGCGCACGACTTCCGGGTTCAAGTAGGGAACGTTGGAGGGCGAAGCCGCGCTCGATACCAGCCGGAGATAGAACTCAGACTTTTGCCGCGTGCGCTCGTCAATTCCCTCAGTCTTGTCAAGCATCTCCTCTGCCCAATGCGCAGTTACGAGATAGACTTGCTTCCAGAAATCAAAGTAGGGGTTCTCAGACCACTCCGGGTCCGCGAAGCGATTGTCGCTTCGCTCTGGCTCGACGACCGGCCCAATCTCCTGGCCGAGGGACCGCTGCAAGGCATTGCTCCAAATCTCCGCATAGGACCGCATCAGGTCCCCTTGAGCCTGTGCAAACTTGGTTGGATCGGTCCACCAATTGCGCAACATGAGGTTGGAAAGCGTTTGTGTCGCCTCCACGATCTCAGTCGCCGTTGAATAGGGACCCATCTTGATGTCTGCGCGGCCCAAGAACGCAATCAAAACGGGCCAGCTCAGTTCGGCCAACTGCAGCAGATTTCGGGCGAATTCCTCCCCATTATCGATTTTGTAGTCGGGGCTCTCACGATCCGGCTTCGTGTGCTGCTTTTGCATGATGTGGAGGCCAGGTTGCGCCGTAGCAGCCCGGCCTTTTCCTCGCGACTTTGATGCTCGAAGGGCTATATATTGAGGGGAAGGCCGCCGCCTATCATCCCCATCGAACCGACAGACTGGCGCGTTCTGTCTCAGATGTGAGACATCGGATATGGTTGTCGTCAGTCAGCGTGCTCGGCGGTTGCAAGACCTTTGGGCGTACGGCCTTCACCCAATCCGAGCCTATGCATTCGGCGGTACAGAGTTGCCCGACTTAATCCGAGTTCGCGGGCGGTCGCGGACACGTTTCCTTCATTCCGAGCAAGCGCGCGTTGCAGTTCGGCCCCCTCGGCGGCACGAAGGTCCGATGCCTGCCTGCTGTTAGCAAGGATATCCGGGAGGGGCTGAGCGGATGCAAGGTTCTTCTCTGTTAGGTTTAATGTCTTGCGAGCCCTGCGCGTTGCGCCGATGACGAGATCGTAGCGATCAACTGCTAGCAGCGCCGAACCCTGCGCACCATGCGCCGGGGCCATGACGATGCGGCAATCGGGAAAAGCAGCACGAAAGTTGTCACTCTCAATTCGGCGCGCTGCGTCTGCAATTAGCGTTGCAATCAAGTGGACAAAATCCTCCGTCAATTCGCCCTGGCATGAGGAGATATCTAAAACGGCCGCTAGACGAGCGTTTTCATCAAAAATGGGGGCGCCGGTGCAGCTCAGCATCGTATTGCGCGTGTGGAAGTGCTGATCGCGGTAGATGACAACGGGACGCTGTTCAACCAAACATGTGCCGATGCCGTTCGTGCCTTCGTTTGCTTCGCTCCAAACTGCGCCCTGGCGAAGGCCAATCTGTTCGAATGCCTCGTCGTCGCCGGCGTTGCCCTGGCGCTCGACGATCAACCCCTCAGAATCCGTGAGAAGGACACAGCAGCCCGACCGCCTTACGGCGCCAAAGAGGCGCTCAAGGGTCGGAACCGCAATAGCCGGCAGGGCACCGAGGCGCTCGCGCGCTTCGCGCAGCGCGACTTCGGGAACCCTGTCGGGGCGCGCGCGCGTTTCGGGGTCGAGGTCGTGATAGACCAGCGAGCGCCGCCACGACGCCGCGAGTGCCGAGCCCGCGGCGGATGAAATTGACTCGGCCGTTGCACGTATATGATCCGCTCGGCCGAGTTCCTGGACGCTCCTCCTGGGCTTTGTCATTCTTGTCGCCTCTGCGCGTTGCAGATCGTGCCCGGACGCAATTAGAACCCCTTCTGCGGCCAATTGACAAGCGATCTATTGCACGTTGATGCAACTGCACAGAACACCGGTGATTTAAATAGACATCAAGGCAACGGTTGCGCCGGTGCCTAGTGAGACACGGCCAACAAGAACAGGTCGATGGACCCGGCCGCGGAACTCCGAAAAAGTCTTCCGTTAATATCGGTGATTGAATTATCGACTCGCAACCAAAGTCTTTAAGCTTTGGATTGGGCACGGCCAATTGCTTCATTTATCAGGTGATGGGCCTCCGCGGCATCGCCCCAATGGCCAATTTTCGCCCACTTGCCGGGTTCGAGATCTTTGTAGTGTGAGAAAAAGTGTTCGATCTGCATGGTCGTTATGGCGGGCAGATCGGAGTAATTTGCTATTTTGTCGTAACGCGTGGTCAGCTTGCTGTGTGGTACCGCTATGACTTTTTCGTCGCCGCCGCACTCATCCTCCATGACGAGCACTCCTATGGGCCGGCAATTGATTATGGCACCGGGCACGATAGCGCGCGTGTTGCAAACGAGAACGTCGATCGGGTCCCCGTCGGCCGAAAGTGTGTGAGGCACGAATCCGTAGTTTCCTGGGTATCGCATCGGAGTATAGAGGAACCGGTCGACAACCAGTGTTCCGGAGGCCTTATCCATTTCATATTTTATTGGTTCTCCGCCGACAGGGACTTCGACGATTACGTTGATATCCAGGGGCGGGTGTTTCCCGACTGCGATCGCATCTAGGCGCATCGACCGCGCTCCTTTAGTTCAATGGCGACTGCAAAGCAGTCATAACCAGCGTGGAGACGACCGTTTCCGGCCTTTTTGGACGCCCAATCCGATGCTTTAGCTAGGCCACGAGCTAAGCACTAAAGGAGAAAAACGATGGCCATGGCGCTGAGTGCTGCAGCAAACACGGCGCTCAGGGCAATCTGCACGGCGTGCGGCAAATCCCACTCATTATTTGCGTTCCCAAAGTGCCTGTTCATGCCAAATGTTCCTCAAAAAAGGGCTCGCCGGAGGAAGCGAAGGCGAGCCAATAGTTGTTCTGGGAGTCAAGCTGGTGTCAGTTCACTTCCTTTTCTGAAATGAATCCGTACTTGATCAATTCCTCGAGGGACATAGCGCGTTCGTGCAACAGCCTTTCTGCAACTGCCTTGCGCCGTGCATGTTCCTGCTCAGCAAACTTTTCAAGCTGCGCCTTCGTAGGGAGCGGAAGCTGCATCGCCATTTCTACCTCCACTTCGGGCCGGCAAGCGTGTTCAGCGGCTTTCAAGACGAGCACAGAGCAGAAAGTGCACTTGCGTGGGCCGGATTCCGATGTTTCGATGCCGCATCTTGCGTGCGCGTCCCCATTTGTCACCTCACCTGGAGCAGTGGCCAACCATGACCTGTTCCATTCGTGAGACAGTCCGAGGGGACACTTGTTGATCAGTGTGAGCCCCGGCGCGGCGAGTGATGCTCAAGTTGCCTTAGGGTCAGCGCTCAATGTGATCACTTTGTACTTGCGGTGTTTGCCCAGTACGCCATCACTTCTGTCCAATTTTTCTGCCACTGCTCACCCATTTGCTTCCAGAAATCCATCGGGTTTGAAGGAGCCTCTGGTGCAGTCCATAGTTTCTGAGCGGAACTCGGCCACGACTGGAGCTTTTCCATCATGTCCGAAGGAAACTGCGCTATTGGGTTTGGCGATCTGACCTGCTTCTCCCAGGCGTCCATGATGTGATGGATTGACTCAAGCTGCATTCTGCTAGAGCTCTGCATCTGAGCCCCAAAGGCATCAACAACCTCTTGCGGCCAGCCGAGCGCCCGCGCCGCGGACGACATCTTCGCGATAACCTTTTTATTGTTTTTCGTGCTGGCAGCGGTCATCTCCGTATGCCAGGTCGATATAGCTTCAAGGACTTCGCTTATGGCTTTATGCGCGTCCTTTGAGGCGTCGTGATCGGAATCCTGCTGCGGCATGAGTGAGTACTCCTAAGAGCGAAAAGGGTTAAGACGGCAATCGGGGTCGTACATAGCGAATAGCGGCCGACATACGTCACCTGCCTGGAGCGGCAGCCGAGCATGAACCGTTTCAATTGTGAGACAGTTGGGCGTGCATTTAATGGCCAGCGCGAACGTCCGCTACAAGTGCGATCCTCGCTGGTTCTTAGCGCCCTGCGCATAGTGAGAGCATCGCGGCGTGGGGGCTACTTCGAGCCGCCGCATGCCCACTATTGGTTCAAAGCGGAAATCAAAGGCTAGTCACGAGGCTCCTTTGGCGACTAATCTGCAACTCGCACCGTTTCGTGGGCAGTCCAAGCACAAAGACCGACGGAGGCTTTCATGGCGGACAGCATATATAAGGTGATCGAGTTGATCGGTGTCAGCAAAGAGTCGTGGGAGCAGGCTGCCAAAGCGGCAGTCGAGGAAACGAGCAAGCACTTAC
>CAZUKP010000158.1:0-5347 GCA_964620915.1 uncultured Hyphomicrobium sp. | reverse complement strand
TTTCATTTTGCAGACCGTCAGCGATCAGCTTTTGAGGCTTCCGGACTTTGACCTGGGCGTGGTTATTCGCGAGTTTACCGCCGCGCTTCTCGAGCGCTCGGACGTGCAATTATTCGGGGCGATTGCTTCGGTCGCAACACCGGCAACGGCAAGCACGTCCTTTGTCGCCGACATTCGGGCGATGCTGGAAACCGTGCCACGCGGCACGCAAAGCCGCCCGATCTTCGTAGGCTCCGAACATGCACGCGACGAATTAACCCTCCAAGCGGCGGTGCAACGCGGCGACGGTCGCCCGCCGGTCGCAGCGGGCTCGGCAACTGTATTCGGCATTCCGTTCTATTTGAGCGATGCAATTCCGGAAGGCCGGCTGATGCTTATAGACGCCGCGCGGGTTGCCATGTGGGCCGACCCGCCGGTGTTCGCGCCGTCGCGTCATGCCTCCGTCGAAATGGATAGTGCTCCGACCATGACGAGCACGAGCCCGCCCACCGGACCAACGGCCGCGCTTGTTTCACTTTGGCAAACAAATAGCACGGGCTTGCGGGTCGAACGCCGGTTCGGTGTGCGGCCCATGACCGCGACTTGCTGTGCGGTGCTTGACGGCATTGCGGGTTACTCGCCGCAAGTGACGTGGAGTTAAAACCGGGCCGCGCTGGGCCAAATTGAAGGATCGCCGCGATGGGCATAACGACGAAAGACCTAGCCGCGCTCGGCGACGTGGTAGCGGACACGCTAAACGCCAAGCTCAAGCCGCTACGCGAGCGCGTCGACGCGCTTGAAACACGCCAAGACGTGATCGAAAACAAAACCGCGCCGGTCGCTTGGCAAGGCGTTTTTGCCAGCGGCAAGAGATACCGCCCCGGCAACCTTGTCACGAAATCGGGCTCGTTGTGGATCGCGATCGGCGAGACTGTCGCCACGCCAGGCAATGACCCAAATTGGAAATTGGTATGCAAGGCCGGCGCAGCAAAGGCGGCGATCGAAGCATTGGAAGCACGCATTGCTGCGCTTGAGGCAAAGCAATGAGCGTCCGCATCTCACGCCGTTGGCGCATCACGATCGAGTGGCAGTGGGTACGATTGGAGAGGGTGCAATGAATGTCACGATGAGCGAAGTATTTGACGCACTGATGCGGCACACGCGCACGATCTTGGAAAGCCACGGGGCGACGGAAGCGGAAATCGCCCGCGAGCTTAGCTTCGCAGCAAAGTCCCTAGCCCAGTCCCGCTTCCAGGTTGAGGGCGTCCTTGATGCCCACAACATGCGGGATGGCGCGACGCGACACTGAATTGCGGAAGGGTCTCCTTTCCCTTGCCGCAACTTGCGACGCCGAGGGTTGCGGGCTTGCCTCTCGGCTGGCGCACTAGGGACCGGAGGCTTGGTTCATCCCTCTTGCCAAGCTTCCGGTCCCGTTCCCCATACCGGCCGCCTATTGCGCGACGAAAAGCAAATAGTCCGGGCACGGAATGATCGACGGGACCGGGGGGGGATTGTTTAAATATTGGAAACGCCTTTCCCGACCGGCGGGGGCCTGCAAAGACTATAAACGGGTATTTTGCCCGTGCGAGGCGGTTTAGACACAGGAAAGGACAAAGGCATGGGCATTCGTGGGCGCAAGGCGCAGGGTTCGCCGTCACTTGTAAGGGTAGATTTTGAGCGGATACGACCTCCGAACAAATTGCCCAAACCGATCGAGGCGCTATTCCTCGAGATTGTCGCAAGTCTGCACCCGGCGCATTTCGTTAAGAGTGACGCGCCGCTTTTGGTTCGCTATTGCGAGGCGTCATTGATCGCCGAGGATGCGGCGAGCACGGAAGGTGCTTTCAAGCAATGGGAGGCGTCATGCAAGCTGCAAGCGACGTTGGCACAGCGTTTACGCTTGTGCCCGTCGGCACGGTCGCGGCATGAAACCACGGCACGGCAAGCAAAGCGCCCGATTGAAGCGCCGCCTTGGGCAAACGACCAGCAAGCCCGAGCGCAGCAGGTAAGAGGGACGCCGGACTGAAGCCGACGCCCCCGTCGTGATCAGCCTTAGTGGACTACACCGAGACGCTATAGAGGCCCTTTCTGGTGTCGAACTTGACAGAACTGAGGGCCTTATCTTCACGGAACGCGTTCCAGGCGTAGATGCTCGCCTGATAGAAGTTGGCTGGCTTGAGGCTCAGCTTCCGCTTATCCTCAACGGCCGACTTGAAGAAGGTATGGAGCAGGGTGGTCGGGTGATTATCCTCGAACTCCACGCCACCGCGCGGGCGACCTCCAGCCAGAACTTGCGCGTCTCACCTTCGTTTCTGTCAAAGGTGCCATACATCGCGGCCACACGGCGAGATGGCGGCGGGCGCTTATTGGGACAACCGGGCCGTGGACTCGTAACACGCAGTCACAGGCGGATGTAACTGAGTTCATAGTGCATAATTCGAAGCTTCCGGTTTGGGAGCTGTGATTACATCTATGCAGGCACTGTCGAGGTCCTCATCAGTTCCCGAATGACCCGGCTGGGCCCGGAAAGACAACGGGACTTTCAGCTCCATCGTTGGCGACGGATGAAACGCCGAACAAGTGGTTGTCTATCATGATATTTTCCAAAGTGTACCGGCTCACATTGCCCACATACCGGCTGTGCGTCCATTGGGGCTCAGTTGTTAGACGCCAATAAAGTCTATACCCGGCGAGGTTTCCAGCCTTTCTCCCTTTCACCTTCCTCCATCTCAATGTGGTCGAAGGTCTAACCGCGCCCTTGACCTTGACACCAGCCGGAAACGGCGGAGCCAAAGCCAAGCCAGCCAGGCTTGCTACATTGAGAGCCGTGATTTTGGCGGCATAGTCGAAGTTCACTCCCTCGATTACATCACCGTAAGGCCTACCATCCTCGACCCGTAAGTCCTGATGCTGACGGTCATAGTGCTCGTTGATCTCCATGATCCGAACTGCAGGAAATCCAAGATTGTTGAACGGCTGATGATGCCCGCGCCTGCCGAAGCGATCGATGCGATAAACCATCATCACATCGAGGTTAGGTATGTACCGGTCCGCTTTCCGGTCGATATAGCGCGCGAGATTGCGCGAAGGGCTATCGATTTCGCCACCTGTAAACCGGCGAAACTCTGCTTCCTCCTGCGTTTCAACAGCGCGGGTCCCCTCGGAGAAGACCCGCACAGTGGTGTTGTTGATAACTCCGTTGATGCCCTCAATATTACCGATCATGTCGTTGTTGAGTACCGCCTTTAAGCGCCAACCGTTCTTTTTGGCATAGTCCGCAACGATCTGACCGCCAAGAAGCCCCTGTTCTTCGCCCGCAAGCGCGGCATAGACGATCGTTCCGGGAAACTTGTGCTGGGAAAGAACTCGCGCGGCTTCAAGGGTTCCGGCGACGCCGCTGGCGTTGTCGTTTGCCCCCGGGGAATCGGAGGTCGCATTCTCGACATCGCTCACGCGGCTATCGATATCACCCGACATCATAACCATCCGTAGAGGATCCAGCGTTCCACGCTGGATTGCCAAAACACTGACAATCTCCGTGGCACCGGGCAACCGCGGCTCGTCGCTGATTGTGTCACCAACGAACAGTACCTCGAGACAACCACCGCATTTCCGTGAAATGCTAGTAAACTCGTCATAGATCCAACGTCGGGCAGCTCCGATACCGCGAATATCGCTCTTAGTCTCCGATGCAGTATGACGAGTCCCGAAACCGACCAGCGTAACAATGTCAGCTTTGATACGAACTGGAGAAATGTCTGTTACCAGTTTGTGGATTAATGGGATTTCAGCCGGTGGCACAGTCGCTGTTGTCTGCGCAGTTGCTGCAGCTGTTCCCGCGACGAACAGGGCGACACAAGCTACCCACTCCCGTATCAGTTTTGTCCTCACGTCTAGTTCTCGCATGCCGATTTCAGAGTCTGAGGAGAAGTAACGCTGTTTAGGCTCGCCGAAGCCTGCTAACGGGATTGGCGAGGATACTCAAAAGGTCTCACGCAAAAGGGCTCTTCCTCGACCGAAGAGTTTAGCTCCGCTTCAGAGCGTCTATTCTTCCGCGCCGGAACCTCTTTCGTTAGTTCCTTGCTTTGCGCGCCGTCGCGCGGCCCCTCGCGAGAGTGTGCGGCTCCGACAAATGCTAGCGCCAAGACGAAGCATCCGGCGACGACCATTGATTGTCTGACGTTGAGACTGAGCACTTGCTGGCTCCCTAGTTGGCTTCCCCGCGCAGCGCACAGATGCGTGGCCTGGGATTATGAGCCAAAAACTGAGCTACTGCATCCCACCGATCAGCCAGAGCAGGAAAGGCGCACCCACCACAATAAGGATGGCAAAGATTAGTGCCGTTAAGACCAGTCTTTCAGGTAGCGTCATTCAGTTACTTCGTCTTCCTTAGCTTCGGCAACAGGTGCTGCATCAAGACGCGCTAAACCAATGAACTGGCCAAGCCTAACATTACCAGAGTTTAATGGTGGAGGTGGTGGAGAACTACCGGCGCGGCCCTCGCTTCCGTGGCATTCAGCTAAAATAATGGAACGCGAATCATGTCAACCATTGATAATTAGGTGATCGAATGCCGGTTAAGCATGTATTTGAGGCACTTTTGGACTCGGAGTTGTTCGGCGGGCCGAACGAGGATTCCCGCGCACTGACCATTCTTGGCCAACAGGCCAACGCGTGCGTAAGCAGCTTAGTGAAACTTGAAATGTCAGAAGAAGGAGCCGTGAGTGCCGTCAACGAAGCGCTTAAGTCGAAACCGTTCGGTTCCTGTGAAAGCCCCATCGAGAAGCTGATGATGGCGGGCTTACTATTTGCGGACTGGTACCCCTTCTTGAGCATCCCTGCCGTTGTGCTGCATCCGGGTCAGACCATGCCAGAAGGTGATCTGATCATCGCGCCCCAGTTCAACTTTGGACACTATCGCCTCGATTTCCTCGTCATGGGCAAGGATGGACGCGGCAACCAAAAATGGATCAACGTCGAGTGCGATGGCGAGGAATACCATAACTCGACAAAGGCCCAATGGGACGCGGATCGTGAGCGTGACAAGTATCTGCGTGCTGCCAAAATTGATGTGATCAGACACAGCGGCTCCGAGCTTTACAATGACGCCACAGGGTGCGCGGCAGAGGTCGTCCATGAGCTAGTTCGCTGGCGGTGGCGACAGTGGAGTGCTCGGGAGGCTCTGGAAGCGGCTTAGGTCATTCCCAACAATTGCGGAACGAGGCAGCGGCTCGAAGCCTCCAGGCGTTTGCTCGACTTGCCAGGGTTCTGGGAAACGGCATGGTGTGATTTCAGATGAAGGTGTTGGGTATCCGCCCCTGGACCCCCGTCAAAAGCCACCGAAAAGCCACCGAGGCGAGAATGACGG
>CAZUKP010000157.1:0-5354 GCA_964620915.1 uncultured Hyphomicrobium sp. | reverse complement strand
CTCCGGAGGTAGGTGGGGTAGCTCAAGAAGTTCTTCCGGCCGACGGCCTTCCAGGAGGGCATCAATCTGGCTCAACTCCTGAGCAAACAAGGACCCAATCTTCTGAGGGTTGTCAGCCAATTCGCCACCAAAATCTTGCGCCTCGCCATTGGCGTGGTGGGCTTGGTACTCGACTAATAAGAGACTGGCGGAGTGCAGGCCTGTGTCTACCGCTTCTGGCGCCATGCCGAGCTCAAACTGACGCTCAGCCTCTAGCATGAGATAGTTCGCGGAGCGCCTTAGTTCACCTGCCCTTTCCAGATGGTAGGCTAGCGATACATGGTAACGAGCGCGCGAACGCCTGTCCGGATACCTATTCTCGTACCAATCCGCGATATGCAGGTGGATAGTGCTTTTTAATTCAAGCGGATAAATCAAGTCGTAAGCCACGTCACGGATTATTCCATGGCTAAACGCATATCCTTCCACGTCATCGACTAAATCTGCCTGGAGAAGACCGCTTCTCCTGTTTTTTTCCAAACACTCGTGAACATCATGACGACTCAACTCGAAAGTGGCTTCAGCAGCTGACCCAATCGCAGTGACCGAGCACAGGTGCTCGACAAGAGAAGTTGGAAATTGCATCCCAGTAACACTAGCGAGTTTGAGCATGATTTTGGGAACTCTTTCCAAACGATCGATGCGCCGCTGCACAGTGCTGCTCACGCTGTCTGGAAGAGGTAAATCGGCGGCACCCAGATTGGCCTTGAGATGGCAAGTGCCATCAGCAATTTCCACCATGCCCTCCTCGCGCAAAGTGCGGGTGAGTTCCATACAGTAGAGTGGATGGCCCGCGGCACGATCAATTATCGACTTGGCCACTTCAGGCGAGATGCATTTCACCCCCAGCGTAGCGCAAATAAGACGCTCCTGTTCAACGTCCTCAAGCCCTCGCAACCTGAAGCGCGTTGCGCCCTGGGATTCCAGCTGGCTGCATGGCGTCTCATCTTGCAATGTCTGCATTGAGAGAATCAGGCAAATGCCCGGCACCTCTTCGGCGATCTGGCGAGCGAGCTGCCAGGATGCCTCGTCCAACCAATGTGCATCATCGATGACAAGAACCAGAGGTGCCTTCTGCGCAGCTTTGTTTAATAAGGATAGAAGCAGATTCAACCGCGCCCGCCCGCGCTGTTCGCCTGATAGCCGGGCGATTTCGGCAGTCATATCAAACTCAAGCGGAAGTAGTGCGTTTAAGTACCAACTTTGATCAGCCTTAGCCCCGAGCGTCTGTAATGCCTTTTCCTTGCGACGATCCGTGTCATCTATCTGGTTAATACCAAGCA
Source organism: uncultured Hyphomicrobium sp. (assembly GCA_964620915.1). Classification (GTDB taxonomy): domain Bacteria; phylum Pseudomonadota; class Alphaproteobacteria; order Rhizobiales; family Hyphomicrobiaceae; genus Hyphomicrobium_A. Next base: position 4,032 of record CAZUKP010000157.1, on the reverse strand, counting down.
GTTGGTCGTAGATGCTCCGCCAACCATTATAAGGAAGGTTCTGTTCAATCCGATTGGCGTTTGACATAAGGAGACGAACCGTATTCGTGGCTATTTTTCGCCGGAGTTCGCTGAGTAACCGTGATTTTCCAAACCCAGCTTCACCCTCCAATAAGACCACCGCAGTGCGCTTGCCTGGCTCCACGCTGCGGATCTTATCAATAAGATTCGTGAGCTCGGCTTCACGGCCTTCCATGCGAACAAATGATTCTGGAGAGCCGATTTGCCGTGGCGTCCAAGTTGAGACGGGCCGCGCTATGCCTTCAACGTACGCATCTCCAAGTGGCTCGAACGTAATTCCTTCTCGAGCTCGACGCATTGTTGGTTCGTCACATAGTATTTTTCCCTGACTGAGCTCCTTCAGCCGAGCGGCTAAATTGATCGCATCGCCAAAAATCATATGCTTGCGGAATATATCATTGCCCATCAAGCAGCAGAGTGTAGGCCCGGTCGCGACAGCGATTGAGGTTCTATATCCGAGGTCCCGTAAAGCATGCTTAAGGTCACTCGCGGCTCGCACGCCGCGCGCGGCATTATCAGCATGCGTGGCCATTTGCGTGCCAAACAGTATCATTAAGTTGACGCCCCGATCGTCGATACGAAGTTGGTGAAAGAAGCCATCATATTTGCGCACTATGGGCATCAGCGCTTGAGCAATTTCCTTCAGGTGAGATTCAATATCATCGTCAGACCAATCAATGCCGCGAATCCCGGCAAACACTGACGTGACACGGCGCAATTCAGGTGTGCAATCCATGCTGTACGGGTCAACGCTTATGGCGATTTGGGGTTGAACATGAGGAACAATCTTTTGGGCAATTGACTCTGGCAGCGGATCAATAAGAAGAGGCTGGGGCGCGACGCGTTTGTGAAGACAGAGGAGAACTCCACGTCCACCCGTACCGGAGGCTATCTTCGCGACGGGTGCGAGTTCCTTAAGAGCTATCGCCGAGACTACGACCCGACCAGGAGCTCTCAGCTGTGTTGCAAACTGCAAGTCGCGGAGGCCGCTTCCTACGACAACATCAAGTGGAACACCCTCGATCGGAATTTCGAGGGTCCTGCACGCGCCGAACGCCAAGACAGCATGTAGCTGAAGTGAGAATTCCCCATGGCCTTTGATAGCTTCGTTTGCCAGGACGTCTTCCGCACACTGCGCTGCTCGTAAAACGCCCTCGCGCTCGGAGTGATGGCACGGCCAGCCGCTCAGGAGCCCATCGCCGGCAAACATTAGCGGTTGCCCGCCGTGCGCAACAACTGTCTTCAGGAGCAAATCAAAGTACTTGTTAAGTAGACTGCCAAGTCGGTCAATTCCCCCTTTTTTGCTTTCCATCATAGTACGCACGAGGCGAGTCGAGCCGACAAGATCTAGCCAGAGCAAGGCGGTTGGCGTTGCAGTTGTACCTGTTGACAGATTCTCAGGATCGTCCGTCCACACCAATCTCAGGGGGGGTGGCAGAAAGCTCTCGACCAACCTTCTTTGCGAGGCGTAGTCCCGGTTCATAGTTACAGAACCTCCGGTGGGACTGTTCAGTTATATTTTTCACCTAAAACGTGTGTCAAACTCACGAATATAGTTTGCCAAGCAAGCACGATGGCTCTTGGCACTGTAACATCCTAACCAAACAACCTGACGACCATAGACGCCTCTATAGCCATATTGAATGGGAGAGCCCGCACTCCAAATGCCATGCGAGCGGGCCGGCCAGCCTCCCCAAAGACCTCGACCATCAAATCGGTACATCCATTCAGGACACGGGACTGGTATATGAAGTCTTCAGCGCTGTTGATTGCGCCGACGACTTGGAGAATGGATTCGACAAGATCAAGCGAACCAAGTTCCGCGCGTAGCGACACCAGCAGATTCAGCCCGACTAAGCGCGCCGCTGCTCGCCCTTCGTCCTCGGTCAAGTCACGACCAACTTTTCCCTCGAAGTCGAAACGAGGCGGCTGTTTCTTCAGATTCGGACCGTGCCCCGCGAGCCATATCAGACCGGCGGATTGACGAGCTCTCACAAACGAAAGCTCGGGTGGGATCCGCATCAATGGTGGTTTTTCGTCAGAGAGGGCCAGGAAACGCTGGTCTGCTCCACAAATTTGCGATCTCTCCGTCATTATTGGCTGCTCTTGATATAACTTGAGCACTATAAACCATTATTACATTGCGAACGAGATTTGACAACACCATATTCGACAACAGAATCATGCCTAACTAACTTTCGAGTAGTTGATAGCGTGGCCCACCATCACCCGAGCGGTATTCTTCCAATGGACAACGATCATTTTGCTTGGAAAGATTTGCGATCGGATTAGGGTGGTCAATTTAATCCCAACGTGTTTGTGTACGACATCGTTGTATAATAGTAACCGGGCGCGGCCCTGCTCCATCGCCATGCGCTCAACGCAGCGGCTGCCAATGAAGAGGTGCTAGCAACGCGTCAAAAACGCAAACGCGAACAGCATGGCGATGACGCTGTGCAAATTGGCCCCGGACCACAGGCCGGGACCGCTTGTGCTCACAGCACCGATGACGAGCACGCCGGCGCCGACAATATTGTAAAGGCCGAGGCCGTAGGCGGCCGCCATGCCTCCTACCGTGTTCAAATGTGTCCGTCCGATCAGCGCGCCGACGCCAAGTCCTAAAGTCGCCGCACCGAGCAGACGGATGAGAGCGAGTGTCGGAACGCCACCACTGCTCCCGCCGACGGCCTCGACCACCACCAGCGGCGCGACGAGCGCCGAGAGACCGAACACGACCTCGATCACGCCCGAGACAAGCATCAACGGTTTCAGCATGGTCTTTCCCTAACTGTTCAAGGCTTGGCCCAGGAGAAAATCTCCTTCCAGTCGTTCTTCATGCTGACCACGTCCCAGCCAACAGCTTCGGCGTGCTCCATCAGCGCCACAGGAAACCGGCCCACATCGGAATCCGGTCCGTAAGCGTATTCACGTACGGCGTCGTCGTGATGCACGAGACCCATGAAGCACAGGCCTTGGCAGTTCGCGGTCCACTCCAGCATCTCTTTGTCGCCAATGGAGTTGCCGAAGGCGAAGATCGGCTGGCGGCCGATATAGTGGTTGATGCCTTCCGCCTTGCCCGGCCCGTCGTCGAAGAACAGCAGGTCCGGCAGCTTCACCAGGGTGGGGCTTGCATCCCACAGGCGGAACTCGGTCTTGCCGGCGGAGCCGACCACATGCCACGGCGGAATGCCGTAGCATTGCTCCGTATAGGCGCGCATGAACTCGATCCCGCCGCCGGAAACAATAAACGTCAAAAAGCCGTTGGCGCGCAGATACTCAAGCAGCTCGATCATCGGCTTGTAGGTCAGGTCGGTATAAGGCCGCTTGAAGCGCGGGTGCTCGGCCGTCTTCAGCCAGGCGTTCACGGTGTCGTTGAACTCGACCGTGGTCATGCCGCTATGGGTCGCGGTGATCAAGGCGATCGCGCCCTTCTCGCCGTAGGTCAGGAGCTTCGCGGTGTCGCCCTCGAGCGCCGACTTGAACGGCTCCTTGGTCTTCCACTCCGGGTGCTCGTTGGAGACCGCCTTGACCCGGTCGATGACGAACACGAATTGCGTGTAGAGCGGCTGCTCGACCCAGAGCGTCCCGTCATTGTCGAAGGTGGCGATGCGATCCTGCGGCGGCACGTAATCTGGACTGCCGTCGGTGGTCACGCGCGCGACGAAATCGAGAATGTCCGTCTTCACCGCGCTGTCGTTCCATGACGGCAGCGGATCCGCACTTTGCGCCTCAAGGGGCGCAGCTCCGCAGAGGCCGAGCACCGCCGCCACAAGGAGGGTCCGCCAAAGCCTGATCGTCATGCACGCCTCCAGATTCCACATATTTCGACCGGAAGAGTGGCCCGAGCCGTCGATCATGACAAGATTGGCGCCGGGACCATATCGAGAGCCTCGCGCCCTCCGGTGAGTTGAGCGGACGCTGTGGCAAATCTGCCTCTAGTCGCTCACATCTCGCAGTCAAGCCTCCTGCTCG
>CAZUKP010000156.1:0-5375 GCA_964620915.1 uncultured Hyphomicrobium sp. | reverse complement strand
CGCGCGATGCTTTCGGATGCACTCGTGCGAAAATGTTGACCCCCAAATGCCCCCCAAGAGATTTCGCGTCGGCAGCGGCCCTCGTTCCGCGCAAAGACGTCTCTGCCGCTCCCTTGGCGTGGCGAGGGCGGGCAAATACGCCTGAAACGGCCCAAAAAAGGCAAGTTCCGTTAAACGCTGTTTGTCCCGCTAGATCGATGGCTCCGGCTGGCTGGGGCGCCAGGATTCGAACCTGGGATCACGGGATCAAAACCCGATGCCTTACCGCTTGGCTACGCCCCAATGCGCTCTGCTTTCGAGAGGAGCCCGCGATACGCAAGACATATGGCAGGCGGCTGCTCTCCTACCAGGATCGGCGCGGCTCGGCAACGTATGCTAGGCCCCTGTTTCCCTGCCGATCTTGGGCTTAGCGAGCGAGACGGCCTGCTCGGCCGACTTCGCGTAGCGCACCAAGGGCTTGGCCAAGCCCGCCTGGATCAAGACGCGGCGCACGCCGGGCGAGGCGCCGGCGAGGAACACCGTCGACCCCGACTTGGTGAGCTTCCCGGCGAAGCGCTGAAGCGCCTTCGCCGCCGTGGAGTCGACGATCGGCACCTCGGAGAAATCGAGCACCAGAACGCGCGGCATCTCGCCGATCCGTTCGAGGACGCCGCTCACGGCCGATACCGCACCGAAGAAGAAGGCCCCGCTGATCCGGTAGACGACGATGTCGCGGTCCGCCGCGGTGGCGGGATCGTACGAGATGCGGCCTGCGAAATCGTCGGCCCGATCCTCGGCGATCAATTGCGTCTCTCCGGCCACCTCGACGCTCTCGGCCATGCGGTGCAGGAACACGAAGGCGCCGAGAACGACGCCGACGGCAATGCCGGTGGCAAGATCCACGAAGATCGTCAGCAAAAACGTGGTGAGCAAAACCAGCCGGTCGCCGGCGGATGCGCCGAGCAGAACGATAAAGTCCTCCCGCTCCGCCATGTTCCAGGCGACGATGGCGAGCACGGCGCCCAGCGCCGCAAGCGGGATGTAGCCTGCAAGCGGTGCGGCCGCCAGCATGAAGAGAAGAAGATAGGCGGCATGGAGCATTCCCGATACCGGTCCCTTGGCGCCCGCCCGGACATTGGTTGCGGTGCGGGCGATGGCGCCGGTCACCGGAATGCCGCCGAACATCGTGGACCCGACATTGGCGACGCCTTGGGCGACCAGTTCGCAATTGGAGCGGTGGCGGCGCCCCGACATTCCGTCGGCCACCACGGCCGACAGCAGCGACTCGATGGCGCCGAGCAGCGCGATGGTGAGCGCGGCGGGCAGCACGGCTTGAAGCTTGGCCAGGCTGAATGGCGGCAAGGACGGCTCGGGAAGATTGCGCGGCAATTCGCCAAAGCGCGAAGCAATGGTGCCGACGTCTAGACCGAGCCCTGAGGCCATCAGCGCAGCGGCGACGACCGCGATCAAGAAGCCGGGCCAGGCGGGGCGCCATTTGCGCAAGCCCAAAATGACGGCAAGCGCCACGGCGCCGACGGCGACGGCTTCCGGATTGATCGTGGCGCGCGCCGCCCACAACGCTTGCAGCTTGGGCACGAAGGCGGCCGGCTCGCTTCCCAGATCGAGACCAAAGAGCTCTTTCAGCTGGCTTGCGAAAATGATGACGGCGATGCCCGCCGTGAAGCCGACGGTGACTGGAAACGGAATGTACTTTATATAGGTGCCGAGGCGCAGGAACCCGGCCGCGATCAGAATCAATCCCGCTACCAGCGTCGCCAGCACCAGCCCATCATAGCCGTGCCGTTCGACGATCGCCGCCACGAGGCCGATGAAGGCGCCGGCCGGGCCGCCGATCTGGAAACGGCTGCCGCCGAGCGCCGACACCAGGAAACCGCCAACGATCGCGGTGAAGATCCCCCGCTCCGGGCCGACCCCTGAGGCAATGGCGATCGCCATGGACAAGGGCAGAGCGACGATCGCCACGGTGAGCCCGGCGACGGCGTCGGCGCGGAAGTCGGCGAACCCGTAGCCCTCGCGAAGCACGGTGACGAGCTTCGGCGTGTAGAGCTCGGCGAAGGTCGGGCCGCTGCGGGAGCGCCTGGACCTCAACGATGCCTCCCCACTTCTGGCGAACGCGCCTCTCTCGAACCAGGCACGGGTGGCCCTCCGCGCGCAAATCTTGCGGCGGCGGCTGCCCCGTTTTCGGCGAGAATCGACGATGCCTAGCGGATTGGGTCCGGAATACGAGGCCGCACGCGCTTCCACAATGCGCTTTAATGGCGCGGGATCGGCGCTCTGGGGCCCCAGACGGCCGTGTTGCGGGCCGTGGCCTCTCCGTCTATATACGTCCCTCTTCAGCCAGGCGGAGTGTAGCGCAGCTTGGTAGCGCACCTCGTTCGGGACGAGGGGGTCGCAGGTTCAAATCCTGCCACTCCGACCAGCACTTAGCCGGTTTTCCGCAGGCTCTGGGCCCAGGTGTGGGCCCAGGTGTAATCCTCAACCTCGAAGATGCTCATCAGGCGTGAAGATGCTCATGCTTTTTAGGTGAGCCACCTTCGGAGGTTTGGAGAGCCTCGGGGGCAAGTGGCGAAAGGTGATGGTATCTAGGGGGGCGGGATCGAACTATCGACACGCAGATCTTTAGTTCTGTGTTTCGCTCACGGATAGTCAGTAGCGTGCCCGGATTTCAGCGAATTGTCTGTCAAGCACCTCGATCGCGGCTTTATCATTAGTGCCGAACCGCTTGTGTACCTCTTTGGTGGCGTCGAGTAGTACGACGGCCGAGCTATCTAAGTACACTATATAATCCTCCAGTGAACGCGCCTTGTAGATTGTGAGCCCGAAATCATCAACTGCCGTCTCGAAATGACGGCTGATCAGTGCTTGCCAGCTGCTGTGAATTTTGTCGCTCTCGAAATGATAGATAGACAGATATTCCTCGTTCATCCCTGCTCGCTCAAACCGCTGCCTCACGCTGAGCGGACGAATGCCCTGTTCTCTCAAGTGGTCTAGTCTCTGCTTGTGCAAAGCCAGTGCCTTATCACGATCCTGATGAGTATGAATGCCCTCAAGAAATCTGTTCGGCCGCTCGTGGCTTTCGAGGACCTCGACCCAATCTGCATGGTGCCTCGCAAAGGCGTGTGACACGTATGCCGTGTCGGCTAGGACATTCTTGAAATTCACGTAAGTCTCAAGAAGAGTTCTGAATACGGGAGAAACCGCGGTCTTATTGCCCTCCTTGATCAAAACCAGCACTCCTCCAAAAAGTTCAATCATGCTGGCGTAGCAGCAGACTAGGTAGCCATCCTGCTCGGGCCGCTTATCAAATTTGACGTCCCGTAGGAGTTCGAGGCTCTGATCGTGAAGTTTATTCACGAAGTCGAGTAATTCGGTTGATGCTGTCATTCGTGGGGACCCGAGTGTCTTAGACGAAAACCACTGACAAAACCCACATGGCATTGTTAGCCCCACAGCAGGAGTATCGGACAGCGAGCGTTCCCGAAGATGCTCATGTCATCCAGGTGAGTACCTTCGCTGAATTTGATCACCTTCGTAGCGGGGATGGCCGGGCGTTACTCCAGCAGCTATCCTGACCGATCATACGGCTGGCGCGCCGTGGCGATCCTGGCTGACATCGGACAGGCTTCACTCGTTGAACGCACCCCTTTGGGGGAGTTAGGGCTTCGGCTCAGACAGGACAAGAATGAGATGCCAAGCACCTTGATCACTGGAGCCAATCGCGGGTTGGGGCTGGAGTTCGCCCGGCAATACGCGGCAGATGGTTGGCAAGTCTACGCGACATGCCGCGATCCAAACTCGGCTTCGGAGCTGCGCCAACTTGCTGATGCGAGCGACCACAAGATGCAGGTCTTGGCGCTTGATGTTACCGATCTTGCCAGCATCAAGGCGGCTGCCGCCGCACTCGACGGCCAAGCCATTGACCTTCTCCTCAACAATGCCGGTGTAGGCGGACCACGAGGTCAAACTATCGGTAACATTGATTACGACGCCTGGGCCAAGGTGCTCGACGCGAACACCATGGGACCCTTGCGGGTCTCAGAGGCATTTGTCGAAAACGTTGCACGAAGCGAACGAAAACTCGTTGTCACCCTCACCAGCGGTATGGGCTCAATTGGGGACAACACCTCTGGCGGCTCATTTGCCTATCGCAGCTCGAAGGCGGCTGTAAACATGGTTATGCGCAGTCTAGCAGTCGATCTCGCTCCGCGCGGCATCATTTGCGTTGTTGTCAATCCGGGCTGGGTACGGACCGACATGGGCGGACCACATGGAAACCTAACCCCGGCTGAGAGCGTGACCAGACTGAGACGCCTAATCGAAGGCTTCCAACCATCGCATTCTGGTATGTTCTTCAATCACGATGGTCGCGAATACGCATGGTAGGCAAGCCCGGATCGTCAGACCTATCTACCGAGCCAATGACGATATATCAGTCTTGGGCATTAAGACATGAAGATGCTCATCCATTTTAGGTGAGCACCTTCTGTAACTTTGAGCACCGTCGGCAGCGGGGATGGCCCGGAGCGCTCTACAAGGAAGCGATGAGAAAGCAGTATCATTTCAGGAAAAGCCAAAACGGTTTCTACGCTTGGGATGTGGACCGTCTGCTCGATCTGTCCAGAGACATTGAGATCATTGATGTGCCTTTGACCGAGATTGCGGAACTTGATGAGGATTACTGGTTCGCTGGAAGCGCCGAAAGCCCGACATGCCGAAAAATCGTCGAGCATTGTGATCTGATCAACAAGGCAGACTTATCGTATCCAATCGTCTTATGCAGCGAGGGGCGCGTAATGGATGGAATGCATCGGATTGCCAAAGCCTTGCTTATTGCAAGAAGAACCATAAGAGCCGTTAAATTCGACGCTACGCCCGAGCCAGATTATGTAGACGTTTTGCCCGATAAATTGACGTACTAGTTTTCATCGTTGTCCGGAGAAGTTGAACAGGTTCACGCCCGCCGAAACCTCTCCCCAGACGTTCTGAAGGTCGTCGTTGAACTGGAAGGTCCGACCGGTGGAGACCAGCGTGGCGCTGCTCTCGTCCGATAGGTTCCCCTACAGGCTCGCGATCACGAACGGCTCCATCATGGCGCCTTCCCACGCTTGCGTGGTGGTGCCGATTCGGCCGCGCACATTGGCATCGTCCGAGAAGCTGACACGGTTGCCGCCCACATTGAAGCCGTCGATATCGGCCCAAGTCACCTCGATCGTGGCGAGCGCTTGGAAGAAGGCCACGCCGGTGAAGCTGCTAAAGCGCTAGCCTGCGTCGGTGCGCAGGCTCACCGTGGTGGCGTTGAGACTGTCGGGCATCCCGAAGTTCGGCGTGTCGATCTCATACAGATGCTAGTTCAGCAGCGTGTCTATGAACAGACC
>CAZUKP010000155.1:0-5381 GCA_964620915.1 uncultured Hyphomicrobium sp. | reverse complement strand
AGTTGATCCCCTATTTAACAGAATAGCAGATCACAGCCAGAATAGGAGACCTTAGTTTTTGAGCATCCAACGCTCCGTTATGAACGCCTTCAGCTCTCCCGATCGGTTCCCAGTTCTCCAGCTGGTGGGCCGAGAAGACATCACATCTGAGTGCGCTTGCGACTTCAGGCACTGCTCTTCGATTCCGTTGAAGGCCGAAAAGACCCCACAAAACTTGGTCCTAACCGAATGATGGTGAAGACGTGAGAGGAACCCGATCGTAGGCTTTGAACAGCCTTCCAACTCCCAGTCAGGCTGAGGGTCGCTCGCTTGAAGCGAAAGCCCTATTCGAGCGGCCAGGGAGTTTCGTTACCTTTCCCTTCTCTGAAGCGCGCGAGACGATTGAGTATTTTCAGCAGCGTATGCTGCAATACGGATTCGGGCATGTCGGTGGGTCGAGTGTCCATCTTTGCGCAGGTTTGGTGATGCTTCATTGTCAACTCCAACGCGAAGTTGTAAACTTTCAACTCTGATCTGATGATGCCATGAGCAACAAACATCTCACCGATCTCTCTCGGCGCGCGCTGATTGCCGGCGGATCAGCGTCATTTGCCACGCTTCTCATGTCCTCCCCGCTGGCCGCCCGCAAAAGGCGCCGGCGGGCGCCCAAACCTGCTGTACCGACTTGCGAGGTTCATCCGCGACTGCTGACGCCGAATCCCCAGAGAGCCGTTTCTCTTCGAGAGCTTTGCGGCGCGCTTAGTTCCTGTGGGCCGGACGATTCGCGCTGCCGGGAATTGCTCTTTTTCAAAGGAATCACGCGCCTCGACGGCTATGTGCTCGATCCCGACAACCACGACATCATTCTCTGGGGTGCTGTCGAAGACGATGTGCCACCGCTTCAATTCCAGGATTTTGCCGTCGCTCTGCGTTCCACCCATGGCCGCTACGCGGAGATCGGCAAGGATGGCATTCGGTTGATCATGCAGCCGGCAATCTCAATCGATCCGATCCCGAATATTGTGCGAGAGCGCCAGCGCTCAGATTTGACGAAACTTAGCGGGCGGCAAAAATTCACCGAGCTCTGCGCAACCGATCAGACTGTCCGCGTCGAAGGCATGCCGCGCTATACCCGGGTCGCGAATGTGCTGGTGGATGCCGACTATAGAATGAAGAAGGTCAGCCAGGGCTTGATCCCTCTCGCATCAATTCCTTCTTCAACATTAGCACTTTGGCAGGCTACGCGAGAAGCGACAGAAAAAGGCAGGCGTATCCCGAAGTTCAACCAAGCTCGCTTCTGGTTCGAGCCGGGCCAATTCGCATACAAGGTGTCGGGCAATGACGATACCGTCTTTCTCGACACGGCGCAGGTGGTGCTCCGCGATCAGGTCCAGAGTTTCGCCGAAGGCAAGATTGTCGATGCTGCCAGAACTAACGTCGATCGGTTTAACCGTGCGTTCGCCTGTGCGTGGACCGAACAGATGGAAGAGACTTATCGCGCCGAGCCGATATGGCGCGATATGCACAACATCTACCGGCACTTCGCGATCGCCCGGATCATGGCCGACAAGCGTGCGTTCAGGCAAGTCGAATTTGATCCTGAACTCGTGCTCGATCGCTTCGACATCCCGAGGACTGAGCTCCCGGACGCGGTTCCGGGACTGGGCAGAATAGAGAGCTGGGAATATGGCCGCAGTAACCGCCATGGCACGTACTACGTTGCAGTTTGCGGTGGCGTTTCGGTTGCCTTCAACAACGATCTGACATCCCACGGCGATGATGATGGGAAGGTGCAAGTGTCCGGTGACAGGATTGCGGCCTCGCGCCCCACCACAACGACCCTCAGTTGGACGGTCGACACCAGTGCGCCGGTGCCCCGTAGGACCGTCGTTTTCGCGAAGTCCTATAAGTCGGAACCGGAAGAAGACGGTCCCGTCACCATCCTGAGATCGATTGCCGACGTTTACCGAGAAGAACGCGAGGCGGGGCGCTACTAGCGACTCCTTGAAATCCGCTCCGGCTAAGGATGGTATCGCCACGTGATTGGCGTACCACAATGGCCTCGTCGCGTTGCCGCAACGCGTCAACAGCTAGCTCAGCCTCTGCTCGCGTGCACCGGTGACTTCCGGTTGAAGGGATCGTCTTCCTTCCGGGTCGTCCCTCCTGGGCCTTGCACCTACTCTCAGCTTCTCGGAGGCACCGACTCAGGAGAGACGCGGCGCAGGCGCAGATCCTGGTCGCCCCGATAACGGTTCTCGCCGCGAATCTCGACAATGTCGCACATCGCGATGCCGTCATCTGCGAGCTTGCAGTCGAGCTCGTTGGCTGCATAGGGGCCAACTCCCGCAGGGCAGTTAACCGCGCCCACCGTGACCCTAAATTGCGATTCGTAAAGCTGAACTTCGCTAGGTGCCATGCATTTTAGGCCATCGCTTTGCGTGATATGGAATTGGCCTGTTCTTCCCCCTTGATCAAAACAGTAGGTGAAGGTCACCGTCAGATCTTTGCCCGCGATCTTCCGGTCGGGGGTTCCCGTGCGCCAGCATCCCTCAAGGACGCTGGTATCATCGCTCTGAATGGCCAAGCGCTCATCCGGCTTCGGCGGTCTGGGAGGGGCCGGTGCGGCAGGAGGCTGGCCGGTCGTTTCTGGCCTAGGTTCATCTTCGTCCAATCTTGCTTGGCGCTGGTCGGGTCGTCCCGGTTCGGGCTGACGCTCACCGGGTCGTCCCTGTTCAGGCTGACGCCTGCTCACATCGGGTTGACGCTCGCCGGGTGGTTCTGATTCAGGCTGACGTTTGCCCAATTCCGGCTGGGGCTGGCCAGGCGGTTTTGTTTCAGGCTGACGCTTGCCTGGGCGCAAATCCTCAGGCTCTGTGTCATCCAAAGCTGGCCTCAAGGACGGAGTTTCCGGTTGGGGTAGGGCTGCAGGGTGCTTTTGCTCAACTGGGGTGGTGGGGCAATCCTCCAAATTCGCTATCTGCAACTCCAACTGGTTTATTTGACGTCTGAGCGTCCGCTCGCGCGCAGACGCATCTGCAATCGCGCTACGGGCGATTGATTGCACGCACTTGCCCCGGCTATACGCAAAAGGTAAGTGGATCGCGCAAGCCTCCAGCATCCAATAGCCGCCGACTACGAGCAGTGCCGCGAACGTCAGCCATAAAACCGCCGCGAACCGCATCACAAATTCCTTCAATCCAGGGCTGGGGGCGAGCGACTAACCTGAACGGATTATAGGCCCGGTGCCAGGACTTGTGAAATCCATGAAACAGATTGCCCGGGAGTAGTCTCGTTTCGCGGCCTCTAGGTAGCCTCCTTCAGGGACCCTCCGATTTTTCACAGCTACTATGCTGAAGCAACTACCCAATAGTCCTGGCTTTGTTCGCATAAGCGTGAGCCAATAATCGCAGGATTAATTTTACGCACTCATTAAGGCTCAAGCCTCTCAAGATTAGATCTTGCTTTGTCGTGTGTCGGATTTAACTCAAGCGCTTGGCGGTAGTCCGCAGCGGCTCGGTCGAGCTCAGCCATCTTTTCGAGAGCAATGCCGCGGTTGTAGTCACGAAAGTCGCTAATAAGCCCTGTCTCATCGTGCGCCTCCGATTTCCGCGACGGCTGTCATACACGTGCTTGATTTCTCAACTGTATGGCAAAATCTCGCTCAAAGAACTAATCATCCTACACCCATTCGGGATAATTGCGCGCAGTTTCCCGATTGCAGCGAAGTGCTCTTGGGCACGAGGCAATTTCGTTGGATGAATTCATCCTCAAATCAGTCTATTCTGGATGTAAATACGACGATACCGCACTCAGCGAGTGCCTCGTGAACATTGCAGTGAGCGTGCAGAAAGCTCAGGACAAGCCTTTGTCGCGACGTACTAGCAACGCCATGACTTTGAAAATCGATGAGGTGCGTTGTTGCGATTATTTTTGTCAATAGTTGTGTTGGGTGTTTTAATGCTGTTGCCCGCATATGCGGTCTGGGCCGACGAGATGGCCGAATGCAAACAATCACAAGATTCAGACCGCCAATTACATTTTTGCACGGCGGTTATCGAGCAAGAGAACCAATACATCGCAGAAGATAGATCAGCCGCCTATTTCATTCGGGCCGAAGCCAACAAAATCAGAGATGTTGAGGGGGCACTGGCGGATCTGGATGAGGCGATTGCTCTCAACACGAAGAATGTCGACGCGTATTTATTGCGGTCTGAAATCTATCATGGGCGCAATGATTATGACCGTGCCATCACGGCCTTGACGACACTTATAAACCGCAAACTAGACGATGGCATAGCTTACATAAATCGTGCTGGGCTCTATCTGCGGCAAGGCAAGTACGATCTTGCTATTGCCGACTATACAAAGCTGATCGAGATCAATCCGAATAATTCCCATGCCCGTAGTATGCGAGCCTGGGCCTATACAAAAAAGGGCGACTATAGCAACGCTGTCGAGGACTTCACGAAGCAGATTGAGATTGCCCCCGATGCCAAGAGCTATAGTGCGCGTGCATGGTCGTATCTTAAATCGGGTAAGCCTGAATTGGCTGTTTCTGACGTAGAACGGGCGGCAGAGCTGGAGCCCGATGACGCGTCAGTTTTGGAAACGCGCGGTCAGATTTATGCTGCACTAGGACGCCAGGAGGAAGCGATTGCAGACCTTGATAAAGCGCTTTCGTTGGATCCTACTCGTGCGATTGCCCGCGAGGAATTGGAAAAGCTCCGGCCTGGAAGTGACGCGGAACACCGGAAGTTGTGTGAATCAATCCAAATAGGGGGGGAGTCCACCATCTGGGCATGCACACTTGTCATCGAGAAGGATGCTAGCAATCCAAAAGCGTATTCGAATCGTGCGCTCGCATATATCAGCAATGAGGACTACGACCGCGCAATTCTCGATCTTGATGCAGCGATAAGATTGTCCCCAGATGAACCAAGCTTTTACTTGAGACGAGCGCAAGCCTATGAGGCGAAGGGTAACGGCCCGCAGGCAGACGCTGACTTCGCTAAGGCCCAAGAGCTACTCTCTAGGTGAGAGGTCATGTCCGAGAACGCCGGTTCAGCCGAAGGAATGGAGAAATTACTACGTTGAGGACCTCCTATCGCTTTATTGCCGTTGCTAATAACAACAGGGACCTGAGGTACCACTAGGGTCAATTTTCAGAACCCACACGGCGTTGACGCTGAGTTGCGATGGGTGTTTCGGCCATCAGTTCGACGAAGTCTCGGTTGAGAACCAAGGCCCGTGTGAGGTTTGGATTGGAATTGAGACTATTAATGATCGGGCTCGCGATTTGGCCCTTAAATTGGCACTGGAGGCAAAGTCAAATCTCGGTGGTTGCAGGCCCCCGCAACCACCTTTACCGAACGGGCCATCCTCTCGTTGAGGTTGGGCCCTTT
>CAZUKP010000154.1:0-5381 GCA_964620915.1 uncultured Hyphomicrobium sp. | reverse complement strand
CCACAAACTAATCTTACCACTGATTATAAGGCCGGCCAAGCAAGCCGGGGTTGCAAGCCTTGTCATTGGAAGCCGCCCGAAAGAACTGCAAGCGTCCTTCGGCCAATTTGTTTTGAATATCCGGCCAACCTTGCCGCCAAGACGCGCCCGCGCCAACACCGCACGCCCAAGCTGATCCTGTTATATCTATTGCGGTCGCCCGAAACGCCTCACCCTGAGGAGGCGTGCTTTGAGCTTTTTCCACCGTGGGGGAAATCGCATCCAGCGACGAGAATAACCGAGGCCTGACGCCCGAGCCGTGCGTCTAAAAGATCGGCCAAAATTACAAAAACTTAATAGTTTGAGACGGGGGAAAACTACCCGTCCTCCTGATGGTCATCAGGAATCACATTAGTATCGCTTTGGCCTCTGACGAGGCGAATCATGTCAACCATTTTGGGGAATATTGTAGATGTCAGTAAAGCATGTATTTGAGGCGCTGTTAGACTCCGACTTGTTCGGAGGGCCACACTCGGACTCCCGTGCAAGAACGATCCTTGGTCAACAGGCAAGCGCATGCGTTGACACGTTATTGAAGCTTGAGATGTCGGAGGACGGAGCCATTAGCGCCGTGAACAAGGCGCTACAGGCGAAACCGTTCGCTTCGTGCGAAAGCCCCATCGAAAAGCTGATGATGGCTGGGCTACTGTTTGCTGACTGGTATCCGTTCTTGAGTATCCCTGCGGTCGTGCTTCATCCCGGTCACATGATGCCCAAAGGTGACCTGATCATCGCACCACAGTTCAACTTCGGACGTTATCGCCTCGATTTTCTGGTCATGGGCAAGGATGCACGCGGCAACCAGAAATGGATCAACATCGAGTGCGATGGCGAGGAATATCATAACTGCTCAAAGGCCCAATGGGATGCAGACCGAGAGCGTGATAAGTATCTGCGCGCCGCCAACATAGAGGTTATCAGGCACAGCGGCGCCGAACTTTTCAATGACGCCAAAGGTTGTGCGGCAGAGGTTGTCCATGAACTACTCCGCTGGCGGTGGCGACAGTGGAGCGCAAGCGAGGCTATAGAAGCGGCCTAGTGGTTGCCGAGGCGGCATGCAAGGCCGTCTGATTCTCGATCTCGCAGATTTCTTGCTTCGCAGATGTTGTCAGGATCCACAGTCTTAATTTTGGGCGCGGGAGCGAGCGTTGACTTCGGCTTGCCTAGCGGACGCTCCCTAAAAAGCAACGTACAGAACGAATGCCGCTTTCGGTTTTCCGACTATGGCAAGTTAGAGAGTGGGGACCCCTTTTTCTACGAACAGTTGGCCAAACAAATTGGCAAGAGGAATATCATTCCTATTTCAAAAACGCTCGTTAGGGCACTGCCGTCCTTTCCATCGATTGATGATTTTCTGTTTAGCCACTCTCACGACGAGAGGATGGTCAAATTCGGAAAGATGGCCATCGCGCGGGTGATCGCCCGAGCAGAGCAAACTAGTATCGTAAAACAACTGGCGGCTGATGATTTCGGGGCTCAAACAGACGCTGAGGAACATATTCGAGAACAGACGTGGATCGGCACTTTCATACAGCTTTTGGCGACGGGCGTTCCCCGGTCAGAGGTTGAGTCTCTATTTAATGATGTAACGATCATATCCTTTAACTACGACCGTTGCGTCGAATGCGTCCTGTACCACATGGTTCAAGCGGCGTTCGGGATAGATGGAGACGAAGCCACCAAAGTTATGCATGGCCTTCGGATCATTAGGCCATATGGAGGCCTTGGGGCCTTGCATTGCAGCGGTGAGTTATCAACCACACCGTTCGGGCCGTCCCTTAACCTGACACCTGAGCTGTCTCAACGGATTCGGGTTTATACTGAGAACACGGAAGATAATTCGGAGCTTGCGTCAGCGCGCTTAGCGATCGCAAACGCGCGCAACGTTGTATTTCTTGGGTTTGGGTACCACAAGCAAAACATGCGCCTACTTAAATTTGATCACGCGACGGCGAAGCCGACGCGGGTCTACGCTACATCTTTTCGTGAACCCCAACCCACACTGGAGGCCATCTCAACACGGGTACGCAAATCAATTGGGTGCGCGCCGGTCCTCCCCGGAGTAGACACAGATTGCACCCGGTTCTTTAGAGAATATGGAACGCTATTGGCGGGATAGTTCGCGGCGAGATTGAGGGCAGCCCACATCACCCTAGTTTGCCCTTGGCCAGGCGGTCCAGCGCGTCGCGGTATTTGTGCGTCGGGAGGTCGGTGAGCTTTGAGATGCGGTATTGGCGGCAGAAGCTAACCGGGCTTCCGCCCACTTCGTCGATCGCCGCGCGCAATGTCTTGGCCTGCTCGGCGGTGATGGCGCCCGCGCCCGCTGCATTGCCGTCGTCGTCGTCCTCGCCGATGGCGACGTTGAAGATCATCTTGAGCAGATAGCGCATGCCGTAGGTCAGCGCCGAGCCGACCGCGTGGGTGCGGCTCATGGCGCCGCCGCCTTTAGCGCCCTTGCCGTCGGCGGGAAGGTCGGCGCGGTAGACGCGCACATGCCCCGCCCGGTGCGACACATGGCACAGCACGCGCACCGCATCGGCCGCGGGCGCATCGCCCGTGTCGAACGACAGCGCGAAGCCGTGCGCGGTGTAGATGGGCCGAAGCGCCCGGTCGAGCGCGGCGTAAGAGGCGTAGTTCGACTTGGTCTGCGGGTTGAGCGCGTCGGTGGCGATGGGTTTGAGCTCGGTTTGCACGGCGATCATCGCCTCGTTGAAGGCGCGCAAACCAGCTTCGCTCTCGAGCGTCCGGCAGAGATCGAGCAGGCTTGCGAGCTTCGCCGCATCGACGGCGGGATCGCGCGCGGCGAGCGCGGCGATGGCCAGCAACGATTGCAGGGCCCCCACCGGCTCCGCCGGTTGCTCCGCGGACTGGTCCGCCGGCCCACCCGCTAGCGGGACGCCCGCTTGCGCGTCAGCGGTTTCCGCTTGTTCGGCGCTCATGGCTCCGCCTCATTTCTCTTCGTCATTGCCGGGCGGAGGCTCGCCTCCGACCCGGCAATCCATGGTGTTGAAGTGCCGCTTGGCTCGGCGGCAACAGACCTTGTTGCGCCCTCGTCTGGACCCCGGGTCAAGCCCGGGGTGACGGAGGGGGGTGCCTGTTGGTCTTCGGCGCGCGCGCTCATGGCGGTGCCTCGTATGCGATCGCGGGAAGGAGCGAGGCCTGATGCTCCGGCGGAATGGCGGGCTCCTCCGGCGCGAACAGCCGCCACAGCAAAAACAGAAATACCAGGGTGAGGGCGATCCGGCTCACGCCGCCCACCAGGCTAGGCCGCCTGCGGCGAGGCCGCTCGCGGCGAAGCTTGCAGCGAAGCTGCTTGCGGCGATGCCGCCGCCGCGACCAGCCGGGCCAGGCCTTGGGCATTGCGGAGATGCGCCAGGCTGGCGCGCTCGGCCTTGAGCGCGATCAGCACGGCGAGATGCCGGTTCATGTCGTACGACCAGTGGCGCCGCCGCCCGAGCGCGCCTTGGGCGCGGGCCGCGCGTGTGAGGCGCGCGACGATGCGCTCCGTGCTCTCGACGGTGAACCGTTCGAGCTCGTCCTCGGAAACTTTGAGCAGCTTCGGCAGATCGCGCCCGCGCATATAGTCCGCCGCGCCCGCCGCGATCATCGGCCCGAAGACGCGTCGCGTCATCCTTTGGGCGCTGCTCTTCGCGCGCGCGGGCGCCTCATCCTCTGGCACCGCGTGGTCCGCATCCTTTGCGATTCTGGTCATGGCGTAAACTTGAGGTTGTGTCTCGCCCCGGAGAAAGAGGCGGCCCGCTGTTCCACCCCGTAAGCGGGCCGCCAGGCGAAGAGAGAGGCCATGCCCTTTAAGCGAAGGGCGCCCCCGCGCCGGCCGATTGCGAAGCAGGGCGGGGACGAGGCGGAAGCTACGCATATTGCGTAGTCCTGTCAATGCAAATTGCGTAGGCGCTGTTGTCCACAGGCAGACACCGGCGCGGCGTGGGCCGCTGTCCCCGCTATGCACAAGGCGAAGCACGCGCACGGCGCTGATGCGCGCAGACGCTTGACGCGAAACGCCGTTCGGCGCAGGCGTCCACCGCCGGTCCACAGATGAGTCACAAGCGGCGCAAGCCGGCCGGGCAGGGGGAGTCACAGCCGGTCCACAAGAAACGCACAAGACTTTCACAGCTTTCGACAGTGGATCGGCCCGCGCGTTGTCCCTCACGCGGATCTGTTTTTGACCTAACGCAAAGCCGCAATCGTTGCCCTGGTGTGACAATGGCCGCAGCCGAACGCGCGGCATCGAAACGGAGAGAACCAATGACCCACAATATGGGAAATCTAGACCGGCTTGTGCGCACTGGCATCGCAGTCGCACTCGTGATCCTCGCCCTGACCGGCGTGTTGCAAGGCACGATCGCCGTGATCGCTTACGTGGTGGCGGCCGTCTTTGTCCTCACCAGCCTGGTCAGCTTTTGCCCGGCCTACCGGCTCCTCGGCATGAACACCTGCGGCAAACCTTGAGCCGAGACGGAGATAGATCGACACATGCCGGACACGGGCAAGACCCCGCGCCCAAAGCGTCATCCTATGCTAGGCCTCAATATGCTACGCAGATCGCTCGATCGCCCGAACCGGAGCAGCGAACATGGCGCAAGTCGAGCAACCCCGACAGCCTGCCGTCATCGTGGGTCACCGCCACGATCTCGAATATTACCGCGTCATCCGGTTTACCGTCGGCACTCTGGGCTCGCTCAGGCTACAGGCGAGCATCGCCGGGATCACGGCGTCGACGGCGTTTCTCGGCGTCGGCTACGCCGCCTGGCATTACGTTCCGGAAATCAACCTGTTGGGCCGGCCGTTCGACCTCGGCGGGCCGCTTGCCGTCGCCGCCTGCATCATGTCGATCACGCTGGCGATCCAGTTCCTGCGCAAGATCAAGCTTTACACACGCTATCTCGATGTCAGCACCGGCATCGCGTGCCGGCTGGAAGACGAGCTGATCGACGATCCGTCCGGCCGCATGACCCACCGGTTTCACGAACAGGTCGGTTCCGGCACCGGCGTCGTGCGGCTGTTCATCACCTCGCTCTATGCGCTGATGACGATGGCCTCGCTCGGCATTGTGCTCGGCCTGGCCGAGTTGCTCTACTCGTTGGGCGGCGGGCAGTAAGCGGCAAGCGCTGAACTAATTGCAAATGCCCTTTTTTGTTCGCCAATCGTCGCAGGGAACGTTAAAGCTCGGCATTTGCCAAGTGCTTTGGTAATTTTTTTTTGCGGCTTTGGGACCGGGGGCGCATCCCTTGTCGCCGAAGATCGTTCCACTGATTTGCACATTAAGACTCGACGCGTTGGGCCGTTGCGTGCAACAGGCCCAATGGGCGATGCGCGCCGTGATG
>CAZUKP010000153.1:0-5383 GCA_964620915.1 uncultured Hyphomicrobium sp. | reverse complement strand
CTTGAGCAAGCTGGATGAGTTGGCAGCCGGAAAGCGCGTGGAAACTGACAAGGTCAGCCAGGGGTTACGAGAGGCTTTCGGATTCGACCGCGATCTTTGTGACACCTTCCTGCTGTATCTGATCCGTGGTCATGGTTACCGTGCCCTTCGGGATGGCCAGCCTGTGGCAGATGTCGACTATGGCGCTCTGGCTGGCTTGGTAGCCATCACCGCGCCGTGCGCGTCTGTCACGACTGGTCCTTCGATCATCATTGGCTTGATCGCGGGCGCCCTTGTTGTGTTTTCGGTGCTGGGCATCGAGAAGATCCTCAAAGTCGATGATCCTGTCGGTGCTATCTCTGTCCACGGAGTGTGCGGAGCCTGGGGTACACTGTCGCTCGGATTGTTTGCCACCGAAGGCGGACTATTCTATGGCGGCGGCGCCAGTCAGCTGATTTCCCAAGCCATTGGCGTGATCGCGATGTTTGCGTCGATCGGCGTGCTGCTGTTCGTGCCCTGGCTCGACACCAGTTCTGTGCGCTCCGCGAAATACAGGCCGCTCTATAAGTGGTTCTTCTGGCTCTTCGTGTTCACGTGCCTGGCACTGGGCTATCTCGGGTCGAAGCCTGCAGAGGGAACGTACGTAATGTGGGCGCGCGTCTTCACGGTCTACTACTTCGCCCACTTCCTGATCGTGTTGCCGCTTCTCGGTTTGATCGAGACGCCGAAAAAACTGCCTGCCTCAATCAGCGAGGCTGTGCTCACCAAAGACAAGCCCGCAGTGCACGCGGCCGCGGCGAAGAAGGCTTGAGGGGGTCCAGCGCAATGAAAAGACCGGCAGCGATAAGCCACACTGCAATGGCACTCGTCATTCTTCTCGCGTTTGCAGCGGCTGGTACGGCTCAAGCCGCGGGAGATGGCGAAGCCCCGCACATCAAACGCTACGACTGGCCGTTCGCGGGCTTGGCCGGCCAATACAATACGCAGCAGCTTCAGCGCGGATTTCAGGTCTATCAGCAGGTCTGCGCGGCGTGTCACAGCCTCAATCGTGTGCGTTTCCGCAATCTGACAGAGCCGGGCGGGCCGCAGTTTCCCGTAGAGGCCGTAAAAGCGCTCGCAGCTTCGTGGCCCTACACGATTGCCAAGAAATTCGACACGGAAGGCAAGTTGATCGAGCGCCTTCCGACGATGGCTGATCCCGTCATCGGCCCCTACAAGAGCGAAGAAGAAGCACGCGAAGCGCAGAACGATCGCGTTCCGCCCGACCTGTCCCTCATTACCAGCGCGCGCAGCGTCGAGAACCACGCGCCTTGGTACCTTCATGTCCCGCAGATGGCCTGGGACATCGTCACAGGTTACCAGGAGGGCGGCGCCGATTACCTGACTGCACTGCTAACGAGCTTTAAGGATGAGCCGCCGGCCGGGTTCGAGGTGAGTGAAGGGCTTTACTACAACGCTGTCTTTCCCGGCCACCAATTGGGCATGCCGCCGCCGCTGTCGAAGGACAACTTTATTGAGTATCAAGAGGACGCCGGCGCCAAGGGCTCGTTCGAGCAAAATGCACGCGACGTGACGGCTTTCCTCTATTGGTCCGCCGATCCGAACTTGGATGCGCGTAAGCGCTTGGGTTGGCAGGTGCTCGTCTACCTGCTGATCACGACGGTGCTGCTCTATGCCGTGAAAAAGCACATCTGGGGCCGCCTGAAAGCGAAGCCTTCTGAGACAGAGAGCGCCTGACGGCTTTTTTCTTTTCGCTTCTCCGCTCTCGTGCCATATCGGCCGCGGCGCGCGTTTCGATCAGCGGGCGCTTCGAAGGCTATGAGGGGAGAGCACGGTGGCCAAGTCTGTTCTAGGTGTCGTCGGCGGCAGCGGCTTTTACAATCTTCCAGGGATCGAGAACCCGCACTGGGAAAAGGTCTCAAGCCCGTGGGGCGAGCCGTCCGACGAGATCTTGTTTGCTGAGATTGACGGACTTCCCTTCCGCTTTCTTCCCCGTCACGGGCGCGGCCATCGCTTGTCGCCGACGCACATTAATTTTCGCGCCAACATCGATGCCCTAAAGCGTGCCGGCGTTACGGACCTTGTATCGATCTCTGCCTGCGGCTCTCTCAAGGATCAGTATCCGCCCGGACACTTTGTACTTCCAGACCAGTTCATAGACCGCACGTTCGCACGCGAGAAAAGTTTCTTCGGCGAGGGCTGTGTCGCGCACGTTTCGATGGCGCATCCCGTCAGCCCGCTCCTGGTTGAGGCGGTCGAAAAGGCGGCCGAAGCGGAGAAGATTGAGGCGACGAAGGGGGGAACCTATCTCGCGATGGAAGGCCCGCAGTTTTCGACGCGCGCCGAATCTTTTCTGTATCGCCAATGGGGCTGTGATGTGATCGGCATGACCAACATGCCGGAAGCCAAACTCGCGCGCGAAGCGGAGATCTGTTACGCGACCGTCGCCATGGTGACGGACTACGATTGCTGGCACGAGGAGTTCGCCGACGTCGACGTTGCCTCCGTCATTGCCGTCATGAAAGAGAACACGGAAAAGGCGCACCGCCTCGTTCACCGACTGGCCGAACAGTTCCCGCGCGAGCATCCAGCCTGCCCGATCGGGTCCGACACCGCGCTCGACGTGGCGATCATTACGCCGCCGGACGCACGCGATCCCGCCCTTATGCAAAAGCTCGATGCCGTCGCCGGGCGTGTGCTGGTCAAGTAGCGCTGAGCCACTGCCGACGACTC
The DNA here is from genome assembly GCA_964620915.1 of uncultured Hyphomicrobium sp. Taxonomy (GTDB): domain Bacteria; phylum Pseudomonadota; class Alphaproteobacteria; order Rhizobiales; family Hyphomicrobiaceae; genus Hyphomicrobium_A. The sequence continues at coordinate 2,671 of CAZUKP010000153.1, read as the reverse complement.
GGTGCTCATTGCCCCGTCGCACTACTTCGACGTCGTTGTCTCCAAACGTTGACGCGCGTTTTGGGCCGCCTCAAAAACAATCAGACCACAACCTATCCGCGCTGAACTAAGGTCGCGTCAAATCCATCCGTGCCCTCGTGCGGCGATTAGTGCCGTTTTTTCAATAAGTTCTCCTGGCGTCCACAACTTTGGCGCGAGAGAGCTGTTTGATATCATGGCGACTCCATAGGATGGGGGAATCGCTATTGGGGGACATCCATGAGAGTTGCCGCACTTCTTTTTTGCGCCATCTGCATCAGCGGCTGCGCAACGATCGTCAAGGGGACGACGCAGGCTGTGTCGCTCGATACGCCGGGTGCACCGGGTGCGACGTGCGAGCTCAGCTCTGAAGGCATCGGCACCCAGGCCGTCAGGACGCCGGCGACCTTCGTTCTCGATAAGAGTCAGCACAACGTCACCGTGACGTGCCGCAAAGAGTGCTTCCAGGATGGCGTAGGCGTTATTGCCTCCTACACGGAAGGAATGACGGCGGGTAATATTCTAGTCGGTGGAGTCGTCGGATTAGGGGTCGATGCCGCAACCGGAGCGATGAATAAATACGCAGATCGGACATCGATCGTCATGACTCCCATTCAGGGTTGCATCACTTAAGCCTGTCTGCTTTTGGCGTCCACCGCGCGTACGAATGCGCGGAAGAGCCGGCGCTGTGACGCGCGGTAGATCATGAACTCAGGGTGCCACTGCACGCCGACGCGAAAGAACGCTGAAGGGTCCTCGATCGCCTGCACCACATCGTGACGGTCTCGCGCCGTCACTTCAAGGCCTGACCCCAGCCGGTCCACGGACTGCGTGTGCAAGGCATTGACGTGGAGATGATCGACACCGAGTGCACGATGGAGAAGTGTGTGCGGCCGGATCGTGACGTGGCGTGCTGGAAGGGGTGTCCACTTTCGCTTCAGTCCCGCATAAGCTTTGTAGATGTCCTGGTGCAGCGTGCCGCCATAGAAGACGTTCATCATCTGCGCGCCCCGGCACACGCCCAGAACGGGTAGCTCGCACCGCGCAGCGTACTCAAGCGCCTTTAGCTCAAGGCGATCGCGCGCTGTGTCGACGCGCACGTCGGCCGTGATCTCGCCCTGGTAGAGCTCGACGCTGATGTCGTCCCCACCACCGATGATCAAGCCATCGAGGCCGTCAAGGGCGGCGGCGCCATCGGGGGCGACGAGGCGGATCGGGTGCTCGCCAAACAGCCGCATCGACAGCCAGTAAAACCACCACATGAAACGGCCGCCGCCGAGCGAACTCGTCACGCCGATGCGCGGGGTTCTCATGGTACGGCGATCCATTCGCTGGCGATGATCGCCCAGTCCCGCGGGATCAGCCGCTCCTGGTTTTCCTGATAGGCGCGTGCCATGGCGCTGAGTTTGTCAGGCTGCTCGGCGAGCCGCTCCACAACGCACCAGCGGTTCCATTCGGTCGTCACTGTCCAGTCGGGCCGATCGATGCGCGCATCCGGCAGACGGTAGTGGAACGTGGGTCGTGAGCTGATGCGCTTGTCGGTCACAGCGCGGCGAACGCGGTCCTCATCGATCCACGCAAACAACGGAAGCATATCGAGCTCTCTATTGCGCGTGGGATTAAACAGAACATAGTCGTCAATGAGCGTTTCCATGTCCGGGGCGTAGCCCGGATCGATCACGTGCAAAATGTAGTCCGGCGGAAACGGGTCGGCGAAAGCCAGAACGCGCCGCGTCAGGTTCACTGAAATGATCGCGCGCAGCCAGTCCGACAGCAGGAGGTAGGCCTTGAGCACCGAGACGATCCACTCGGCGCTCTTTTCGGCGATGTCCGGGTTGAGCTGCGCACCGAAGGCGTAGAGCGGACTCACCTCCGTCCCTAGCGCGCCCAGGCGGCGCAGAGCCTCCAAGAGGCCGTCCAGCCGTTGTAACTCTTCAATCGGAATAGGCGGGCACACAATTTCGCAGGGGATGACCGCAGAGCCAATGTCTCCCAATACGCCGCGAAAGGCTGTCTGAAAGTTTTCAAGGAGCATTTGCAGACCGGTTGGCGTCGTGCCCGCGCCTTCTGCGCGATGGAGGAACTGGGAATCGAGTTCGGAGTGAAAGTCTCCCAGGGTCGTTCCATTAACCGCAAACCGGTGCGGGTCAATCTCGATGACCTCTCCGCCAAAGACCTTTTGCACGAGGTTGGCGGCGTCGCGCGCACTCACAGCGGCAAACTCCAGCTCAACGCCGATGCGCCGGGGCTCGCCTGCGAAGTTGGTTTCGCGCGGAGGCTTGGCAAGTTTGACGGTCACGTGGTGCAACTTTCCGAAATGGGAGGTTATTTATTTCTCTAAACGTTCTTGGGCTGCGAAGGGATCCGGGTCATTTCAGCGCGGAAGGGCACTGCAGCAGCCTCAGGACGCTTGGGTAACGAGCCAGTCAACAACAGCTTGCGCATTCTGGTCGGGACGAACCACGGGGTAGAAGAAGTGGGTCACTTGGCCGTCATCGATGATCATCGTCAGCCGCTGCAAGAGCCGTATTCCAGGCGCGCGGAGGATTGGTAAGCGCTGGGCCTCCGCTAGCTGGAACTTTGAGTCCGAAATGAGATGGAAGGGCAGATGTAATCTCTCTGCGGCTTCTTTTTGGTCCTGCGTGTCTTGAGC
>CAZUKP010000152.1:0-5393 GCA_964620915.1 uncultured Hyphomicrobium sp. | reverse complement strand
GGACCATACGCCCTAGGGACTTCTACGAGGTTTTGCGGCTGCCTGTGCAAGGCGTGCTGGCTTGGACGCTGCCCCAAATAGCTTGGCAGCCATTGGCGCGCCTGTTCGGCCGGTTCGATGCGGCAATGAAATCCGCACGGACGCGCCGTCACACGGCTCGAATTATGGCCGCCCTGGATTTACCGGAAGATGAAGCGCGCCGCATCGCCGTCGAAACCCGCGCCAACACTTACTTGTTACGATTCCAATATTTGCGGTCCTGGCGTTTCGGCGGCTGGTCGCCAACCATCGAGATTCTGGGCGAGCAGCATGTGGCGGAGGCGCAGGCTAGAGGTACCGGCATAATCTTCTGGGCCGGCAATTTCAGTTTCAACGATATCGTCGTCAAGATGGCCTGGCATCGAATGGGCCTCGCGGTCAGCCATTTCAGCCGGTCCGCCCACGGCTTCTCCCAAACCCGCTTCGGAGTCAAATACCTCAACGTGGTGAAGCGGGGCATCGAGAACCGTTATCTCCGCGAACGCCTCGTTGCCGACCGGCATCAGACACGTGATGCATTCAGCGTGATCCGCAAACGTCTGAAGGACAATGGAGCCGTGTCTCTGAGGGCCGGTTCTAAGGGGCTGCACTTTGCGGAATCAGACTTCCTCGGCGGCGCCCGGCTCAGGCTGGCAACCGGGCCCTTGTTTTTGGCAGAAGCGACTGGCGCCACGGTCTTGCCGGTGTTCACCCAGCGCACAGGCGTCGATTGTTTCGAGGTTACGATCGGCGCGCCCTTGGCGGTGCCGAAAGATGCAAACGGCGAGCCGGACTATTCTGGCGCGGTCCGACTCTATGCGGACAGAGTCGCCCCTTACGTCCGGCGTAACCCGGGCCAATGGGACGGTTGGAAGCGTGACGTCCGGGTAGGCCTCCGGTGGGGAGCGGTCGCCCCGCCTGATTCCGCCTTGGCGCTAAACGGTCCCAACCTTGGGTGGTTCGCGCGGCTTGTTACAAGGATCAACCGGCGGAACGTCCGGGTGCTAATCCGGCCTGGTGTAAAGAATGTCGGCCTGCAAGACTGGCTGATAAGGCGCGCCAAAGGAGCGGGCATTATCGGCTGGGTTCGCAATCGATCCGATGGTTTGGTCGAGGCCGTCTTCGAAGGCGATCGCCGCGCGGTCGCGGCCATGATCGCGCAGGTCAGGCGAGGCCCAGAACGGGCGAAGATATCCGAGGTGATCGTAGAAAGGCGCCGTGCTAAATGTAACAGACAAGACTTCTGGCGACGGAAAACAATCCAGGTCGATTCAAGTTAGAAGTATCGCGCACACACGAATTGGAAGAGTTAGGCGGCGATGAACGATGGACCCCGCACCGTTGATGATGCTCCAAGGCGTTTCCCGAAGGGCAGCGGCGGCAACTGCATCGTCCAGGCGTTAACCGAACGCGGTATTCCCTACCGGTATTTGCGGCCGGAACAGATCACCAATCCCCAGGTCGCGAATAGGATAATCGTCGAATTTCATATCAACGGTAAGACTTACTATTTCGGTGGAGGAGCCTTGCGCGGTTGCTATCCGCGCGGGATCTGGGTTCCCGGGCCGGTGATCGACGGCCCGAAAACGCGGTTCCTCAAGAAGAAGGACGTGGTCAAATCGTTTCTGCAAAAGCAAGGCCTCAACGTTCCTCGCGGCAGCGTGTTCCGCCACGACGCCCAGCATGAAGCAGAGTCGTTCTTTACGGCGTTCGCGCCCACGCTGACGCAGGGTGCCTGCGTGAAGCCAGCCGATGGCGGATGGGGAAGTCTGGTACATCTCGAGATTCGCGACATCGACTCTTTTCGAAATGCCTTTGCAGCGGTCTGTGAACGTTATCCTCGGGTCCTTGTCGAAGAAACAATCCAAGGATCGGTCTACCGCTTTAATGTGCTCGCGGGCCGCGTCGTTGCGGTCGAATTTCAGCGCCCAGCAAATGTCGAAGGAGACGGCACCCACACCATCGCCGAGCTGGTCAATATGAAAAACGCCGAACGCCAGGTCCATCCCACGCATGGCAATCCCTTGCAGCTCGGCGTATCGCAACGTGCATTTCTAGAGCAAGCCGGCTTTCGGCCTGAGGATATCCCCAAGACTGGAGAACGTGTCTTTCTCAGCCCTCTATCAAACCTGCATCAGGGCGGCGAACACTCTGATGCCACAGATGATGTTCATAAGTCCTATGCTGAATTGATCGAGCATGCACTGAAACAGCTGCCCCAACTCGTTCTGGGTGGCGTTGATACTATTATTCAGGACGCAAGCAAGCCGGCGACCGGCGATAACTATTATGTTTTGGAGATGAATCGTTGTCCTGGATTTTCCACCTCTCATTACCCCTGGCGTGGGCAGCCGCGCGACGTGGCCGGCGCCATAGTCGATTATCTCGTCGCTTCCACTCCCACCCGCCCAAAGCCGCGACGCCTCGGCGCGCGGATAAGGCAAGCTCTCTGGGGCAGCTGGTCGAGAGGCACCCCTGATGTGTTGGGTCAGGTGAGGCGAACAATACGTAGCAAAGACATCTATGAGGCTTTCCGGTTGTCCGGGCAGGGCTTGCTGGCCTGGACCTTGCCCGAGGCGGCATGGCAGCCCTTGGCGCGGCTATTTGGACGGCTCGACGCGGCAATGAAACCAGGACGCACGCGCCGGCATACGGCGCGGATCGCCGCCGCCCTTCATTTACCCAAAGACGAGGCCCGCCGCATCGCTATAGAGACCCGGGTCAACGGCTACCTGGAACGGTTCCAGTTGCTGCGAGCCTGGCGTTTCGACGGCTGGTCGCCGGCCGTCAATGTGCTTGGCGAACAGCATGTTGCGAACGCGCAGGCCAGAGGGACCGGCATCATCTTCTGGACCGGCAATTTCAGCTTCAACGACATCGTCTCCAAGATGGCGTTACATCAAATCGGAGTTCCGGTCGGCCATTTCAGCCGGCCGCTTCATGGCTTTTCTGGAACCCCGTTCGGGATCAAATATCTCAACGCGGTGAAACGAGGCATTGAGGACCGCTATCTCGGCGAGCGCATTATGGTCCGTGAGAGACATACGCGTCGTGCCTTGAACTATATCCGCAAGTGTTTGCAAGAAAACAAAGCCGTCTCCTTTAAGGTTGGTCATCAGGGACGGCGCCGCGCGCGGGCCGACTTTCTTGGCACACAGATAACGCTGGCGACGGCCCCGTTACATCTGGCTCAATCGACCGGGGCCACGCTGTTACCCGTTTTCACGCTACGCACAGGTCTCAAGCGTTATGAGGTTACGATCGGCGCGCCAATCGTGGTGCCGAAAGATGCAAACGGGGAGCTGGACTATCCGGCTGCTATCAGAACCTATGCAGACATGTTGGCCCCTTATGTCCGGCGCGACCCCGCGCAATGGCGAGGCTGGAGGGCTGAAACCAGTGTCGGCCTGACGCCGCGTGACGACTAGTTGGTGACGTGTTTCCAGGTCGCCACTACGAGAGTCCGGCGCCAACCTCCGAAATATAGAAATCAACGATTTCGTGCGTCATGTTTTCCACCGTGAACCGCTCGGCGACGATCTTCTGCAACGCTTCGGCGCGCTCAAGGAAGGGCCGTGGCTCGACCAGAAAGGCGCGGAGCTGGCCGGCCAGCGCGGGAATGTCGTCCGGCGGGATCAGCGGCATATCGATGCCGTCGACAATTTCGGGGATGCCGCCGACCCTGGTCGCGATCAACGGCATCTGCGCGGCAGCCGCCTCCAGCACGATATAAGGAAAAGAATCGGTGCGCGACGGGACGACCACGCAGCGGGCACGGGCGAAGGCGCTGCGCGCGGACTGTGCACCGGTAAAGGAGACTCTATTGTGAAGGCCGAGTTTGCGCGCAAGGCGCTTCAAGCGCATCTCGTCCGGGCCGCTGCCCACAATAAGCGCGCGGCCTGGAAATACCGATTGATGAACGGCCAGCGCTTCGAGGAGGATGTCGACGCCTTTCCGATGATTGAGCGCGCCAATGAAAACGAAGTCGACCGCGTTGTCGGCAACCATCGGCTCGTAGAACTCGTGGCGGTGAAGCCCGCTGGCGACGATCCGGGTCGGGCAAAGGGGGTGCCCCACAAGCTCGACATAGCGACTCGCCGCAAAATGGCTCTCGAATAGCAAGCCGTCAGTTTTGGCCAGCATCTTGCGCTCGGCCATGAGATGAAGCCGGCCAAGCGGATGCGTTGGCGAATGCTGATTGCCGCCATGGGGCGCATAGACCGTCTTCACGTTCTTGTCCTTGCGCTTCAACTTGCTCCCGGCAAGCCGCGCATATGCTCCCCCCTTGACGCCATGGCCGTGCACAACGTCGACCCCGAACTTGGCCCCAAGACGCACGATCCTGCGAACGATATCCCAGTCTCTCAAACTCAAGCGGCGCGGCATGGGAATGCGGGTCAGCCCGAGCACGCTATTGTCGTTCAGGCGCCCGAGTGCAACCGGATCGCCGTCGCTGAGGGAATCGCAGACAATGCCCACTTCAGCGCCGAGCTGGACTTGGCCGAGCGCCAAATCGTGGACATGCCGAAAGAGGCCCCCTGCGGGCGTGCTCAGGCAATGCAGAATTCGAAGCGTCGAACTCACTGGACCCTGGGTTGAAACGCTTGAGACGGGGCAAGAGTGAGCTTTAGAAGAAGCGTTCGCCAAGGTAAATAGCGAGAGCTGCCTATTCGGACGCCACCGAATGGCGCGGGAACGCATCCTTCTGAGCGTCGCAGTGGGGCGGTTGCGCCCCACGATAACGGATCCCCATCCTTAACGGAGGCTATCCAGCCGTTTCGAACCGGGCCGCGCCTTAAACATTTGGTTACACGCCTGCGGCTCTAATGGGCGGGAACGAGGCCGATTGGAGAAGTTGGGCACCATGCGTTCGGTCGCGGAATGTTTCGATTCCCGGGAGCTAGATCGTGTGAAATGGCGCGCAAAGGCCGGGATCGCTGGCCTTTTGATCGGCGCGGCGTTTGTCATTTTTGTCGCTCTGCCGCCGGCGCGGCTGCTTCTCATCTTTGAGGAGCAGATTTCCCAATCTCAAATGTCCAACGCGCTTCAAGCCACCGGGTCATACAGCCTGACGGGTCTGCTGATTCTCATCGCGGCCAGTTTGATGTTCTACGGGCTCAGGCGTTTTCGGAGCCGGGCACGAGAGAATGCGATACGGGCGACGCGCGCCGTGACCGTGCAGGTCTCGCCCTTGCGCGTCCATCGTGCTGGCATGAGGCAGGGAGGAAGGCAATTAAGGCGGCCGTCCTTTTTGCCGGAGCAGCATACGGATGATGCAAAGCTTGACCTGGAAGCAGAAACACCGCGCGTGACCGGGCCGAGCGCCCAGTCTGCGGCCGGGTTCCTGATGCGCTTCCGGCGGAGCCTCGCTCTCG
>CAZUKP010000151.1:0-5445 GCA_964620915.1 uncultured Hyphomicrobium sp. | reverse complement strand
CATCGACGAACTGCATCGTCCCCTTGGAGATGAGCGGCCGTTGACGTCAGCGCATTGGGCTGTAGAACCAGCTGCCAAGCCAGCCCCAACACGATCCTCGAGCGATATTTGATGAAATTCCTCGTAACCGGTGCCGCCGGCTTCATAGGGTTCCACACGGCGCAGGCCCTGCTCGCCCGCGGAGACGAGGTGGTCGGGTTCGATAACCTCAGCCCCTACTATGATGTGACTTTGAAGGAGGCACGGCTTGCACAGCTCGAGGGACACAGCGGCTTTGCTTTCGTGAAAGGTGAGCTTTCGGATCGGCGCGGCGTAGAGAAGTTCTTTGCGGACGGCAGATTCCAGCGCGTCATCCATCTCGCAGCACAGGCGGGCGTGCGCCACTCGCTCACACACCCGCATGACTACGCCCAGTCCAATCTTACGGGCTTCCTGAATGTCCTTGAGGCCTGCAGGCATAATGAGATTGAGCATCTCGTCTTCGCATCATCCAGTTCGGTTTACGGCGCAAATACCCGTATGCCCTTTAGCGTGCATGACAATGTCGATCATCCCGTCAGCCTCTACGCAGCCAGCAAGAAGGCCAACGAGTTGATGGCCCATGCGTACGCCCATTTGTTCGACATCCCAACGACCGGTCTGCGCTTTTTCACTGTATATGGTCCGTGGGGCCGGCCGGACATGGCACTTTTCAAATTTACGCGAAACATTTTGGCAGGCGAACCAATTGATATCTTCAACAAGGGCAACAACGCGCGAGATTTCACCTATATCGACGATGTCGTGGAAGCCATCTTGCGCGTGGCCGACCACACCGCCGCGCCCAATTTGAACTGGTCTGGAGACATACCCGATCCAGCATCATCCTCTGGCCCATACCGAATCTACAACATCGGCAACCACCATCCGATCGAGCTGATAGATTTTATTACCTGTATCGAGAGGGCGACAGGTCGAAAGGCACGGAAGAACTTTCTGCCAGCGCAGCCTGGGGAGGTGCGCTTCACCTCTGCAAACGTGACAGAGCTTAAGGAGGATTTCGGCTTTGCACCAACCACCGCAATTGAGGAAGGCATTGGCGCCTTTGTGGAGTGGTATCGAGGCTACTACAACGTGTAAGGAGCTATATTTTTGTTACATCGCAATAACCAGGTTCGTAGGCGGACGGTGAGCAGAGGCGCCCATAATTGAGACTACGAGGTGTGCCCGGACAACTTTCGTTAACCGTTCGCTTTGCCCTCTACGACCCTGATTTCTGGCATTAGGCCCTCATTTTTGTGCTAACTCGGTCCCAGCAGGTGGTGGGCGGCGAACAGCGCGTTTCCCGCTGTCTCCTAGTTAGGAGTTTGATCTCTCAATGCGGTGTGGACCGCCGACCGAGGAAAGAGATGCATTTGGAACGACGAGTTTTGATTTCCGGCGGCGCCGGCTTCCTCGGCTCTCACCTGTGCGAACGATTGCTCGAGCAGGGCTGCCAGGTGCTGTGCGTCGATAACTTCTTCACCGGGGCACGACATCACGTTGAGCATCTGCTGGACCACAAGAGCTTTGAAGTGTTACGTCATGACATTACCCATCCCCTCTTTGTCGAAGTAGATGAGATCTTCAATTTGGCCTGCCCGGCATCTCCCGTCCACTATCAGAAGGACCCGGTACAGACGACCAAAACCAGCGTGATCGGCGCCATCAACATGTTAGGCCTTGCCAAACGCTTGAAAGCAAAAGTGTTGCAGGCCTCTACTAGCGAAGTCTATGGTGACCCAAATGAACATCCACAAACCGAGTCTTACTGGGGCCACGTCAATCCTATAGGTGCCCGCTCCTGCTATGATGAAGGGAAGCGATGCGCTGAGACCTTGTTCTTCGATTATTGGCGTCAGCACCGTCTACCGATAAAAGTCGTTCGCATCTTCAATACTTATGGTCCGCGCACGCATCCCAACGATGGCCGCGTGGTATCGAGTTTCATTGTTCAGGCGCTACGCAACGAAGACATAACTATATTCGGCCAAGGAGAGCAGACGCGATCGTTTTGCTACGTCGACGACATGATCCGCGGCTTTATACAGATGATGGAGACCGACCCAAACGTGACTGGGCCCATCAATCTTGGCAATCCGACTGAGATAAGCGTCCGTGAGCTTGCCGAAGTGATCCTAGCCCTAACAGGTTCGCGTTCCAAAATCGTACATCGACCCCTACCGGTGGACGACCCCCATCGGCGGCGTCCGGATATCAGCGAGGCAGATCGAATGCTGGGGTGGCGCCCGGAGATACCTTTGCGGGAGGGACTCGCCAAAACGATTGCGTATTTCGAGCAGCTCCTGGTGGCAGGGAAGATCCCACGATCGTCATCGCAGACCGACGCGCGTTCCTCAACGTCTCAGACATAGGAATGCTTTTGGTTGGCGAACACGCGATTGATGATAGTATTAAGGTCGTTGAAGCATGGAAGGTTTCATAATCCAAAGCATTGCTCCGGGGAGTGAAGCAAGAAACACGGCCATACCGAAGGCGATGGATAAAGCGATTGCCTCTGCACTTGTGACCTGTCCAACATTTCCGATAGTTGCGACGACGATGGCTTCGCGGCCTCCCCAACCTTGATAAAATATCGGCAGGGCCGACACAAAGAAAATAAGTGGGGTGAATAGAAAAATCAGCAATGGGGATATTTGTATCTGCATCCCATAGGCGAGCGCAATGAATGCCACGGCGAAACACAACAGCAGGACACTTTGAGCCAAAAGCAGCTTCGACGTGATCATAGGGCGACGCAGGAGACGCCCAAAACCAGTGATAGATCTAGCAATTCGATCGATTAACTCGACGCTGGTATTGATGTGCCAGTCCGCGATCGCGACAAGCACGGCGATGCTCACGCAACCGGCACCCCATATGAACATTTGAACTTTCACCAGGCCGGGAGAAATTGGTGTAAGCCATTGGAAAAGGGCGGCAAAGAGTCCAAAAAAGATCGCGCCTAATGCGCCAAAGATCTTATCATATAGAATGAGACGTATTGAGCGCCCCATTCGCAGCCCAAACCGAAACTTGACTAAAGCGGCCCTCGCTAAGTCTGACAGCGCGGAAATTGGCGCGCCGTTTGCGGCGAATTGGGAGACCAGCTGAATACGAAAAAGAGGCCAGACGCTAACTTGGTCAACTCCATCTGCGCCCAGGATGACCTTCAGTCGCAAAGCGACCCCTAACTGAAGAATAATGAGGGTGACAACCGCAAGAAGGAAAGGAGCCGTCTTCGTCCGACCCCACACATCAAGAAGCGCCGCTAGACTATCTTCTCGCGTCACCACGTATAAAATCACAGCGAGAAGCAGTAAGCTGCTTACCAATGCAATCCAACTTCTCCACGCCGTGTGCGTCGAGGAAGCTGGATTCAGCTGTGAAGGATTATCATCAAGGTTCATGTCGCCAATCCTGTCGCATATACACGGCCGATTCCCCGATCCCAAAGGAGCGCGGGGATCAGAAAAAAGTACTCGTGGTAGGCGAGGCAGGTTTTTCCCTAACACGTGTCCTAACGCTGCCTGTCATGTTCCGCTCGCACGCGCTGCGGATAACGACCATGGATTCTTTGGTGACGACTTACTGACAGGGATTGCTGGTGCTGGTCTTCACCTGCGAAGCCGAGGTACCACGCCGATCGGTCTTGCGAATTATGACATCGAGGTATTCATCCAAAAACCCGTCATGAAGCGTTGGATTTAGCTCCTTCATGACGGCTTTGAATTTTTGACTCGTGGCGGGATATTCCCCACGGGGTTCGCGCCCCAGGCTACTAACAACGTCAAGGGAAACCACCGGTGCGATAGCTAGATCAATCTCGTGAAAGCTCATTCCGCGTCCGCGTCGGAGGAAATGTTCCGTTGAAGCTTGATCATATTCTCGATATAGCTCTCGGAAGTTTTCGCGGCTGCTCATGCGCGAATAATAGAAGGCGAGCTCGTCCGGAAGCCAGTGAAATAGCGGAAGCAAAGACGTGTGGCTGTCGAAGGGCCAAAGCCGGTTCGGCGTCTCAATGATGGTAAGCAAGCCACCGGCAGGGAGAATTGTCCAAGCGGCAGTCAAAGATGCAAGTCGCTCAGATATCGTCATGTGTTCTAGGGCTGCAAAGAAGATTACGTGATCAAATGACTCAGGGCTGAAGACGGTCCCTATATTCGCTGCATTCAACACTCTAAATTCTGCTTCAACCCCATAGGCGGAGCATCGGTCGCGCGCTACTTTAAGTGCACCTTCATCGACATCAATGCCGGTCACGCTCGCACCTTGTTCAGCAAGCGCCAGTGTTGACGATCCTGTTCCACAACCGATTTCAAGTAATCGTTGTCCCGTCAGCGGACGAGCCGCATCAAGCCAAGGTACTATGAGTCTACGGTCGCTTCTGAGCCTTCCCGTGACATGGCTGGCTAGGTCTCTTTGATAGGCCTCGGAGCTGTAGCAACCCTCGGCCCGCCAACCTGTGTGATAGTTCATCCTAATAGACTGTTCTATGCGCTCGAGCGCAACAGTATCGCATGGCAGAAAGTTCTTCCGTAGAAGCTCGGGCACCGCCTTCGACGAACGTTGTGACTGACTTAGCTGCGACTGACTTGGTTGTACTCGACTGTGTCGAGACGGATTGAGTTGCGGTTGACTGCGTAGCGAGATGGTCAGATGGCGTAGAGCATTGATCCCATCAACTATGGGTCTCGGAACTACTTTCTTGAGCAACGTTCTTGCAGTCATGAATTGGCTGTCGGTTGGCCTTTTTTGTAAGCACGGTTTGATGCGTGACAAGGATATTGCTGATCGGCGCTTTTTCAACGTCAATCTAATTCGTATTTGCTCAGTCTTTGGCCAGCGCATGTTGTAGGAAACCAACTAAGCATAACGGCGGCCCACTTCATTTAAAAGGATCAACTCAAGGCCGTTGAGGTATAGACGGTTGCACAATCCAAATCATCACACCGGGGAGTGACGCAATAAACATCCCAATCCCAAAGGAGATGGACAAAGCGATTGCTTCTGCGCTTGTTACCTGTCCTACACTTGCGATAGTTAGGACCACGATAGCTTCACGGCCACGCTAGCCTTGATAGAATATCGGCAAAGCGGAGAATAGAATGATGATCAGCGGCGAGACGTGTATTCCCATCCCGTAGGCGAGCGCAGTAAATCCCGAGGCAAAACATAACAGCAGAATAGCTTGAGTCAAAAGCAGCGTCAGGCTGATCGCAACGCGACGCAGAAGACGGCCGAGGCCGGTGATGGCTCTGCCAATTCGGTCGATGAACTTCACATTGGTCTTGATGTGCACGTCGGCAGTTCCGACTAGCGCAGCGATACCCAGACAACCGATACCCCTTAGACTATCTGGGCCCTGACCGAAGAAGAGGATATTGGCATGAGCAATTGATCCCAAAAGCGATTGACCCTAAAGGC
>CAZUKP010000150.1:0-5551 GCA_964620915.1 uncultured Hyphomicrobium sp. | reverse complement strand
ATCGTATACGGTGGTAGCGAAGTTCTTTCGGCATTCGTTGTCGTGGGCTGTTGGATGGCGTGAGCTATGGCGTCCCAGAACTCCGAGATTGTCCGCCTAACAGCGGAATTTGTCGTAGATCTCAAGGGTCTTGCGAAGTACGATCCCAAGCGAGAATTCTTGCTCCACGATTCGGCGACCTTCCTTACCCATACGCACACGCAGTTCAGGATCTTTAAGCAGTAAGAGAATTGCTTCCGCCAACGCAGTGGCATCGCGAGCAGGAACGAGTAGGCCATTCACACGGTTCCTGCCGATCTCGCGGCAACCTTCGGTGTCCGTTGTTATGATCGGCCGTGCAGCCGCAGCCGCTTCGAGGAGCGCACGCGGCAACCCCTCGCCATAGTAGGACGGCAGCACCACGACAGCGGCGCGGCTGATGACGGAAGGCATGTCATCTCGATGGCCCCACCACTCAATTGCCCCTTCCCTAACCCAGGCGTGTAGGTCAGTATCCGAAACTGCAGCCGGATTGCCTGTTTCGACAATGCCTCCGCAAACCACAAAGCGTGAGGCCGGATATCTTTCGCGCACAAGCCGCGCCGCCTCGGTGAATTCGAAAATGCCTTTCGGCCTGGTCAATCTGCCGGCGAAGAGGACTATCGGGGGCTCGTCCGGCTTTGCCTCGACATCGTATTCATTGAGATCGACGCCGGAACCGGGAAGAATCTCGACCTGCGGCCATTGGCTGCTGTCGAGGCAACCGCGCGCTCGTAGCAACTCATGGTCATCCGGGTTCTCTAAAGTCAGGATGCTTTGGCAACCACCCAAGGCATAGCGAAATACCGGCGAAAGCGCCTTACGAACGGCGCGCGTTGCGAAACTTCTGTCATTGAATAACAACCCAAGGCCCATGATAGATTGAATCCTGGGCTCGATATCAAGCCAGCGGCTGATCGCACCGCCGTAAAGCGCTTGCTTGACCGTCAGGTGATGAATGATATCAGGCCGGAGATCACGATAGTAACCCCATAGCGCCAATAGCGTACGAAGTTCGTCCAGCGGATTCATACCAGCCGGTCTACACGGGTATTCGTGTACCGCAATTCCTGCGTCGGCAATCGTCTTGCGCTGCTCCGATAGCACGGGCGCCGGCTGGAGACTGGAGACACGATAGCCGCGATCAACAAGGGAGCGCGCGAGGCCCATGCGATGAATAATGAAGTAAAGCGCGCTATTGCCAACGAAAAGCACGTGCTTTGAATTTGCATTAGCGGGATGCATCTAATACCCCCGCGTACGCCGCAAGTGTTTCGTCGATCATGCTATCCATAGTGGCGTCATGCGCTCGCTTCCGCCCCGCGGTGCCAAGCTTTTCGCGCAACGACGAATCTTCTAACTGCAGTAGGGCGGCGCTAAATTCGCTCGGATCATTGACGGGACACAGCAGGCCAGTTTCTCCGTCTTCGACGACTTCGGGTATTGCGCTCACCTTTGTCGCCACAATGGGTTTACCGGCCGCCATAGCCTCTAGCAATACGATACCGAATCCTTCGTATTCCGAAGATAGCGCGAAGACATCGAAGGACGACATTACGGCGGGAATATCTTCTCGGAATCCAGCCCACACCACCGAGCCTGCAAGCCCGAGTTCGACTGAACGTGCCTTGAGTTCGTTTTCCAGCGAGCCGCTACCGACCACAACAAGACGCGACGGCCGACTGCTGCGGGTTCGATATCGGGCGAAACCTTCCAGCAGGACATGTGTTGCTTTTTGAGGCGCCAGCCGACCGACTGTGCCCACGACCAGCGTATCATTATCCACTGCTCCCCACTCTGTTCGCAGGCGATTTCGCTCGAAAGTACTAACGCGAGCAAAGGGCGCTGGATCGATGCCATGTCGGATGGTTCGGGTTTTTGCAGGGGACAGCCCCAGGTAGCGGTGGGTCTGATCGCGTACAGCATCAGATACTGCGATCACGAGATCTGCTCTGCGGGCAACCCAGGCGCCCAGTTCTCGGTGCCATGGGCCGTGATAAAAACCTTCGTCATTGTGACGAGTAAGCACGAAAGCTCTAGTCGGCCCACCGGTTGCGATAGCGAGCCTGGAGTAAAGTTCAGCCGGCGGCAGGTGGGCGTGCAAAATGTCGGGCTGGATGCACCGCATAGCCGCGCGCAGACGCGCGATCGGCCGTGGATCGCCGTATCGCGTCATCGCCAGCGGCGCGATAGCAACGCCAGCTTCGACTAGCGCGTCACGCCAATAAGCTCCAGACTTTAAGTGGGCAACGGTCACATCAGCGCCACGATCAATCTGCTCCCTCGCCAGTTCGACGACATGTGTCTCGGCACCGCCGCGGACCAGACTGGTAACGACATGCAGTATTTTCATTTGATTCCCAGATAACCAGCCCGTGTCGGGTCATCCGCAAAGCTCGCGAGCGGCCGAAGAGAACGATGCGTATGCCCAACATGATAATGATTAGAGGATCTTTTTTTCGACTAAGGTCTATTGCTCCCTAGCAGTAACGACAAGCAAGATAGCAGGGCCCTCCGGCTGAGGACTCGAGTTGCTTTATAATCGTAACAATTAGTTAGCTTTGGCTCAGCCCTGTTTTCCCGACGCCTCTAAAGCGCACGGTTTGCACTTCGCGCGGCGTGCCTGGTTGGCTCCACTTAGTATGGCCGTCGGTTGTCTTGTCTTTGCTGGCATCATCTGGTGCAGGTTCGGCGCATCACTAGGGTGCTACCGACCTGTTCGGCTATGATCGTTTCCATGTAAAAACCGAAGTTAGCGTATAGTTCCACAACAGGCCGACGAGGATGCCTGCCAGCGCAGATAGGATCCATCTAACGCTGTAAGTCCCGAACAAAACGGTGGCAACGCCGACATTCGCAACAATTCCGACGGAAGAGGCGAGCGAGAACGTAAGCCACCCCTTGATCCACATCCATCCAGTCAGACGACGGTCGTGATAGGTAAAAATATTGTTCAAGGCAAAGTTGAATGTCATTGCAGTCAGCGTCGCAACGGTCTGCGCGGTTAGGAACTCTACGCTTAGCCATTTGAATAGAACTGCTAACGTTACAAGGTGCACAACAACGCCAAACGAACCCACGAGGGAAAACATTATCAACTTCGCCGGCACGACATGGCCGAATAGCTTATCGATAATTAGCTCCCCAAACTCCAGGAGCACCTTAGTATCCATTTTGCTCTGGCCAGCTTGTCTCGAGCGAAATGTATATGGAATCTCTTGAAATCGAAGCTGTTGCCGTGTCGTTAGGAAGACGTCCAGGAGAGCCTTGAATCCGATGGCTGACAGCCTCGGAGCGAGGTCGCGGACTAATGCCGTGCGGATCATAAAGAATCCGCTCATGGGATCACTGAGCGGGACACCCGTCAACCGTATTGCGATTTCGGTCGCGAGTTTAGATGATCTAATGCGGGACTTTGACCAGTCCCCGAATTCACCCTTCTGCATGTACCGAGAGCCGATGACTACATCTAGGTCTTCACCGTGAAGAGTCTCGAGCATTGCCGGGAGCAGTCTCTCGTCGTGCTGCATGTCAGCATCGATTAAGGCGACGGCCGGGGCCGCGGTAGAGAGCGCTCCTTCGAGAAAAGCGCTGCTCAAACCCCGCCGGCCAATGCGCTGAAGGCAGCGCACTCGGATATCGTTTCGACCCAGTTCCCGCACCGCGTCGGCTGTTCCGTCAGTGCTATTGTCGTCAACCACAATGATCTCGCATGCATGCCCATCTAAGACATCATTGATGGCACTCACCAAGGGAGCTATGTTGTCCCGCTCATTTAGGGTGGGCACGATAACTGCAAGCTCCAGCGTAGGAGCATGCGCTTCTGATCGTCTCTCAGCGGACCGGCGTTTTCCGCCGTCAGACTGCAGCCTTTTCATGCGTTCCAGTCGCTTTCTTGCGCATCCGCTTTTGGCCCTTGCCTTGGTGAATCAATGATTGTCAAGGGCAAAACAGGTGGTGTATGTAACAACTAAGAGAACCAACCTATGACTGGCGGCATGTCGCTTTTGCTAAAGAGTTTGATGAGTAATATATTACAGCAGAAAGTCTCCCACGACTGCGCGCCGTTCTCAACTGACAGTATAGCCGTGAAGAGCGGCACCCCGTCATTTCCCAGGCCGAGGAACGTCGATCGACTGTATCTCGTGGTCGACCTGACCGCACCGCGTGCAAGTCTTCCAACCCGGCGCAATCACGTAAAAGCCGTCAATCTGCGCCAGAACATCTGACTTCCGGTCGAGCGACGCAATCGCAGAAGCGATCATGGCGGGATCTAGAAAATACAGCGAATCTTTCCTGTACTTTCCGGTTCTAATCGCCTTCCATGCGATCCTTTTCGCCGCATGCAGTTGTTTCTTGTCGATGCGCGCGAGGTAAACCGCGTCTGTCGCAAGTCCATGGTTTCCGGCATAAGCCGCGAGCACCTTCCAGTGAGTGCTTTCGTTCTCTGGCGGTAGCCATCGAACTTTGTCGTACTGGCGAGCCGCCTCATCCCAGAAGGGACTTTGAAGCGGTGAATCCCACTCCGCCGCAGGCGCTCTCATTAGGCCTTTGCGAATGTCTTGCCACCCGGCTCGCGTATCGGCCACCTGCACGACGAGCGAAACACCAAGCAGTGTTGCCGCAACCCGGAAACTGTTTCCCCGCACGACGATGAAAACTGCCACCAGAACCAGTGTATAAAACACGGGCCAGAACATCCGTTCGGATGCCCTGAAAATCTTTGTCGCCTCCAGAATCGGTCCCCCGAGGGACACTATTTCAAACTCGCGCGAGCCGATTCCGACCTTGTTAGATACAGCAAAGATGAAGAGGGCAGCGAGTGGAATCAGCAGTAACCAACGCTTCGAAATTGCTGAAAGTAGTCCAGAACGCCCCGCGAGCATTGCCGGTAGTCCGAAAAGAAGCAATATGATGACCCCGAGCCCGAGGAAGTTGAATCCTTCGTATTGTGCCGACGGAAGGTCTGGCAGAATGTACGACCATCCGCTCGGATCAAATATGGATAATAGGTTCATCCGGTACTTGCCATAACCCCCCTTGGTTAGGCCGCTACCAACGCTGAAATAGCCAACCTGCCAGCAGACCAGTGCAACGACTGCAGCAATTGCAATGAATTCCAACGCTAGCTTTTTCAAACAGAGTGGTCGGCGGAGCAAGACCTGTATCAAATCCGCTAGCCACAACACCACTACCATCGCCAGCAAGTAGGCGTGCACCATCGTGGCGACAACAAGAACCACAGCCCATAGTACCGCGCGACCTCCCTGAGTCGGACGGAGGAACAGAAAAAGTGCCGCGAGTATCAGAAAATGCCCTGCTAAATTTTCATGTACGTGAACGCGCCATATCATGGGCGGCGCGAAGACGAAAAGGCCGGAACCAAGAACTCGAATTAGCGTGCTGCTGGAAATTAGGCCAACAAGCTTTGCGCCGAGCCATGCCTGAAGAATAAAGCAGACCAACAGCCAAATGCCAAAATATTGAAACGTTTCCGGCAATATAGATGTAAAGGGCCGAAATACGAAAGCCA
>CAZUKP010000149.1:0-5619 GCA_964620915.1 uncultured Hyphomicrobium sp. | reverse complement strand
CACTCTTTGCGGTGCTCTTTGGTTTCTTGCGAGACCGGCAAACAATTGATTGCCACGGTCGTCATGTCGATGTCGGCTTTACCGTCGCAGTCGAAACCTTGTTTCGATCCATGCGGCGGCGGACGCGAGAGCCCTACCTCGCTGGCGTACCGTTCCCTGGCCTGCCGGGTTTTAACCCGTGACCTTGGCGTAAGCGCCGAGAACATCGTTCACCGGGCCATGAGCCTTCACGCGGCCCCGATCAAGCCAAATGGCCGACGTGCAAAATTCCTTTATGAGGTTCGCATCGTGCGATGCGAGTATGAGAGAACTCGCCCCTCGAAGCAATTCGGTCGTGCGCTCCCTGGCCTTGATCGAGAAGTCCCGGTCGCCGACGCCGAAGATCTCGTCCACGACAAGCAAATCTGGTTGCAGAAAAGTTCGTAGCGAAAATATGAGGCGAAGTGTCATGCCCGAGGAAAACGTGCGCACGGGGCGCGCGAGTGCATCGTCCAACTCCGAGAACTTCCGAACGTAACGAACGAATTCAGCATGCCGGCCTTTTGGGATCCTCTGAAGCTTCGCGGCGAGTTCGATATTGTCAAATCCGCTCAATGCGCCTTCGATCCCGGCGCCCAAGTCGATCAATGCCGTCACGTTCTCGGCGATTTTTACGCGACCGACCGTTGGAGCGAGTATCCCGCCGCAAACGCGTAAGAAGCTGCTCTTGCCGGCACCGTTGCGTCCCACGACCCCAAGGCTTTGGCCCGGGGAGATGACCATGCTGACCGATTTCAGAGCGACTAACGGTCGGGTGTTGCCGAAGAATGGGCGCGTGAACAACATCTTCCTGCCCATCATCGCAGGAGAATAATGCAGGCTGACGTTATCGAGGACAATTGAAGGTTCGCGCAATGCCGTAAGTGTCTCCCTTAGAGCCAATTTCTGACGCGGTGTCCCTTAATTTGAAACAAAACAGCCGCAGCGATCCATAAACTCAATGCTATGAGCAGGACTGTTTCATAAGTCTCTGCGGACGCCGCTCCATATAAAAACGTATCCCTATAGAGGTCGATCACATGCGTTAGCGGATTGAGAGCGACGAGCCCATGGTCCCGTGGCAGAATCGATTTGTTCCAGAAGATGGGAGTTACGATAACCAGTATGTTGAGCAGAATGGCCATAAGGGGCGACAGGTCGAGGAACCTGGTGCCAACGATCCCTAAAATCAGTATGACGGGAATCGAAAGAGCGAAGTATATCGCAACACAAAGCACGGCTCCGATCGCACCCATCACGGACAACAGCCCGAAAAAAAGGGCTATCACGCCGGCCACTAAAGTGAGCATCGACAATATTAAACCGTTTCGCACTGCGGCGCGCAGCACGCAGAACATGATCGGTATGCGATAGCCCAACAACAAATCTCTATGAGCGTTGAAGGTATTGGAAGATTCAGAAAGCACGCTCATAATGTAGGACCAAGCAAACACACCGAAAGTTAGATATGGAAGCTGGTCGGCCAGGTTCTGGTTGAACAGTGTGGTGACAACGAATCCTACAGAAATAACCCAGATGAAATTCGTGACGATGATCCACATCGGTCCAAGGACCGTCCGGTCGAATCGTATTCGAAGATCCGCCAGGGCATAGCCCAAGATGGCTTTGTGAAAGCCGAGAGCCTCACGCAAGTCCGTTACGAGCGTCGGCATGCTCAGCTTCCTCGAGCCAACAGATAGCGGCAGGGCGCTGTCAAGGTTACGTCTCACTGCCTAGACCCTTGAGCGATCTCAGCCAATTCGACAAAGAACCGGTCTATGGATCGCGCTTTTTTCGTGTCGAAAATTCCTTGTTTCATTTTTCCGATAAGTTTGGGGTCCTCGACAAGACTCCCGATGGCGGAAGCAATGGCTTCGCTTGTCACCTGCGGCACAACGATGCCCGTGAGCCCTTGCACGATTTGTTCAGGCAATCCTCCTGTCGGCGTGCAAATGACCGGTATCCCGGCACCATGCGCGGCGGCGATGACGCCGGATTGACTGCCTTCTCTGTGGGTGACGACGACGACATCGTACCGCTCAAAAACTCCCGGCACGTCAGCCGGAGGGATCCATTTGTTTACAATCTCCGCATTCAGGTTCTGAAGACGTTGAAGGTCCGCGCCCAGAGATCCTTCGCCGAAAACACCAACTTCAATGCGGGTGCCGGCCTTGGCGAGCGTTTCTACGGCACCTGAAAAGACCTCCAGCCCTTTGTAAGGCAATATCCTGCCGAAAAATAACACGCGAAGAGGCCTTGATTTTCGGTCCACTTCGCCGGCTTGAGTGTCGCGGTTGTACAAGTCGGGATGGAACAGGACTGATATCTTTTCCTTCGGAACGAGTCCGCGTTCGATCAGGCGATCCGCAACAGCTCTGCTAAGGGTCACCACGTGGTCGGCGAGTTGCGCCGTTCGCATGAGCCAGCCATGGACCAGGGCCGTGCGATCGCCCCAATGCGGATCGGCGTCATGAACAATCACGGTGTGACGAACGCCCGCTTCCCGCAAAAGCGAAGCAACAAAAGGCGACCATAGATGCGGCATGAGCGTTACGAAGGCGCATGTCCCATCCGCGATCATTCGCTCGGTGAGTTGTCGCCGCAATCGCGAAATGGTACGAACATTCGCAGCACCCACGGGCGACCTAAAAGTGACGACGGGAAAGAGCGTCCTGGCGAGGTGTTGGTAGCTGTCAAAGAGTTCGTTGCTTGTGGAGATTGACACGGTGGCGCCCGCCTTCAGCCGCTCCGCGCTCAAGGCTAATTCAAGGGTCAATTGGGGCAGAGCGCCGTAGCGGCCCCAAAAAGCCAGCATCAACGGGTTTCTCGTGCGAAGCGAGAACCCGTTCGCTCGCGATATGCCGCCCTCAGATTTTGAGCTCATTTTGCGCTTCGACGGTCTGTCTAGGATCGCGTCTGTGTCCCCCGGCCTCGCAGCTTCCGTGCGCTGCTGCCGGCGGATCGCTACGAGTCCCGCGCAAAACCTCGTCTACAATGTTCGCCAGCGATTGCAGGTAATGCTGAAAGGAGAACTCCTTAAGCATGAGTTCTCGGGCCAAGCGCTTTTTGTCGTCCGGTTGAGTGAGTTGGCCGGCCTCATCATGTCCGTTTTTGCGGCGGCGGTTACCGCTCGATGAAGAGGTCGATAATTTCTTCATTTGAAAAGCAAAATCTGTTGCGGTCTCAGATATGTAAAGGTCCGGCGTGCGCCTTACGTCGGAAGCGATGCCACGTAAAGCCAATGGTGTTGCGATTATCTTCTGCCCGGAAAGCAAAGCCTCCACAGTTTTGATAGAGAGTCCGTGCCCGGCCACAGTCGGCAGTAACACTGCCGCAGCGTTACCATAAAACCAATCTAAATTTGTGACCGAGCCTACGAATGCGTCTTTGAACGCATTATACAAACTCGGCGCCCTGTCCCTAAACTCGTGATCGATATTGCCAACTATCTTTAAATTCAGATCTGGGACAAGGGGGACAACGCTGTCCAGGAACCACCTGACACTCAAATAATTTGGGTGATTGGCGCTCGCGACAATCAAGAAAAACTCTTCAGAGTTTTCTTTTAAGGGATGACGTACGCAGGGGTAAAGTAAGGCATGCTGCTTTTCGGGCAGCTTGCTCGCGAAGAAGGCGTTCTCGTCCGCATTGATATGAACCAAATAGTCTGCAGATCGGCAGAATGCCAATTCTGTTTCCAGAAGTGTCTCGAAACTATCCCGTCGCCTGCGAAAGAAGGATGCGACGTTTCTAAGCTCGTACTGCTTCGCCTGGACATCGTGCGTTTCCAGAATGATGGGAGCCCCGGACCCTTTTTTGACTCTGAGGGCTGCCGGCATATTGAAAAAGTGATTGCAGTGGATGAGAGAAATTTCTCGGTTGGCGCAAAGTGAACGGAGACGTGAAGGCAAAGGGGAAAGTGCCGACAAGCCGGCCATTTGCTCGGCGTAGTTGGCACTCAACAATTTCAATACTAACGATGTTGATTGCGGGCGGAACAACGCGGACCTGCTTGGACCTGTATGAAGCCGTTCGTCGACAAGCAAATCCGATGACTTCTCGTAATACTCATTCCAAACTGGTTTGTTGAGGGAGTAGTGCAGCAGGGTTGGTCCGACCGCCAACGATATGACCTTGGCGCCGAGAGCTCTGTACGCCGTAGCCTGCGAACAGAAGACGCGATGACTCCCGCAAGTATGCCATGCCGGATGAATGACCAGAATGGTCCTGCCGCGAAGCTTAGCGGAAAAGCAAGTAGAAAGCCGGTCCATGGAGCGCAGCTCTGTCAGTACTCGGATTTATTTTTTAAGTCAGTACGCGGATTTATACTAAAGAAGGTAAGATCTGCCCCCGCCTCTTCTTTAGAAGGGCGTGATTTCGATATTACGTTATCGCCTGCCGCCTCGCTAGATGACTTAAAGCCCTGTTTTGTCCACAAAAAAACCGTAAGCCCTGCCGCCAACTAAGCGTTCGACAAGCTTTGGCGGGGGGTGCGTCCAAATCGCTCCCCCACTTGGCGGTATCTTGTTGAGGAGAGGTAACTAAAGCTAGGTCTGAATACCATTCCGGGGATGTGTTCGGTGCGCTCAATATCAATTCTTACGGTCGTTTACAGCGAAGAGGTCAATTTTCTGGCGCTTCAGGCAAGATCAATCGCTCGATTTTTCCGGCGTGATGCGATTGCTGAAATCATCATTATCGTGAATGGAACGGACCAGCGCGATGTGGCGCGACGGGTGCGCGAGGAGGTGTTGCCAGAATATGGAGACCTGTCGAAGCGCGTGACGATCATACTCGCTGACGACATCCACCGCTTTCGTCATCCAGAAGCGGGGTGGCATACGCAGATGGCTCTCAAGCTTCTGGGCGCTCCTCTGATCTCTTCCGACTGGTACCTGGTGCTGGACGCGAAGAACCATTTCATAAGAACAATCACGGCCGATCATTTTTTTTCGGAGTCAGATCGCGGCCTTTATCCTCCCGACGATTTTCGAAGTTTGAGGGAGCACTTCAAAAACGCCGCGGAGTTTTTTCGCGTCGAGCCGGAGGGACTCATTGACGCTTTCTTCTCGCCGATTACGCCCTCCATACTCCATCGGCAGAGCGCGCTCGATATGAACGATGCCGTTCTTGCCATGACGGGGGACTCTATTGGCGAGCTTATTGTTCAGTTCGAGACGCCACACACGGAGTTCATTTTATATTCTTTGTATCTTTACAGTATTGGAAGGTTCGATGATCTCTATGAACCTGCGCCTCCCATTACGATCTCTCTATGGAAAGAGCATGCCGTCGATGCTATGACCTTTGACGCGCACATATTGCGTGCCCGAAGCGATGAGATTCTATGCTTCTCCGTGCATCGATTGGCACGGGAGATACTTACATCACAGCAACGTCAGCAAATTGCGCGATTATGGCTCGACGCCGGTTTGATCGATGATACGAGCTCCGCAGATAGGTTCCTGTCGACAGAGCACCAACCTAAATAAGGTTCCCAATAGTTGGTTTGCCTAGAGAAATCACCGCTCCCCTGGCAATACCGGCAGTTAGCCTCGCCGTCAATCCGTGGAGGCGCGACCGTAGATATCGTCGAACCGA
>CAZUKP010000148.1:0-5634 GCA_964620915.1 uncultured Hyphomicrobium sp. | reverse complement strand
CGGTCGCTGTACACAATCATTACAAGCGGCTGAACCATGCCTCTAAGAGCAATGACGTCGAACTTGCCAAGTCGAACATTCTGCTCGTCGGCCCTACAGGTTGCGGAAAGACGCTGTTGGCACAAACGCTCGCGCGCATCCTCGATGTGCCTTTCACGATGGCCGATGCAACGACGCTCACCGAGGCAGGCTACGTCGGCGAGGATGTGGAGAATATTATCCTCAAGCTGTTGCAGAACGCCGACTACAACGTCGAGCGTGCGCAGCGCGGCATTGTCTATATCGACGAGGTCGACAAGATCAGCCGCAAGTCGGACAACCCGTCGATCACACGCGATGTGTCGGGTGAGGGCGTGCAACAAGCGCTGCTCAAGATCATGGAAGGCACGGTTGCATCAGTACCGCCCCAGGGTGGTCGCAAGCATCCCCAGCAGGAGTTCCTGCAGGTGGATACGACCAATATCCTCTTCATCTGTGGCGGTGCATTTGCCGGTCTTGAGAAAATCATCTCACGGCGCGGCAAGGGAACGTCGATTGGCTTCCAAGCCAGGGTCGTCGGCGCCGACGAACGGCGTACGGGCGATATCCTGCGCGACGTTGAGCCGGAAGACCTGCTGAAGTTCGGGTTGATCCCGGAATTCATCGGACGTCTGCCCGTCATCGCAACGCTGGACGACCTCGACGAAGAAGCGCTCGTGCAGATCCTCAGTGAGCCGAAGAACGCTCTCGTCAAGCAGTATCAGCGCCTCTTCGAGATGGAAAACGTGAAGCTGACGATCACGGTCGATGCGCTTAAGGCCATTTCCAGAAAGGCGATTGAGCGCAAGACGGGTGCTCGTGGCCTTCGCTCCATCCTGGAAGCCAACTTGCTCGAAACCATGTTCGACCTCCCCACACTGAAGGGTGTCGAAGAGGTTGTGATTGGGCCGGAGGTTGTCGAGGGGGGAGCTCGTCCCTTACGCATTTACTCGGACCGTGCCGAGGAAAAAGGTTCGAGCGCGTCTTGATCCGTTGGATTGGGTCCGCTGTCTTTGTCGGAACTCAGACGACGTCTCAAGTGCTGCAGGCGTGTCGAGTTGCGTGACACACTCTTGATTAAGTGACAGTTCGTCCCATTTTATTGAGGTGTTCAGCCTGTGAGGCTGGTCGCGGCGCTCCGAAGGGCTTAGGCTGTTAGGAGACCGCTCGCCGCGTTTATTGGCTGCCTCAAAAGGGCCCGAGCCCTCGACGTAGACTGCACGCGCCGGCGAAGTCTTGGCTGCAAACCGGCCCGCAACTCACTCGCAGCCGCACTCGATTGGACAGAGACATGACCGAAGAGAACCAGACGCCAGAAGTTGTCGGCGGCAAGGGTGTGTATCCCGTCCTCCCGCTGCGCGACATCGTCGTCTTTCCTTACATGATCGTGCCGCTGTTCGTAGGGCGCGACAAATCCATCAACGCACTTGAAGAGGTCATGCGCTCCGACAAGCAGATCCTGCTTGCCGCTCAGAAGAACGCCGGCGACGACGATCCTGCCACCGACGCTATCTACCCGGTTGGAACGCTTGCTTCCGTGCTTCAGCTTTTGAAGCTTCCCGACGGCACCGTGAAGGTGCTCGTTGAAGGCAGTACGCGTGCGCGCATCGTCAACTACGCCGACAATCCCAACTACTTCGAGGCGGAAGTCGAGCCGGTGCCTGAGACGTCAGGCGACAAGGACGAGATTGAAGCGCTTGCGCGTTCGGCCGTCACGCAGTTTGAGAGCTACGTCAAGCTCAACAAGAAAATTTCGCCGGAGGTGCTGGGCACCGTCGCGCAGATCGAGGACTACTCCAAGCTCGCCGACACGATCGCTTCGCATCTTGCGATCAAGATCGCCGACAAGCAGGAAGTCTTGGAGACCGCCACGATCTCCCAGCGGCTTGAGCGCGTCTACACGCTCATGGAGAGCGAGATCTCCGTACTTCAGGTGGAGAAAAAGATCCGCTCGCGCGTCAAGCGCCAGATGGAGAAGACGCAGCGCGAGTACTATCTGAACGAACAGATGAAGGCGATCCAGAAGGAGCTGGGCGACTCAGACGATCGCGACGACATCTCCGAGTTCGAAGAGAAGATCGAAAACACCAAGCTGTCGAAGGAAGCCCGCGACAAGGCCCTCG
This sequence comes from uncultured Hyphomicrobium sp., assembly GCA_964620915.1. Lineage (GTDB taxonomy): Bacteria > Pseudomonadota > Alphaproteobacteria > Rhizobiales > Hyphomicrobiaceae > Hyphomicrobium_A. The sequence continues at coordinate 3,493 of CAZUKP010000148.1, read as the reverse complement.
CCGAGCTCAAGAAGCTCAAGCAGATGAGCCCCATGTCGGCGGAAGCCACCGTCGTGCGCAACTACCTCGATTGGCTCTTGTCGATCCCCTGGGGCCTCAAGGGCAAGGTCAAAAAGGACCTCGACGAAGCGCAGACGATCCTCGACGCCGAACACTACGGCCTTGAGAAGGTCAAGGAGCGCATCGTCGAGTATCTCGCCGTGCAGGCGCGCACCAACAAGCTCAAGGGCCCAATCCTGTGCCTCGTCGGGCCTCCGGGTGTCGGCAAGACCTCGCTTGGCAAATCGATTGCCAGTGCGACGGGGCGCGAGTTTGTGCGCATGAGCCTTGGCGGCGTGCGCGACGAGGCCGAGATCCGTGGCCACCGGCGCACCTACATCGGCTCGATGCCCGGCAAGGTCATCCAGTCCATGCGCAAGTCCAAGCGCGTCAATCCGCTGTTCCTGTTCGACGAGATCGACAAGATGGGCTCCGACTTCCGCGGCGATCCCGCGGCAGCCTTGCTTGAGGTGCTCGATCCGGAGCAGAACTCCACGTTCAATGACCACTATCTGGAGGTCGACTACGACCTGTCGAACGTGATGTTCGTGACGACGGCCAACACCCTCAACATTCCGCCGGCCCTCATGGACCGCATGGAGATCATCCGGCTTGCCGGTTACACGGAGGACGAGAAGCTCGAGATCGCCAAGCGCCACTTGATCCCCGGCCAGCGCCAGGCGCACGGGCTTGAGGCTGAGGAGTGGATGATCGAGGACGGCGCGCTGTTGGAAATCATCCGCCGCTATACGCGCGAGGCGGGCGTGCGTTCGCTCGAACGCGAGATCGCCAAGCTCGCGCGCAAGGCGGTCAAGGAGATCCTGACGTCAGACAAGAAGACGATCACGGTCACTGTCGACAACCTCGAATCCTACCTTGGCGTGACGAAGTATCGTTACGGCGAAGTCGAGAAAGAGGACCAAATCGGCATCGTGACGGGCCTCGCCTGGACTGAAGTCGGCGGCGAGCTGCTGACGATCGAAGGCGTCATGATGCCTGGTAAGGGCAAGATGACGGTTACAGGCAACCTGCGGGACGTGATGAAGGAGTCGATCCAGGCGGCCAACGCCTACGTGCGCGCGCGCTCGGTCGACTTTGGCATTACGCCCTTGCTGTTTGAGCAAAAGGACATCCACGTTCACGTTCCAGAGGGCGCAACACCCAAGGACGGACCGTCCGCCGGCGTGGCTATGGTCACGGCGATCATTTCGGTGCTGACTGGCATTCCCGTGCGCAAGGATGTCGCCATGACCGGCGAAATCACGCTACGCGGCCGGGTGCTGCCGATCGGTGGCTTGAAGGAGAAGCTGCTTGCAGCCCTCAGAGGTGGCATCAAGACGGTCATCATCCCTGAGGAGAACGTGAAGGATCTCTCTGAGATCTCTGAGCGGATCAAGAGCAAGATCGACATCGTACCCGCGGCCCGGGTTGAGGACGTCTTGAAGTCGGCACTCGTGAGGATGCCTGAGCCGGTAAGCTGGGATGAAGCGAGCCAGACGGCCCAGCCCGTCCAAAGTGAGGACGAGGACAAGACCGGCTCACGGCTGACCGCTCACTGAGGTTAACGAAGCGCTAAGTTTCGCCGTCGAACGACAATGTTGCCCCCGCACCTTTCCAGGTGCGGGGCATCTGTTCTCGCTCCGTGCACCTTGATACCCGATTTCCCCCCGTTTTTCGGGCAATTTGGGGGGTTCCCCCCCTTGACGAGGGCATAGATTGGGCGCTTGTGTGCCCCCTCTGTTGCCCCCGCAGCAGCACTCGTAGCGAGCCTGAGCGCCCGACGCCAGGCCGCCCAGACGCATTCCGAGCGCAAAGGACGGAAAGAAGATGAGCAAAAAAGATTTGATCGATGCCGTCGCCAAGGAGGCCGAGCTCACCAAGGAAAAGGCGGGCGTCGCGGTCGATGCGATGCTCGAGCATATTAAGGGCTGCATGACGAAGGGTGAGGAAACCCGAATCCCCGATTTCGGCACGTTCAAGGTCGTACAGCGCAAGGCCCGCGAGGGACGTAACCCCGCCACCGGTGCCACGATCAACATCCCCGCGTCGCGCGTTCCCAAGTTCAGCCCCTCAAAGGGCTTGAAGGATCTGTTGAACTAATACGCTCGTCTGTTCTTCTATGTTTTTGGGGCGCGTCGCGGTGATAGCGGCGCGTCCCTTGTTTTGGGCAGTAGGCAAGGGGCAGTCGGCAGTAGGGGACGATCTGCGCTTGACTGCCCACTGCCCACTGCCTATTGCCTCGTGCCCGAACGGCCTTTCGGGCGGTTAGCTCAGTGGTAGAGCGCCTCGTTTACACCGAGGATGTCGGGAGTTCGACCCTCTCACCGCCCACCATTACTTCAGTGACATAAGCTGAAAGAAGCCTCGCGACAGAGGGCGTTGTGCTCTGTTGACGGCCCGTGCGCGCCCCAGCGTCTGCGCGGGTCAGCGCCCGTGAGCGAAAGTGCAGCTTCTTGACTAAAAGGGGGCCAACTCGTAAGTGATCGGTTCGTGACAGCGCGCTCTTTTTGGGCGCGCGTTTTCGATTGCGGGAGTAGCTCAGTTGGTTAGAGCGCCGGCCTGTCACGCCGGAGGTCGCGGGTTCAAGTCCCGTCTCTCGCGCCATTTATTTCAATGACACAAACTAAAAGAAGCCTCGCGGCAGCGGACGTTGTGCTCTGTTGACGGCTGGTGTGCGCAACCCAGCGTCTGCGCAGATCAGCGCCCGCGAACGAAAAAGCTTGCGCTGCTCGTAGGTGCCCGTTCGCACCGGCTCCGCGATCCATCGGCACGTACCCGTTCATGGCCGGTTGCACCGGATCAGGGTGTGCGTTAACACCAAAGGGTAAATGCTGCGCCGCAGCGGCCAGGCGGCGCATGGACCCCGAGCGGCACCATGGACCAGCTGTTTCTAGATTACCTGCCGATCGCGATCTTCATCGCGGTGGCGCTTGCTATCGCCGCGATTCTGATGACGGTGCCGTTCTTGATAGCGGTGCGCAATCCCGATCCCGAAAAGGTCTCAGCCTACGAATGCGGCTTCAACGCCTTTGATGATGCGCGTATGAAGTTCGACATCCGCTACTATCTGGTCGCTCTGCTCTTCATCATCTTCGATCTTGAGATCGCCTTCCTCTTTCCCTGGGCGGTTGCGTTCGGCGACATCGGCGTCTTCGGTTTCTGGGCGATGGTCGTCTTCCTGGCTGTCCTGACCGTCGGCTTTATCTATGAGTGGAGAAAGGGGGCGCTGGAATGGGATTGATCACGCCTCAAGAGCCACAGTCGGGCGGTCTGCTCGTAAAGCCAGGCGATGAGGGCTTTACCCAGATTTCCAACAAGCTCGCAGACAAAGGCTTTCTCGTCACGTCGACGGACGACCTCATCAACTGGGCGCGCACGGGCTCGCTGATGTGGATGACGTTCGGGCTCGCCTGCTGCGCGGTGGAGATGATGCAGGCCTCGATGCCGCGCTACG
>CAZUKP010000147.1:0-5660 GCA_964620915.1 uncultured Hyphomicrobium sp. | reverse complement strand
GCTTCATAGGGTTCCACACGGCGCAGGCCCTGCTCGCCCGCGGAGACGAGGTGGTTGGGTTCGATAATCTGAGCCCCTACTACGATGTGGACCTAAAGGAAGCGAGGCTTGCGAACCTAGAAGGCTGCAACGGCTTCAGCTTCGTGAAAGGTGATCTCGCCGACCAACCTGCAGTCGACAAACTTTTTGCCGAGGGCAACTTCCGGCGCGTTATCCATCTTGCGGCCCAAGCTGGTGTGCGCCATTCGCTGACACACCCCCACGAGTATGCCCAATCCAATCTTATTGGTTTTCTCAACGTCCTCGAGGCGTGTCGGCACCATGCCGTGGAACACCTTGTTTTCGCGTCATCGAGTTCAGTCTACGGTGCGAACACACGTACGCCCTTTAGCGTGCATGATAACGTTGATCATCCGGTCAGCCTCTATGCCGCAAGCAAGAAGGCGAATGAGTTGATGGCGCATAGTTATGCCCATCTGTTCGGGATGCCAACCACGGGTTTGCGCTTCTTCACGGTGTACGGCCCATGGGGTCGGCCCGACATGGCGCCGTTCATATTTACGCGAAGGATTTTAGCGGGCGAGCCGATCGATATCTTTAACAACGGCAAAAACGCGCGCGATTTCACCTATATCGACGATGTCGTCGAAGGCATCCTTCGCGTTTCCGACAAGAGTGCTGCGCCAAATCCAGGTTGGTCGGGGGAGAGTCCGGATCCGGGATCCTCATCGGCTCCATACCGGCTCTACAATATCGGCAATCATCATCCTGTAAAGCTATTGGACTTCATCGCTTGCGTCGAGAAGGCGCTGGACAGCAAGGCGACAATGAAGTTCTTGCCGGCCCAGCCTGGAGAAGTCCCGGTCACCTACGCCGATGTAGCCGACCTTGAGTCCGATTTCGGCTTCGCACCAAAGACGTCCCTCGAGACAGGCATCGAGGCGTTCGTTGATTGGTATCGGCGCTACTACAACGTTTGAGGGGCGCACGCTGCCCTGTCCTCCAGACTGCCTCTCTAACATTCGCTTCGCCCACAGTAACTCCCCCTTTGAAGCCGCTGCCAAGCCTGCGATAGCGGCTGCTCGCTGCACCAGGATAGTCAGACACTGTGCCGATCACCATCGTCTTACGTGACGCCTGTGCTTTGCTGACCAAATGGTAGCTGGCCGCAAGTGTCAAAAAAGGTGCCTTATGTGTATCGAGAATGTATGACGCATGGTCTGAGCGCTCGTGCACAGAACGCCGTCCCATCGTAGCGCTGAAGTCACGCACACAGTGGGCGCAGGTTTTAAGATCGAGACCACAGGCAATCCCCCCGCGATCGCAGCGAGCACAGAGGGCACCCAGAATTGTCCGACCAGTTGGGTGCAGACATTCTCTTTTTGGTTTTTGTACTTGACCGTGAGTCGGAGGCGCTCCGGCCACGAACCGGAGACCTCCGTCGCTCGAACAACAGCGTCAGAAGATATGCCAAAAGTTAGAACACGGGCTCGTGTCCTATGCGCCATGGCACGCACGTGCGGATCATCCTCATTCAAAATTGCAATGCCTGACTCGGGCAATCTCTCAACAAGCACGCCCTTCTTTTTTGCGGTCGCCTCAAGGCTGCGGAAGCTCTTATAATGGTCGCTGCCAATCGTTGTGACGATGCCGATGCGAGGTCTTAGTATGCCGCATCTCTCTCCTACAACGCCTGGGCGGTCACCCGAAATCTCCTGAATGTAAAATGGGGAGAAGGACGCGACCTTTAAGACGTTTCTCGCTACGTCCATTGTTTCGTTTTGGACGACGCCCATTTGAAGCCTTTGCGCTTCTGGGCAAAGAACGGTACCGAGCAGGTAGCAGGTCGTTGTCTTCCCACAGCTCCCGGTAACCTGCAACGAAGGTCGTCTGTCGCAACAGGCTGCGCCTCAGTTTGGCGCGGTAGATAATACCTCGATCGACCACGCCTCTTAAGTGCTTCCTCGCAGCCCGTGTCACTTGCGGCTTGCGAAACAGCCTCCGCAAAGGCTTTGTGCGCCTCCTTGCCGCCTTCCACGTCCTGCGGAACAGCCTCCGCTCCGTGCTATGCGCAGAATCGTCAATGAAAGTTTGATGGGAACCGACAGTACCTTCTTTGCCCCGCTAAAGAGGCTCCAGCCTCTCTTTTGGCGTCCTGACAACTTTGCTAGCGGAGCGCTGTCCGTTAATGCTTACGGGTTCACTGATCATGGTGGGCAACTGCGCAGACTCGTAGTGATGCAACCAGTACGGCACAAATTGAGTGTCTGCTAGGCTGAGCCGGTGCGCCAAAGGAATGAGGTTGTTGCCCCAAAATGGATTACCCTCAACGATAGCCGGGCCCTCGTCGAGTATCGCTATATCCCACCCAATAAAGCACATGGACGGAAAGCAAGTGTGGGCCTTTGCCGATAGGTCAATGACCTCTCGCCATAGCGGCACCTCAAAGTCTTCAAAGGCTAAGCCGGTGTCAGGATGCGTGATCTCTCGTATGGATCCCAGTCTTTCGTGCTTACGGTAAGCCGGACCGATTATGCGACCGGTGTGAATGTCGACAGGGGCAACGAGGCCACCTTTGCAAAAATTGTCAACGATAGCCGCTCCCCACGGCATCCTGAGAACCGGCGGCATTAGGTCAATTGAACCAGTGGGTGTCAGACAAGTAACGAGTCGAAGTGTAGCCAGGGCGCCGTTTGTCAGCGCCCGAAGCTTTTGATGATTCTGAACTGCGGGCTGCAGAAGTAGGCCCCGCTTTGACTGCTGGCGCAGATACTCGCGGAGATCTTGCCATTCAAACGTAAGAGGTTTCCCGCTTGAATTCGAGTACGCCCCGTCCCTATAACGCCAGAGAGTGGCGCCGTTTCCCATCATCGCTCTACTCGGTTTGGAGAATAAATCTGTTTGCGGCGCTAAGCGTGGTGACTCCAAAATAACGCCATCAACAAAAATACCGATAGGTTGTACTGCGGGGAGTCCATAGGTGTTTGCCGCCTGCAAGAAGGCAATCTTGTCCCACAAAGAATCGTAGTCGCGTTGTCCGTTGTGACGCTCTATAAGCGTCCATTGCGACTTGTGAGCGCTGACATGTCGTTGCCATGCGCTTCTTCTTTCCGGCTGATAGTATTCGTGCGTGTAAAAGTACTCAGCGCTCATCCCAACACGAACATGAGCATTAGCAAGGCGCGTCATCTGCGAGACGTATCGGATTCCGTGCATCTTACTGACGGCAGCGGAATACCGCCTACTTTCACAGACCGCGACGAATAGGGAAAAAAGTCTCGCTAGTAAGTGACCCCTTGAAGGCTCACCTGTGATATCCCGATATCGGTTGAGTTCAGCTTCTGTTGCTGACGGACGAGAGATCATTAGTCGACCTGGAGAAAGTAGCCTTTGCCTGCTCTTGCTCTCATAGTGCTTTTTGAGGCGGTTCTTAAACTGTCTGCAAAGCTGGTCACCGCTAGTTCCCGAGGAAGAAGTCTAGATTCTCTTACTAAGTTTAGCTACGCGCGACAAAGTTGGCAGATTTTTGACCGGAGTGGACGCCCGCGCTTCAGCCCGCCGTTGCAAGAACCAGCCTCTGAGGACGGCGAAGAGTGTATCTATTACCTTTAGCTGTTCTGCTCGCTTCATTTTGAAACTGGCGCCTCCCTCGAGGCACCATTATGTTGCTTAGAGGACTAGCCCGAAAAAGTGAGCTGCAATCGTCGGATCGAGCAAGCTTTCGCATGAAGCTAATCGAATTATCGCCACTCGAATTGGATCCGCGACATTCGGTTCGCCGGGAGATGCCACGACCGCCAGATCTCAGAGCGGCGGACTATGAAGAGAAGTTCGATGATCTGACGATCTTCTATGATTGCTTCAGATCTGCTGATGGAGCCGATTGGGTCTTTGTCGGTCCGCCCTTGTTCAATCTCCAGCCAGTCGTAGCCTCGGTACTGAAGCGTCTCGTACATCCCGCTCCGTCGATTGATGAAGACCTATCCTCGCTGACGCGTGGCGATAACAGACTAAATCTATCACTGCTTTGGCTTCGCACATCAGCCTCTAATATTGATCTTTCCGGGGCCGTGTTCCGACAGAGACGCCTCAGCGTCCAGCCAAACCACGCTGATCTATTCCATGGTAGACGGGTCCTGCTCACACAATCGAAGAACAACGAACTTGCGTGGATTCATGACTGGGCATACTTCTTTGCTCGCCACCACGGATGTAACGCAGTTCTCGTCTATGACAACGCATCCACAAAGTATGACACGCTGGCAGTCCATGACGCTATCGCGAGTGTTCCGGGGATTGAGGTTGCCGTAGTCGTTCACTGGCCGTTCAAGTATGGTCCTACCGGCTCTGAGCGCGATCTAGGTTTGCAGGGAATTCCCTGGGATTCAAATTTCTTGCAGCTGGGGATGCTCGAGCATGCAAGGCACCGGTTTCTCAGCTCGGCGGAGGCCGTTGCAAACGCCGACATCGATGAGCTCGTCCTCACTTCAGACAAGAACTCCGTGTTCGACTTGGCGGGACGCAGCAAAAGTGGGTATCTGCAGTATCGAGGTTTCTGGATAGAGAGCGCGACGAACTCAGTAAAAAAAGGGGTCCGGCGTCACGTCGATTTCTATTACCGGTCCAAAGCGCCAAGCGATTCATTGCTGTGGAAGTGGACAGTGGCGCCGGACCGCTGCGGTCCGCAAGCCCGCTGGCTCCCGCACGAAATCGTCGGCATGAAACCAGATACTGTCTCTCGTCTCGTATCTTATCGGCACTTTCGCGCCATCAGCACCGGTTGGAAGTATTCACGAGGCGCAACCCAATGCCCCAACAAGCTTGAACACTTTAAGGATGACGAGCTCGTGGTATGGATGCAGATCTTCAATCAGAGTGAACGAATCTCGGCGTCGCTTGCGCGAGCAATAGCCCGGTACGGACGGCGAATTGGTACAATAACTAGACGACTCTTCCTGTCCATGTGCAGGGCGGGGCCGACGGCGTGAAGTGGCTCAGCTTAAAGTCGTAGCCAAGCGGTTCACCTGGTCACTCTGAGCATTGACGCCGCTAGATCCGCTAGGACAATGGTCCGACAGTGGGGTTAATCCGGATTCATCTGTCCAAATAATCGAGACGAGCACGCACCAAATTCCAATCGGACGCGTTGGGTATGTGGCGATTGGGATCGTCGATGAATTCCATGTCCGAACTGATGCCACGCCACCCTCTTCCGCTGTAGCCGAGAGCGAAATACAAGATTGGAACGTCAAGCGGCGAAGGTTGGTAGCCTGACATTAGTCTATGATAGGTTTTTGTCCGCTCAACCTTTACAGGATCATCGCTATCCCGCCGCCGTCTCCTTGGTCGCTCTCGCGATGCTCTAGCCTTCTTGAAGGCCTCGCCCTTCCTTTGCGTGATGCCAAGTCGATTTCGTATCCCGTCTCGCCGATTACGCCAATAGTTCGTCCAGTGATAGGGTAGCCGGCCTGCCCTTAAGGACGACTCAAGTCTCGCTAGCTCCAACCAAACTCGGTGAAAGGTGTCGCTCGCGTCAATTGGCTCTCGGCCTAAACGCCATGCCCGATGGAATTTTTTTACAATCGGACCCACGAAGCGCCACAGGTAAACGTCAACCGGATCGATCAGGACGACCAAATCGACGCGGTGACCGGCGCCTA